>DATIOC010000035.1:0-3850 GCA_035473555.1 Solirubrobacterales bacterium
GAGCGGGTCGAGGCGCTGCTGCCGAAGTCCGAGCAGGTCTACAACGAGCGCTACGACCACGGGATGCGGGTCAAGGCCGTGATCACCGACGTCTCCGACTCGACCAAAGGGCCGGCGATCGTCGTCTCCCGGCGCAGCCCGGAGCTGATCAAAAGCCTGTTCGAGCTCGAGGTGCCGGAGATCGCCGACAAGCTGGTCGAGATCGTCGGCGTCGCCCGCGAGCCCGGCTACCGCTCGAAGATCGCCGTCGTCTCCCACGCCGACGGGGTCGACCCGGTCGGCGCCTGCGTCGGCCCCCGCGGCTCACGCGTGCGGATGGTCGTCTCCGAGCTGCGCGGCGAGAAGATCGACATCATTCCCCACAACGACGAGCCCGCCCGCTTCGTCGCCAAAGCCCTCTCGCCAGCCCGCGTCCGCGAGGTGATCGTCGACGACGAGGAGCGCCAGGCGACCGTGATCGTCCCCGACGACCAGCTCTCGCTGGCGATCGGCCGCGACGGCCAGAACGCCCGCCTCGCCGCCCGCCTGACCGGCTGGCGCGTCGACATCAAGTCCGAGACCGAGTTCGCCTCCGAAGAACACGACGTCGAGGTCGAGGGAGAAGAAAACTTCGACGGCCGTTGCATGGCGGTCCTCTCGAACGGGCGACGCTGCCCCAACGCCGCGATCCCCGGCTCGACCTACTGCGGCCTCGAGCCGCACCAGGCGCTCTCGCGCTTCGCGACCAGCCAGACCGCGATCCTCGCCAACCTCTCCGAGGCCGAGGTGGCGATCCTCGCCGACCCCGACGCCGACGAAGGCCAGGTCACCGAGATCGTCGCCCGGGCCGAGAGCGAATTCGTCGAGCCGACCGACGAGGTCGAGGAGTCCGACGAGGCCCCGGCCGAGGCGAGCGAGGACGAAGTCGCCACCGAGGAGGCCATCGAAGAGGACATCCAGCAGGAGGCGACCGAAGCCGAGGAGGTCGAGGGCGAGACCCTCGGCGAGGACGACGAAGCGGCGGAGCCGGTCGCCGAGGAGGCGGAGCAGGCTTAGTGGCAAAGAAACGGGTTCACGAGATCGCGAAAGCGCAGGGCGTCAGCTCGAAAGAGCTGCTTGCCGCGCTCAAAGCCGCCGGAGTGGAGGCGAAAGCCGCCGCCTCGAGCGTCGAGGAGGCCGATGCGCTGAAGGCGATCGCGGCGGCGAAGGGCAACGGCGGCGCCGAGGCGAAGAAAGCGCCGGCCCCGCAGGCCGCCAAACCGGCAGCGCCGAAAGCGACCGAGGCCGCAAAACCCGCTCCCGCCCAGCCGGCTCCAGCCGCAGCGCCGAAGAAACCCAACACTTCGACCAAACCCGTGCGTGCCGCAGGTGCCCAGCAGGGCGGCGGCGGAGGCGGCGGTGCCGCTTCGAAAAAACGCCGGGTCGTGATCGACTCCCAGGCCTCCCGCCGCGAGCAGGGCGGCGGACCCCCACCGCAGCGCCCGCCGCGCCGCCGAGGCGGTCGCCGCCGCCGGCCACTGCTCGAGGAGCCGCCGCTGGGTCCGGCGACGCCGGCCGAGCCCGATGCAGTCAAGGTCAACTCCGGCGCGACCGTGCGCGAGGTCGCCGAATCGATGGGCCTCGCCCCGGCCGAGGTGATCAAAAAACTGATGATGATGGGTGAGATGGCGACCCTGACGCAGACCCTCACCGACGACTCGGTGAAGGCGATCGCCGACGAGTACGACCGCAAGGTGGAGATCCTCCACGCCGCCGACGAGGAGCCCGAGGAGCCCGAGTTCTCCGACGCCGACGAGGACCTCGTCGACCGCCCGCCGGTGGTGACGATCATGGGGCACGTCGACCACGGCAAGACCTCGCTCCTGGACGCGATCCGCGAGACCGAGGTCGCCGCCGGCGAGGCCGGCGGCATCACCCAGCACATCGGCGCCTACCAGGTCCACCACGACGAGAAGACGATCACCTTCCTCGACACCCCGGGCCACGCCGCCTTCACGGCGATGCGTGCCCGCGGCGCCAAGGTGACCGACGTGGTCGTCGTGGTCGTCGCCGCCGACGACGGCGTCATGCCGCAGACCAAAGAGGCGATCGACCACGCCCGCGCCGCCGACGTGCCGATGCTGATCGCCGTCAACAAGATCGACAAAGAGGGCGCCAACCCGGAAAAGGTCCGCGGCGAGCTCGCCCAGATGGAAATCAGCCCCGAGGAGTGGGGGGGCGACACCGTCTTCTGCGAGGTCTCGGCCAAGACCCGGGAGGGCCTCGACAACCTGCTCGACATGATCCTCCTGGTCACCGAGTTGGAGGAGCTCGCGGCCAACCCGAACACGACCGCCTCCGGGCACGTGATCGAGTCCCAGCTCGACCCCGGCCGCGGCCCGGTCGTCACCGTCCTCGTCGCCCGCGGCACCCTGCGCGTCGGCGACTCGCTGGTCGCCGGCCCCCAGTGGGGGCGCGTCCGCGCGATGCAGGACTTCACCGGCAAAGCCGTCGAGGAGGCGGGACCCGGGATGCCGGTCGAGGTGCTCGGCTTCGACGGGGTCGCCGACGCCGGCGAGTTCGTGCAGACGGTCGAGGGCGACCGCCAGGCCCGCCAGATGGCCGGAGAGCGCGCCCACCGGCTGAAAACCGAGGCGCTGGCCCGCCGCCAAGGCCGCAAGGTCAGCCTCGACGAGGTCTTCGCCCGCGCCCAGGAGGGCGAAATCAAGGAGCTCAACATCGTCCTCAAGGCCGACGTCGCCGGTTCCCTGGAGGCGCTCCAGGACGAGCTCGCGAAGGTGCCGCAGGAACGGGTGTCGATGAACATCATCCACTCGCAGACCGGCGGCATCAACGAGTCCGACGTGATGCTGGCCTCGGCCTCCGACGCGATCATCATCGGCTTCAACGTGCGGCCGCTGCTCGACGCCAAACGCGCCGCCGCGCGGGAGGGCGTCGACGTCCGCACCTACTCGGTCATCTACAAAATCACCGAAGACCTGCGCAACGCGATGGAGGGCCTGCTCGACGCGCTCGAGGTCGAGGAGACGATCGGCGAGGCGCTGGTCAAACAGACCTTCAAAGCCTCGAAGGTCGGACGCATCGCCGGCTGCATCGTCGCCGAGGGCAAGGCGGTACGCACCGCCAGCGTCCGCCTGATCCGCGAGGGCACGGTGATCTGGACCGGGCAGCTCGGCTCTCTGCGTCGCTTCAAAGACAACGTCCAGGAAGTCGAAGAGGGCCAGGAGTGCGGCATCGTCCTCGAGGGCTACGCCGACGTCAAGGAAGACGACGTGCTCGAGTTCTTCCAGACGAAACAGGTCGAGCAGACCCTGGAGTAGCATGGCCGGTTCCCGCATGCGGCGCATCAACGAGGTGCTCCGCGAGGTCGTGGGGGCGGCAGTATCAACCGAATTGAGCGATCCTCGTATCGGCTTCGTGACCGTGACCTCCGTCGAGACCAGCCCCGACCTGCGCACCGCCAAGGTGTACGTCAGCGTGCTCGGCGACGAGGACGAGCGGGCGGCGACGCTGGAGGGGCTGCGCTCCTCCCACGGCGTTATCCAGTCGCGGATCGCGGCCGAGACGCGGATGAAGCGGACCCCGACCCTGACCTTCCACTACGACGACACGATCGAAAAAGGGGCCCGGATCTCCGAGCTGCTGGAGGAGGGCGAGGAGGAGTGAGCTCGGCCCCCGAGATCGCGACCTCCGACCTCGAGCGCGTCGGCGCCGAGCTGCGCGCCCGCGACCGCTTCCTGCTGACCGCCCACGAGGGGCCCGACGGCGACGCCCTCGGCTCGCTCCTCGGCCTGCACCAGGTCCTGACCCAGCTCGGCAAGGACTCGGTGATGTTCATGGCGGCGAAGGAGTTCCCGCTGCCGATCGAGTA
>DATIOC010000036.1:0-50383 GCA_035473555.1 Solirubrobacterales bacterium
CCGCCCGGCCAGGGATCCCGCTAGTTCGTCTGTTCCTTATCCGTCCTATTCACAGATAAGGAACAGACGAATAAGTGGTCAGGCGCTGATCCGCGTCGTCAGCCGGCCGAGGTTCGGCGAGGTGATCACGATCTCGTCGCCGTCGGCGAGCCAGACACGCGGCTTGCGTCCCATGCCGACGCCCTCCGGGGTGCCGGTGGAGACGACGTCGCCGGGCTCGAGAGTCATCAGCTTGGAGAGCTGGGCGACCAGCTGCGGGACGCTGAAAATCAGGTCGTCGGTGGCGCCGCTCTGCATCTCCTCGCCGTTGAGGGTGAGGCCGATCCCGATCTCGTCGTGCGGGCCCGCCTCGTCGGGCGTCACCAGGTAGGGACCGCACGGCGCCGAGCCGTCGAAGACCTTGCCCGGCATCCACTGCGGCGTGGCGCCCTGGAGGTCGCGGGCCGAGAGGTCGTTCAGCAGCGTGTAGCCGGCGACGTACTCGAGCGCGTCGGCCTCGGCGACGTCCTTCGCCCGCTTGCCGACGACGAACACCACCTCGGCCTCGAAGTCGGTCTTCGCGGTCGGCACCTTCACCGTCGCCCCGTCGGGGACCAGCGCGTTGCGGTACTTGGCGAAGATCGTCGGCGTCTCCGGCAGCGCGTCGACGTCGACGCCAACCTCGACCGCGTGCTTGCGGTAGTTGAGCCCGATGCAGACGATCTTCTCGGGGTCCGGGATCGGCGGCAGCAGCTCGACGGCCGAGAGCGGGTGGGAGGGAGCGCCGGTGTCTCCCAAGCGATCGCGAAGGTCGTCGGCTCGCCCGTGCGCGATCAGCTCCTTGAGGCTCCCCCGGTGCGGCTCGCCCAAGAGCGCCCAGGCATCGACGGCCTTGCCGTCCTCGAGCAATCCCGCCCGAGGCCCGTCGCCCGCGTCGAAGGTCAGCAGCCTCATCGCGGGCTATTCCAGCGCGAAGGTCGCCGCGACCGTCGCTTCGACGGTCGACTTGCCGGGCTTCACCGGTGGGGCGGGAGCGCCGTCCTTGCCCGCTGCGGGCTCGGAAGCCTGCGGGCCGGAGAAAGTAACCCCGCCGCCCTCGACGATCGTGATCGCCGGCCCGAGCGTGGCGCCCGCGGCAGCCGCCAGCAACTCAGCCTTCGCTTTCGCCTTCTCCAGGGCTTCGACTAGGGCAGCGTTATAAGCAGCTTCCCGATCGCCAACGAAGAACCTGGGCCCCCGAGTGCTCGTCGCGCCCGCAGCAACCCCAGCGCCCACAAGCTCTCCCGCAGCCTCCGGCTGGTGGGTGACGACAGCGACCCCCTCGCTGGCCCGATAGACAGGCTTCTTCCCACGCTCAACCCGGCGCACCGAAATCGAGCCCGTAGTCACGTCACCAGCCCCAACCCCGGCAATCCCCTGCGAAGCCGCAATCACCGCCTTCACCCTGAGAGCAACAACCCGCAGTGCCGCAGCCCGTCCCGGCCGTTCCTTGCTCACCGCGAAATGAACTTCGGCAGCGTCGTTCGGAACCTGCCGTTCGACAGTGGCATTGACGCTCACCGTGCGTTCCGCAGCTGAGGCGACAGCCGGTGCCGCCAAAGCGGCGGTCAGCAGGAGCAGAAAAGCAAGGCGCCGCATCGACAAGATCATCGCATCCTGTGGGGGGTGGGGTCGGGATGCCCTCTCCAGACACTCAACATCGAGCCATTGGCGAGATGTGTCTGGCGAGGGCATCCCGACCCCACATCACTACGCCTTGGCCGGCTCCACTTCGGCCTCGAACGCGGTGTCGACCAGCGTCTCCCGCTCGATGTCGGACTCCCGGACTAGCCAGAGCGCTAGCACCGCCCCGGCGAAGGAGAGCAGCGCCCCGAGCACGAGGATCTCGTTCAGCCCGTGGATGAACCCCTGTTCGGCCGCGTTCCGTGCCGCGTCCTGGGCCCCGGCCGGCAGCCCGGAGACCGCCTGCGGCAGCGCTCCGGACGAGGTCGCCTCGACCAGGTTCCGCGCCTGCTCGCCGTCGAGCGAGCCGCCCGCCACCTCCTGCGTCTTCGAGGCGCCGGCGCCGAGGAAGATCGCGCCCCAGGTGGCGATCCCGACCGCGATTCCGACCTGGCGGAAGGTGTCGTTGATCCCGGCGGCCATCCCGCTCTGCTCTTTCGGCACGACGCTGAGCGCGACGTCGGCGATCACCGGGTTCAGCAGCCCGACGCCGATGCCGCTGATGAGGAAGCCGAGCAGCAGCGCGGTCCACTCCGAGTCCAGCTGCAGACCGGACATCAGCAGCAGCCCGAGCCCCGTCAGCGCCAGCCCGGCCGCCATCAGGTAGCGGGCTTTGACCCGCGCCAACGCCATGCCGGAGAGCGGCGCGACGACGAACGAAGCGACGGTGATCGGCAGGTAGCGGAGGCCGGCTTCGATCGGTGAGAGGCCGAGGAAGCTCTGCAGGTAGAGCGTCAGGTAGAGGAAGAGCGCGAACATCGAGCCGGAGACCGCGAAGGCCGCCAGCTGGACGCCGGTGAAGGCGCGGCGGCGGAAGAAGCCAAGCGGGAGCATCGGTTGCTCGACGCGGCGCTCGATCGCGAAGAACGCCGCCAGCAGCACCGCCGCGGCGGCGAAGAGCCCGACGATCAGGGCGCTGCCCCAGCCCTCGTCGTTGCCGCGCACCAGCGCCAGCACGAGGAGGAAGAGGGCGCTGGAGAAAGTGACGAGCCCGCCCCAGTCGATCCGGGTCGCGTTCGGGTCGCGGGACTCGGCGACCTTCCAGTAGGTGACGGCGATCGCCGCCAGCCCGATCGGCACGTTGAGGAGGAAGACCGACTGCCAGCCGAGGCTGTCGGTGAGGACGCCGCCGACCAGCGGGCCGACCGCGACCGCGATCCCGATCGTGCCGCCGTAGATCCCCATCGCCATCCCGCGTTCGGGGCCGCTGGGGAACTCCTGGGCGACCAGCGCCAGTGAGACGGCGAACATCACCGCGCCGCCGACGCCCTGCAGGCCGCGGGCGAGGTTGAGGAACGTCGGGTCCGGCGCCAGCGCGCAGAGCAGCGAGGCGACGGAGAAGATGCCGAGGCCGATCGCGAAGACGCGGCGACGGCCGAGCCGGTCGGCGAGCGAGCCGGCGGTCAGCACCAGCGCGGCGAGCGAGAGGGCGTAGGCGTCGATCACCCACTGCAGGTCGGTGAAGCTGCCGCCGAGGTCCTTCTGGATCGCGGGCAGCGCCGTGTTGACCACGGTGATGTCGAGCAGAAGCATGAAGGTGGCGACGCAGACCGCGCCGAGCGTCCACCACTTGCGGTTGGCGGCGCCGGGGGAGCTGGTCGCTGCGAGGGTCGAATCCATTTGAGGTCTCCTGGTCATCGAGTACAATTCGTAAGGCAACCTTGTAAGGCTCCCTTACAACACGGCGACCTTATCAGGCTTCCTGACGAAATGACCTACGTGCCCAAGGACCCCGCCAACTGGATCCCCCTTCCGGGGCTGCTGGAGATCGCCTCCGAGGCGCTGTTCGCCGAGTTCCGGGAAGAGCTGGAGCGCTCCGAGTACAGCGACATCCGGCCGACGCACGGCTGCGTCTTCCGCTTCGTCCAGGGCGAGGGGCTGCGCCTGACCGAGATAGCCGAGCGGGCGAAGCTGACCAAGCAGTCGGTGGGGGAGATCGTCGACGACCTGGTGCAGCGCGGCTACGCGAAGCGGATCCCGGACCCCGACGACCGGCGGGCGAAGCTGATCTGCCTGACCGAGCGCGGCGAAGCGGCCCAGGCCCACGGCCGCAAGCTCTTCGCCAAGGTCGAGAGGCGCTGGGCCCAGCGCTACGGGGCGGAGCGGATCGCCGCGCTGCGCGAGCTGCTGGAGGAGATCGCCGCGACCGACGCGCCCTTCGCGGCGCCCGAGCTCGCCCACGCAGAGCCCGCCGCCGCCTGACCGCCGGCAGGGAACCGCGCCAGCCCGCCGAATCACCATCCGATGCCGTTCGACCTGCGATCCACCGAGAAGCTCCTCGAGGGCCTCGTCGTCCTCTTCTACGTCGCCATCGGCCTGGCCCTGCTGGCGACCCTGATGGGCTCCCCCGGCTGGGGCTTCCTCTTCCTCCTCCTCGGCGCCGCCGGCCTCGTCGCCCGCACCGCCCTGGAAATCCAGCAACGCCAGCCCAGCCGCCCCTCCCAAAGCCCACCGCCCCCCGCCAACCGCTAGATTTGCCCCCCGGGCCGCCCCCAGCGGCCCATCCCGAAGCACCCCTCGGGGGCGTAGCTCAGTTGGTTAGAGCGCCGGCCTGTCACGCCGGAGGTCGCGGGTTCGAGTCCCGTCGCTCCCGCTTCGCGGCGCCGCATTTCCGCCTGCGCCGTCTGCGAGCCTAGGCATACGGCATTGGTTTCATATATAAAACACTCGTTCTATTGGTGGGAAGAGCCTGAGCGAGATGATCAAATTCAACTCCGAGCGCCTTGCGCGCCTCGGCTATCGCGGTCTCACCGCGACCCAGTACAACCAGCTGAACCGGGAGCTGTACCAGGCAACTGAGGAGATCGTCGGGCTGAAGCTCGCCTCTCGCCTGGACGAGGCGGAACTGGACGAATTCGAGGGCTTCTACAGGAGCGACGACGATGACGGCGCCTTCGATTGGCTGCGGAAGGCAGTGCCAGACTACGCCGAGGTGGTCCAGGGGGTCGTCGCCGAGCTTGAGGCCTTGCTGGAGCAGACCGCCCGGGAGACGCGGGCGCCGTTTCAGCGCGACCTCCACGCGGACCTCGCACAGCCGTCCCCCCCGGCCGAGAGCGGCGACTGAGCGGAGCTCGGATGTCGACGATGCACGAAAGGATGGGAGCGCTGGTGCGCGGCGACCCGCTGCCCTCCAAGCTGGAGGAGCTGCAGAAGCCTCTCTTTGCCGTGATTGAGGAACTTGCGGACGAGCTGGAGGCCGCGTCGAAGTGCGACCCGGCTGAAAACACCCTGCGCGAACGCCTCAAGGGTGACGGCTCCCAGACGATCGCGATCATGGGGCAGCGGGGGAGCGGCAAGACCACCCTCCTTGCCGCGGTGACCGCTCAATTGCTCCGCGACGAGAGACATCTGGTGGTGCCGATCATGCGGCCGGATCAGTTCAGTGAGACGGACTCGGTCATCACCACGTTCCTGGCCCAGCTATGGGATCTGCTCTGTATCGAAAGAGACGAGAGCGGAGCGAGCCTGCACGCCGACGCGATCAAGCTCCTCGCCGACGTCTCGCGCGGTTCGGCGATGGCGCGAACCACCACCGGCGCCCTTGAGCACGGGACCGAAAGCCCCACCGACTACGCCGATGACTTCGTGGCCGTCACCAGGTCAGGGGTTCGCATGGCGACGCAGTTGGAACGGCTCGCCAGCCATCTCTGCCTGCCCGACGACGAGCAGGATCGGGTCAGGCTGATCATCGTCCCGATCGACGATCCCGATCTCGCCCGCCACGACATCATCTCGATCCTCACCGATCTTCAGGTCCTCAGCTCGGTGCCGGGAATCGTCCCCGTCACCTGCTTCTCGCCGGAGGACCTCAACGGGACTTGGTTCGATGCCCGGCAGAGGCTGCTGCCGAAGGCAAGCGAGAAACATCTGCAGTTCCTGCTCGCCCGGCAGATGGAGAAGGCCTTTCCGTACCGCTTCCGGTTCGAGATCGAACCGATTGCCCCTTCCCAGCGGCCTGACTTCGTCCCGATCAGCGAGACCAAGCCCCTACGGGAGAAGATGAGCGTGCTGCGCCGTGAAGTCGAGGCGGTCTCCAACTGCCATTGGCGATTCGACGAGGCCCTGGCGATGGGCAAACGGAAGTTCGGACTCCACAACGCCCTTCCCGACAACGCCCGAACTCTAGTCCAGCTATGGGAGACGCTTGATGCGATCGACGACGCGCAGAGTTCGGTCGACATCGAGCTCCTGCACCTGACCCTGCGACGGATGCTGAGCGTGCTCAGCGAGGGGGTGGCGGCACGGCTCGGCCAGGCGGCCAGCGGCCTGATGCGGCTCGGCTCGCCGGCGCAGGGGTCCGACCGGGTCCGCATCCTCGAAATCGACTTCTCCGCGGTGAACTTCTTTCCGGGCACGACCGAGCCCGAAGAAGAGATCAGCGCCCCCTCTCTGGCGACCTTCCGCCTGCGGAAAATCCACGAACTGAAAGCAGTCGACAGGTCTGAGGAGAGCGGCATCTCGGGCAAATACAAACCCGAGGACTATCTGAGCGGGGAAGAGACGGCGGCGCTTCTGGCCCTGCAGGACATCGCCTTCGGAACCGGGCTGTTCGAGATCACCGGCACCGGTCTCTATATGAGTAATCCGGACTGGCGCTTTTTGCAGACCGTTCGACTGGCCAACCAGGTTACGGACGACACCTTTCTCCTCCTGCCGGATGCCCGCGGGCTTTCGGAGGTCCTGCGCGTCGCCGAGCTCTGGAACCAGCTGGCGATCCTGGCGCCGGGGCTGAGCAACGAAGCCCTGCTGGCGACGACGATCGATGCCGCTTGCCTGACTCTGGACCCCGACGGCGAGCTGGAGGCGTGCACCGATTACGACGCCGCCTTCGACCGCGCGGCCGCGCTCTATGCCGTCGCCCTGGAAGGCGACGGCAGCACCAAGCGCGCGTTCGTCCAGTGGTTCGAGGGCGACCTTCCGCTGCAGTGGCATTCGGCTCTCCTCAGTGGCGACCGGATTCAGTCTCTGGCCTACAAGCATCACGAGCTGCGGCAGCAGGAGGCCCGGCAGGAATACACGCATATGGTCGACTCAGGCCACTTCGAGAACCGGCTCCGGCTCCTGCTCGATTCGCACGCGAGCGCCGATCCTTCCGCGGAGGAGGCGCGCAACAGTTGGATCGCTGGCTATTTCGAGGTCGCCTCGGCCTTCGGCTCCGAGCAGCTAGAGAGGCTGAGCTTTCTCCACTCGCGCTGGCAGCGCGATTCTGCCGGGGTGCGGGCCGGTGCCGCGACGCTGGGGGGACTGCACCCGTCGGAAGCCTCTCGCGTTCATGCCGCCCCTTACCCGACGCCGGAAGGGACGGAGCTGCAGGCGGCCGGCATCGACGCATTGCGCCGGGCTCGACGAGCCGCTCGGGCGGAAATGCAGATCCGTTGACCATGGCGACGACCGCCGCGGCGCTGCTGGCCCTCTGCTTCGACGATCTCGAGGCGCTGGGGGAGCCGACGGTTCTCGGCAAGAAGGGCCTCGACCCGTTGGCACAGTTCGGGGAGTGGGCGATCTCGGACCTGCTGGTCGATCGCTTTCCCGAAATCGGCCGCCCCACCCTTCGCTACGAGGTGCAGTCCCTGATCGCAGGCTGCGGTGGCGATCCCCTTGCGCTGCTGCGGCAGACGATCGACCGGCTGGACGAGGCTCCGGTGAGCAGCTGGAACGAGCGTTTTCCGCTCGACGTCTTCGCGGACGTCCCGCTCAGCTCCTATGCGGTGGATTTCGCGATAGCCGATGCCCACCTCCACTCTGGGGCGAGCGTTCCCCTGCCGCTCTTCTTCAGCGCGCTTGCCTCGGTCGAAGTGCCGATCGCCCGAAAGGCCCTACTGCAGCAGGAGGTTCTCTCCCGCAGCGGTGAGAGCTGGGAACTGTTCAGCCTGCTGATCGCCGCTCGCTGGTCCATTCGACTCCTGCGGGAGCTGGCTGGCGGAGTCTCCATTCACGACTATGCGAGGTTGGAGGAACTGAACTTTCGCCACGCGCTGGTCGACATGGTCATCGACGGCAGCTTCTGGCGCGAGGTCAGCTGCCTCTCGCGCGGTGAGCCGACGGAGACCGAAGATCTCGCCGGGCTCTTCAGCGTCTCGATCCCCTACAACGGCCTGGGCCGACTGGCCGAGGTCTTCTGGTGGGCGAGGACCCGCTCGGAGGACGAGCTTCCGAGCAGGTGGGCGTTCCTGATCGGACTGCTGCGCAGTGTGTGTGCGATCGCCGGAGTCGTGAGGGCCAGGGCCGGAGACGGGCTGAGCCGGTTCGTCGACCGCTTCAAGGCGATGGGGCTGGCGCGGGACTTAGCCGTCGGCAAACTCAAGACGCAGGTGATCAAGTCGACCCTCGAGCACATCGGCGGCTCACCGCAGATGGTCGGCGCTGAGTTTCGTAAGACGGTCGCCGCGTGTGGTCGAGCCGAGTTCAAGAGCGAGATCCTCGAGTCACTGGTTGACCACCACAAGGGTTTCGTGAGCTTCGTCGAAGACAAGGGCCGGAACATGGCCCTCTCGATGCCGGTGGGATTTCGCCGCCAACCCTGTACGGGCCGCGGTGGCGACTGGACCGACCTGTCGCAGTTGCGCGAGGCAATCGACGGTTTTGAAGCCCTCCGGCTGGTGTTCCAACGGGAGGACGGCGAGAGGCTCGCCAAGGCGATCTCCTCGATCGACGTCGCGGGCGACGAGTACGGGAGCGCCTCCTGGCCCTTCGCGGCCGCCGCGGCGCTGCTCGAGCGTGAGAAAGTCCCGCTCCGCTATGTGATTCACGCCGGAGAGGCCTTCTACTCGCAGCTGAATGGCGTACGCCGTGTGGGCGAGCTGTTCCTGGCGGATCGCGTTCCCGAGCGGATTGGGCACGCCCTGGCCCTCAGCGAAGGCGCGGCCGGGCAGATCTGCGGCGGCGCAGAGCCCCCGCCGATCCGGTTCGGCGACGCGATCTGCGACCTCAGCTGGGCGATCTCGGTCGGTTGCTGCGACAAGACGGAAGCTGGCGACCTGCTCTACGCGCTGGTGCTGGGAACGGCCGGGGAAGCCTACGCACCCAATATTTGGATCGCCGCCTATCGCCGCCTGTTCAACCTTGACGCGCTCTTCGAACATCGCCTCCTCGATCGCACTGGTGGGGTGGTGAGCGTCCCCGACGAGGAGACTCTGCGGGAATGCGCCATGGCGGGATCGCCCGATGACCGCGCCTTTGCCGCTCTGGCATGGGGCTTCGACGGGCCCGACCTCCGGCTTCCGGATGTCAAGGCACTCGTGCCCGACACCCTCAGGCGCAGGCTGCAGAGATTCGAGGAGGCGGCGGCGCCGCTGGCGCGCGAGCACGTGCGCGGACTGCTGGGGACCCGGGACAGCGAATCAAAGACGACGATCGAGTCGTGCCCCACCTCGAACGTTCGGCTTGCGAACCTGGGAGACCTGCGCGGTCATCCGGTCTGGGAGTGGAAGCAAGCCGGTCTCCAGGTTGTGATCGGTTCGGATGACCCCACCATCTTCGGGGCCACCATCGGGGACGAGTTCAAGGGGATGTTGGGAATGAAGGACGGGCCCAGCCACGAAACCTGCGTGCGGGAGGTGGCCGCCGACACGGTGGCCTGCTGCAGCGGCGGCTACCGCCGCACGCTCAAAGACCTGCAGGCCGTCGTCGCGTCCGGCGGCCGCCGCGACCTGGGCGACGGCGACCTCGCGTCCCCTCAATAGCGCGGCGGCTGGTCCCGGTAGGCCGGGTCCCTGACTTCGCGGCGTTCTTCGACTGGCGGGACCTCGCCCGGGGCTACCGGGCGGGTGCGGCGGGACCAGACTATTTCTTGGAAGAGGCCTATTAGGAGGCCGGCGGCGCCGGCGATCATGAGGATTACGCCGATGGTGTCGATGGAGACGCCTTGGACGTGGAAGTTGGTCGCGAACTTGAGGATCGCGCCGACGGCTATGAGGAAGATGCCTGCTCCGATGGTCATGCCGGGGGTTCTACCCGGGGGTTAGAGCGATAAAACGACGCGGTCGACTGGGTCGTCGATCTTGGTCGTCTGTCCGTAGGACTTGTCGCCCTGGAGGGGCCAGGGCTTGCCGGGCACGCCCAGGTGGAAGCCCTGCCCCAGCGGCACCTCCAGCCCGCGCAGGCACTCGAGCTCCTCCTCGTGCTCGATGCCCTCGGCCACCAGCTTGCTGCCGACCTGGGCGGCGTAGCCGGTCAGGGCTCCGACCAGCGCCGCGCGGTCGGGATCTCGGTCGATGCCTGCCACCAGCGCCCGGTCGAGCTTCAGGTAGTCCGGCACCACCGCGGTGATCTGGCGCAGGCCCGAGTAGCCCGCCCCGACGTCGTCGACCGCGATCTGGGCCCCGAGGGCTCGAAGGTCGGCGAGGGTCGTCTCGAAGTCCACATGGCTGCTGACCAGGGTCTCCTCGGTCAGCTCGACGATTAGCCCGTCGAGGCCGCCGCCTCGCCCGCGAGCCAGGTGGCGCAGCATCTCCAGCGTCTCCTCTTCGAGCAGGACCGGCAGCGAGAGGTTGACCGAGAGGAGCGCGCCGCCGGGCCGTCGCCCGAACAGCTCCAGCGCCGCGCGCAGGCAGGCGCGCTCGAGCGGGCCGCGCTCACCTAACTCCTCGGCCAGCGCTAACCAGTGCAGGGGGCTGCGGTCGCTGCGCCGCCGCTCGAAGCGCGCCAGCGCCTCGTAGGCGTGCACCCGCCCCGACGCGACGTCGACGATCGGCTGCACCGCCATCGCCATGCCTTCACCGGCGACCAGCCGCTCCAGCGCGCCGCGGGCGTTCGCCTCCTCGGTCGCGCTCAGCGGCCGCTGGTCGGGCTCCGGCAGCGGCGGGCGCGGCGCCCCGACCCCGTCGCCGAGGCGGGCGGCGATGTCGCCGGCGTAAAGCAGAGTCTCGGCGCTCTCGGCCTCGAGCCGCGCCTGGCGCAGCAGCCGGTTCAGCTCCCGGGTCAGCCGGCCGCTGGTCAGCTGCAGGCCGATGACCCCGACGCAGAAGGCGGCGTAGGCGGCGCTCAGCTCGCCGAGGCGGAGGACCGGCAGCGCCAGGGCTGCGAGCACCACGGTGCGGCCGATCCAGTGGACCCGCCCGCCGCGCGCCATCACGCCGGTCGCGACCGCCACCAGCCAGATGACGCTGAGCACGTTCACTTGCTGGTCGCCGAGTCCAACGATGAGGATGGCGGCGACCCCGGCCAGCGACTCCTCGACCCGCAGCAGCGCGACCCGCGAGGAGTACAGCTGGATCAGCGAGGTGAGGAGGATCGCCGCGAAGCCGGCGATGCCGAGCGCGGGCGTGGCGAGGAGGGAGGGCTGGAGGGCGATCAGGGCGATGCCGAGCAGGCCGAGGACGACGCGGGTGCTCGCCGCGGTGCGTCGCGCGCGCAAGACGTGATCGTCCCGCTCGATCGGTACCGGCCTCTCCCGCATTTAGACACGGTGTCGACAGAAAACTGCAGCTACTTGACCGCTTTACCGCGTTTCTCCGAGCGCGGTCCAGAGCTTGCGCTCGGCCTTGAGTACCTGCTCGGCGCCCTCGCCCACCGCGCGCCACAGCTCCGGCCGCGGCTCGTCGCTCTCGCTTGCCGCTTTGAAGGCCTCGGCGAGCTCGGTCCACCTCGCCGCCGCCTCGGCTGCCAGCGGCGCCTCGTCGCGCCCCGCTTCGGCCAGGAACCTCGAATACATCAGCCGGAAGCAGCCGCCTCCGGTCCCCCGGCGCTCGATCACCTGGTAGGCGAAGCGGGCGCACCACTGCCAGTCCTCGACCGCCTCGGGCCAGGCGCCCGCCTCCGCCGCCAGCCGCTCCAGCGCCGGCACGCCGGCGAACTCGCCGAAGGGCGGCTCGAGCATCTCGCTCACCGCCCGCCCGATCGCCCGCGGCACCGCTGCCTCCAGCGCCGCCCGGTCGACGTCGCCGCCGACGGTGAACATGTGGCCTTCCAGCGGATAGGCGGGATGGCCGCTGTGGCGCGCCCGCGCCAAGTTCTCCAGCCGCGTCGTCTGCAGCTCCTCGAAGGCGGTGTCGGAGAGCTGGGCGACCTCGTCGTCGTAGCCGGCCAGGACCACCGCGTGGCCGGGGAAGTGGGCCGAGTTGCCGTAGTGGTCGAGGTGGTAGATGTCGGTGAGGAGCAGCGCCGGCCGGCCGGCGTCGACGGTCGCCCGTGCCGCCTCCCAGGCCGCCTCGCCGTCGGACTCGGCGAAGGTGCGGAGCTCCAGCGCCGCCCCGGTCAGCTCGCGGAAGGTCTCCTCCAGCCGCGCGGTGCGGCCGTTGAACCAGCGGCTCGGCGAGGCGTCGTCGAGCGCCAGGTAGTAGAAGCCCGCCCCGGCGCCGAGCCCGAAGGCCATCTCCTCGCTGATCTGCACCCCGTGGAAGGCGAGCAGGTTGCGCAGCGCGGTCGAGCCACAGTGGTTGCCGGGGGTGTGGGTGAAGCCTGGGACGGAGGGCATCGCCCAATAGTCTCTCGCGCCGATGCACGAACTCGACTTGAACCTGCTGCGCTGGATGCGCACCCACGGCCACTCGCCCGGCCTCGAGGGCGTCGCCGTCGCGCTCGGCAAGGCCGGCAACAACGGCCTCGTCTGGTTCCTGCTCGGCGGCGCGCTCGCGATCCTCGACAGCTCGCGCTGGGAATCGTGGCTGATCTGCGCCCTGCTCGGCCCGATCGCGATCGGCCTCAACTACGGCATCAAGCTCCTGGTCAAGCGGCCCCGCCCGGTGCTCGAGGGCCTGCCGCCGCTCGGCGGCGCCCCCAGCTCGCTCAGCTTCCCCTCCGCCCACGCCACCTCGTCCTTCGCGGTCGCGACCGCGATGGTCCGCGTCGACCCGGCGATGGCCGGCGCCTTCGTCGTCGCCATCGCCCTCTCGCTCGGCCGCCCCTATCTCGGCATGCACTACCCGTCCGACGTCCTCGCCGGCGCCTTCATCGGCGTCGCCCTGGGCCTGATCGTTCCGCTCACCTTCTGATGGGAGCGGCGCGATGAAGGTCGGGATCGTCGGGCTGCCGAACGCCGGCAAGTCGACCCTCTTCAACGCCCTGACCAAGGGCGGCGCCCAGACGGGCGACTACCCGTTCACGACGATCGAGCCGAACGTCGCCGTCGCCCAAGTCCCCGACGAGCGGCTCGAGAAGGTCGCCAAGACCGTCGGCGCCTCCGAACTGGTGCCGGCGAAAATCGACTTCCACGACATCGCCGGTCTGGTCAAAGGCGCCTCCGAAGGGGAGGGGCTCGGCAACCAGTTCCTCGCCTCTATCCGCGAGACCGATGCGATCTGCCACGTCGTCCGCTGCCACACCGAATCCGACGTGCCGCACCCCGACGGCCGCGTCGACCCGCTCGCCGACATCGAGACGATCGAGACCGAGCTCGTCCTCGCCGACTACGACCAGGTCGAGCGCCGGCTCGGCCGCGTCGGCAAGCAGGCGAAGACCGGCGACGTCGAGGCGATCGCCGAGCACGGCTGGCTGCAGGCGGTGCACGAGGCGCTCGCCGCCGGCCGCCCGGCGCGCAGCGTTCCCGTCCCCGACGCGGCGCCGCACGCCGCCCGGAACCTGCAGGGGCTGACGACGAAGCCGATCCTCTACGTCGCCAACGTCGACGAGGGCGACGCCGAGCCGCCCGAAGCGGTCGTCTCCCACGCCAACGCGGTCGGCGCCGGGGTGGTTGCGGTCAGCGCCCGGATCGAGGGCGAGCTGGCCGAGCTCGACGCCGCCGAAGCCGAGGAAATGCGCGAGTCCTACGGGGTCGAGGGCAGCGGCCTGGCCCGCCTCGTCCGCGCCGCCTACGACCTGCTGGAACTGATCACCTTCTTCACCGCCGGCGAGGGCAAGGAGGCCGTCGCCCGGCCGCTGCACCGCGGTGCCACCGCCCTGGAAGCGGCAGGAACCATTCACACCGAGATCATGGAAGCGTTCATCAAAGCCGAGGCGATCGGCTGGGAGCAGCTGGTCGAGTGCGGCGGCTACGTGCCGGCCCGTGACAAGGGGCAACTGCGGATCGAGGGCCGCGACTACGTCGTCCAGGACGGCGACGTGATCACGATCAAGGTCTAGGAGGGATCCTGAGCGCCGCTGCCCCGGCGGGCTGAGGCCTGACCGCCCCGCCGATCGGTGCCTGCATCGGGGCGGTAAGCCTCAGGCCTCAGCCTCCCTTGTGAATGGAGGTCGCCGGGTAGGCGCTGCTGCATCCGCTGAACCGCATACGCATCACCTCCTTCCCGCGCCGGAAGCGTCCTTCGCAGCGACATGACGGTTCCTATTACTTCGATCGGCTCCAGTAAAGGGCTACACCCTGGCATTTTCCTGCATCTTCCGGGGATTTATGCCCTAATGTGACCGCTCCTATGGAGTCGAGCAATCGAAAGGATCGAGGGGGTCAGGGGATGGAGCAGGAGGGCGAGGGGAAAAAACGCAAGAAGACGATCTTCAACGCGCTGAAGCACCCGTTGCGGGTCCGGATCCTCGAAGTCCTCAACGAAAGCCCGCGCAGCCCGAGCCAGTTCGTCGAGGAAGGGCTGATCCCGAAAGGGAGCTTCAACAGCTACCAGCAGGCGCTCTCGCTCGCCTCCTACCACTTCCGCGAGCTCGAGAAAGAAGGCTGCCTCGAGGTGATCGAATCGATCCCCCGCCGCGGCGCGATCGAGCACGTCTACCGGGGCCTGGCCACCGTCTTCGTCGACGACGCCGAATTCGAGGAGATGGACCAGCCGACCCGCCGCCAGCTCTCGCGGATCTCCCTGCAGGCGATGATCGCCCGCGCCGACCGGGCGATCGCCGAAGACACCTTCGACGCGCGCGCCGACCGCCACCTGACCTGGATGCCGATGCAGCTCGACGAGCGCGGCTGGAAGGAACTGATCGCCGCCCTCGGCTCGACCTTCGGCGAGCTGACCCGGATCCGCGAGGACGCGAGGGAGCGGATCGCCGCTACCGGCGACGAGGTGATCCCGGCGACGGTGGCGATGCTCGGCTACGAGTCGCCACCCCCGCCGCCGCTGCGAAAGGGCTGACGCCCGCCCGCTCCCCTTAGGCTTCCGGGCCATGGAGGAACGGGCGCGGTACCCGGAGGTCGCCGCCAAGGCCGGCCACTACGAGAGCTTCTACATCAAGGCCTGCCGGCCGGACGGGGGGCAGGGGGTGTGGATCCGCCACACCGTCCACAAGCGCCCCGGCGCCGAGCCCAACGGCTCGATCTGGTTCTGCCTCTTCGACCGCGAGGCCGAGGGGCCGCGGGCGACCAAGGTGACGGTGCCGGCGGCGCAGCTGGAGGCGCCGGCGGGCGACTGGCTCCGCGTCGCCGACGCGACGATCGGCCCCGGCCGCGCCGAGGGATCGGTCGAGACCGAGGCGCTCAGCGCCGCCTGGTCCTTCACCTTCGCCGGCGAGGCCGAGCCCTGCAAGTACCTGCCGGCCGACTGGCTCTACAGGGCGCCGCTGCCGAAAACGAAGTTCCTCGCGCCCTTCCCCGACGCCCGCTTCGAGGGCCGCCTCGTGATCGACGACGAGCCCTTCGAGCTGAGTGGATGGCCGGGGATGATCGGCCACAACTGGGGAACCGAGCACGCCGAGCGCTGGGTCTGGCTCGAGGGCACCGGCTTCCCCGACGCGCCCAACACCTACTTCGACGCCGGTGCCGCCCGCGTCCGCCTCGGCTCCCGGACCAGTCCCTGGATCCCCTCCGGGATGCTGGTCCTCGACGGCGAGGCGCACCGGCTCGGCGGCCTCGGCGCGATCCGCTCGGCCCGGATCGAGGAGCAGCCGACCGTCTGCAGCTTCTCCCTGCCGGGCAAGGACATCGTCGTCCACGGGCGGGTCACCGCGCCGGCGAAGGACTTCGTCGGCTGGGTCTACGCCGACCCGAAGGGCCCCGAGCACAACACCGTCAACTGCTCGGTCGCCGACCTCGAGCTGACCGTCGAACGCCCCGGCCTGCCGCCGCGCCAGCTCACCCTCCCCGGCGGCGGCGCGTATGAGTTAGGAATGCGCGAGACGGACCACGGCATCCCGATCCAGCCGTATCCCGACGGCTGACAAGGCGCCTTTGCGTCCCATTAGGACGGAAAAGCGCCCCGGCGGCTAGCGGCCGCCGACGACCTTTTCGAACGTCATCCAGGTGTCGTGGCCGCCGAGTGCGAGCGAGAGCTCCGAGCCGGTGACGGTCGAGGTGCCGCCGGTCCCGACGAGCTTCGCCGAAATGATCCGCGGCGAGACGCCGGTCTTGGTGATCACCACCTGTTTCAGCTTCCCCTGCAGGTAGGCGCCGAGGCGGGAGCTGATTTCCGGGCCGGTGAAGTCGAGCGTCCATTTGTGCAGCGGGCAGTAGTAGTCGTAGGGGTCGGGGACGCCGACCAAGTAGGGGACGGGGGAGCCGAAGACGTTGACGGCGCTCTCGGTGTGGCCGCCCGAGCAGGCCGAGTAGAGGGTCTGGGCGATCTGGCCCCCGTACATGACGACCTGGCCGCGGGTCGCGGCGACCGCGTCGTTGGTGCTGGCGTACTCGCTTTCCAGCCCCTCGTAGACCTGGCTGCGGGTGTCGGAGTAGAGGTCGAAGCCGTTGCCGCCGACGTCGCCGGTGAGGGCGATCGAGCGCACCGCGACCGCCTGCGCCTTCAGCTCCTCGGTCGGCCAGGAGGGCGGCACCTCGTTCGGCATCACCCCTTTGACGTACTGCTCGAGCGCCAGCGCGTTGACGACGTTGAGCGAGCCGGCGTCGCTTTCGGTCGGCACCGTCTCCAGGGCGCCGCGGTAGGTGCCGTGGCCGGCGATCGCGATCTTGCCGCGCCCGGCGGCCCGCAGCCGCCGCCCGCAGCCGGCGAGCCGTTTGCCGCCGGAGCTGCGCAGCAGGACCGCGTTGCCGTTGCGGTGCGCCTCGTAGCTGCGGCGCGGGTCGAGCACCTGGCCGCAGGCACTGGTCGCGCCGCTGAATTCGACGTCGCCGGGGGAGATGTCGAGCAGGACGCGGACGACTCGCGCTTTTTCGATCGTCCCCAGGCTGGTCCCCGTGTAGTAGTGGCCGAGGATGAACTGGTAGCTCTTGCCGTGCTGGGCGTAGCCGTAGGCGCCGTAGGCGCTCATCCCGACCCCGTGGCCGAAGCCGCGGCCGTGGACGACCCAGCTGACGCTGGCATTGGCCGCCGCCGGCCAGGCGAAGGCCAGCAGCGCGGCGGTCACGAGGAGGTGTCTGACGAGCTTGGACATCTCTGAGCCAACAGATTCAACAATCAGGAGTAGCGGCCTGCCTATCCGGGGACGTAACCTGGGTAGATGGCTGCAACCGACCACAAGCTCCTCGTCGCCGGTGAGTGGACCGAGACGGGCGAGTGGGCGGAGGTGAAGAGCCCCTACGACGGCAGCGTCGTCGGGCGCGTCGCGCTGGCCGACGAAGCGCTGACCGAGCGGGCGATCGAGGCCGCGCACGCGGCCTTCGAGGAGGCCGACTTCCCCCAGTACAAGCGCGCCGCGGTGCTGGAGCGCGCGGCCGAGCTGGTCGCCGAGCGCCGCGACGACCTCGCGGCGACGATCGCCGCCGAGGCCGGCAAGCCGATCAAGACCGCCACGGTCGAGGCCGAACGCTGCGTCTCCACGCTCGAGTTCTCCGCGGTCGAGGCGCGCAAGCTGACCGGCGGCACGGTGCCGATGGACGCCGCCGCGGCCGGCGCCGGCAAGCTCGGCGTGATGCTGCGCGTCCCCTACGGCGTGGTCGGCGCGATCAGCCCCTTCAACTTCCCGCTCAACCTCGTCGCCCACAAGCTCGGGCCGGCGATCGCCGCCGGCAACGCCGTCGTCCTCAAGCCCGCCGGGCAGACGCCGATCTCGGCCCTGAAGCTGGCCGAGATCCTGGTCGAGGCCGGCCTGCCGGACAGCTGGCTCTCGGTCGTCCCCGGGCCGGGCTCGAAGGTCGGCAACACGATCGTCGAGCACCCGCTGACCAAGGCGATCACCTTCACCGGCTCGGCGCCGGTCGGCTGGGACATTCGCTCCAAGGTCCCGCACAAGAAGGTCAACCTCGAGCTCGGCTCCAACGCGCCGCTGATCGTCAACGACGACGGCGACTGGGAGACCGCGGCCGACAAAGCCCAGATCCACGCCTTCTCCCACGCCGGCCAGAGCTGCATCTCGATCCAGCGGATCCTCGTCCACGAGGCCGTCGCCGACGAGTTCGTCGCCCGCCTGGTCGCCAACGTCGAGAAGCTGACCGTCGGCGACCCGCTCTCCGAGGACACCGACGTCGGGCCGCTGATCACCCCCGACGACCGCGACCGGGTCAAGGAGTGGATCGACGAGGCGGTCGCCGGCGGGGCCGAGCTGCTGACCGGCGGCGAGCTGGTCGACGAGGGCCGCTGCCTCGCGCCGACCCTGCTGAAGGCGCCGCCGAAAGAGGCCAAGGTCTGGTGCGAGGAGATCTTCGGACCGGTCGCGACGATCGACACCTTCTCGGAGTTCGACGAGGCGCTGCGCCTGGCCAACGACTCCAAGTTCGGCCTCCAGGCCGGCGTCTTCACCCGCGACATCGGCCGCGGGCTGCAGGCGGGCCGCACGCTCGAGTTCGGCGGCGTGCTGATCAACGAGGTGCCGACCTTCCGCACCGACCAGCAGCCCTACGGCGGCGTCAAGGACTCCGGCAACACGCGGGAGGGCCCGGCCTACGCGGTCTACGAGCTGACCGAGGAGCGCTTCGTCACCCTGCAGGGTTGAGGCGCACCCCGCGCCGGCTCTACCCGTCCTGTACCGGCCCGGTTCCCTCCGGCCGCTGCCGGGCCGGGACCGGCTCCCGCGTCTCCTCGGCGGTGTCGGGCAGGGCGAAGCGGCCGATCCGCGAGGTGTCGAGGTCGCGGCGGACGAGGCGCCGAAGGAAGTAGTTGCAGGCGCGGACGTGGATCCGGGACTGGGTCTGGACGTAGATCCGGCGCGAGATGCCGCTCAGCGCCGGGTAGTAGTTCGCCACCTCGACCGCGACCCGCAGGTGCGACTCGCCCGCGGCCTCGTCGTCGGTCCGCTCGATGTCGATCTCCAGGTAGCCGGCGCCGTCCCGGCCCTGCTGGGAGACGAGCAGGCCGCGGTCGATCCGCCAGCGGACGATGCCGCGGCAGCGGTTCATCTCGTATTCGGGCGTCTTGAAGGTGAGCAGGCGCAGGCGCGGGTGGACGAGGACGACGTAGCGGGCGCCCCCGGAGTACTCGACGTGGATCAGCCCCAGCGTGAACCGGCGCATCGTGCTCCAGTAGGTGCGGGCGACGCGCTCGAGGTTCTCGGCGTTCCAGCGCCCGTCGAGCTCGCGGGTGGGGAGGACGATCTCGGCGGCCTGGGTCGAGGTGACCGCCCCCGTCTCCGGATCGATCGAGGTCTCGTCGGTCGGCTCGTGGAGGACGGCGCCGGCCACCGTCGTCCGCCGGCGCAGGCGTCGCCAACGGGAAGGCATCGGCATCAGCCCATGTTAGGTGGGGGCCGATGCGGCCCCCGGCGCGCCGCTACTCGTGCGGCCGCGCCATCCGCCGGTGGTCGAGCGCCTCCTCGAGTACCGAGGGCTCGACGCCCTGCTCCAGCGCCACGTCGCGCAGCGAGCGGCCTGACTCGGCCGCCGCCTTGACGATGTCGGCGGCGCGGTCGTAGCCGATGTGGGGGTTGAGGGCGGTGGCCGTGGCGAGAGTCGCCTCGGCGTGGCGCTCGGTCATCTCCTCGTTCGCCTCCAGGCCGGCGACGCATTTCTCGTTCAGCAGGCGCGAGGCGCTGGCCAGGAGTTTGATCGAGTCGAGCAGGTTGCGGGCGATCAGGGGGACGCGGACGTTGAGCTCGAACTGGCCCTGGCTGCCGGCGACGGTGATCGCGGCGTCGTTGCCGATCACCTGGGCGGCGACCTGGATCACGACCTCCGGGATCACCGGGTTGACCTTGCCGGGCATGATCGAGGAGCCCTTCTGCAGCTCGGGCAGGCGCAGCTCGGCGAGGCCGGCGCGCGGGCCGGAGCCCATCAGCGCCAGGTCGTTGGCGATCTTGTTGAGCGAGACGGCGTAGACCTTGAGCGCGCCCGAGAGCTCGACCAGCGCGTCGCGGTTGGCCTGCGCCTCGAAGGGGTCGAGCGGGCCGGAGATCTCCAGGCCGGTGTCGGCGGCGAGCGTCTCGCGGACCTTGGCGGCGAACTCGGGGTGGGTGTTGAGGCCGGTGCCGGTGGCGGTACCGCCGAGCGGGATCTGGCCGACCCGCCGCAGCGTCCCCTCGACCCGCTGGACGCCGAGCCGGACCTGCGCCGCGTAGCCGCCGAACTCCTGCCCGAGGGTGACCGGGACCGCGTCCATCAGGTGGGTGCGCCCGGCCTTGACGACGTCGGCGAACTGCTGCGCCTTGGCTTCCAGCGCGCCCTCGAGGCCGCCCATCGCCGGCAGCAGGTCGTGGGTGACCTCGTCGAGCGCCGCCAGGTGGACGGCGGAGGGGAAGACGTCGTTGGAGGACTGGCCCATGTTGACGTGGTCGTTGGGATGGACCCCCTCGCCGGCGAGGTTGGCGATCACCTCGTTGGCATTCATGTTCGAGGAGGTGCCGGAGCCGGTCTGGAAGACGTCGACCGGGAACTGGTCGTCGTGTTCGCCCTCGGCGATCGCCTGGCCGGCGGCCGCGATCCGCTCCGCGATCTCGGCGTCGAGCCCGCCTAGGGCGCCGTTGGCCTCCGCCGCCGCGCCCTTGACCCGGCCCAGCCAGCGCACCACCGGCACCGGCACACGCTCGCCCGAGACCGGGAAGTTGTCAACCGCCTTGGTGGTCTCACCACCCCAGAGCTGCTCAGGCATATATCTCCTCGCTGGCGGCCGCTGCAAACCGGCGCATCTCGGCGTCCTCGGTCGCTCGCGTGCAGAGCACGCGACGCTCCCTGCGTCCTTGATCTGCTTGGTTTTCACGGCCGTTCATAGTTCAACCATTCCTTTGACCGGCAGCGTATCCACTGCGATAGGCCCGGTAGAACGCGGGGGGGAGGGGGACCTTCCCCGGCGCGTAGCGGGCGGCGACGGTCAGCCGGCGGACGAGGTCGGAGTGGATCCCTTCGCTCTCCTCGCTGCCCCGCTTGACCGCGCCGAGCAGGTAGCCGAGCCCGACGGCGGCATCGCTGCCCGGGACTTCGCGCGCTTCGCCGTTGAGCGCGGTCGCCGTTTCGATCAGGGCTTCCCCGACCCGGGTCAGGTCGCCGCCGCTCTGGTTGCGGGTCAGGCATTCGCTGATCAGCGTTTCGTCTTCGAGCAGCACTTCGTCGGGCGCCGCCTTCAGCGCCCGTTCGTAGGTCTCCGCCCCTTCGAGGCAGGCGACCGGAGTCGATTCGTCGGCGCTGCCGCAGCCGGCAAGCGCGAGAACGATCAGAGCGAGAAGGGCGGCGGCGAAACGCACCGCCGCATCCTATGGAGGATCAGTCGCCGGGACGGGCGGAGACGCCGCCGGTGGAGACCTGGGAGATGCCGCCGGGGGGACCGGCCGGGGCCTTCGGCCGCGACTGGGGCTTCTTGTCCGGGATCGGTTTGACGCCGGTGAAGTTGACCGCCATCACTTCGACCCATTCGGCCAGCGTGAACATCGGCGCGATCGCGTGGTTCCAGGAGAGGTGCAGGTGGTTGCCGCAGCCGTGGCCGGCGTCGCCGTCGTAGCCGACCCAGCGGAAGGGCGGCCGCGGTTTGTTCTGTTCGGGCTCGGCCCAGAGCGCGAGGCGGGTGATCGCTTCCCAGTTGGCGTCGCATTTGGAGCTCGGGTCGGCGGGGACGATGTCGACCGCGAGGCCGTTGTAGTGGTCGGAGTTCCTGACGTGGCAGTTGTTGCAGCCGGCGTGTTCGCCGTTCGGCAGCGGGCCGGAGTAGCCGTCGGTGATGTAGATCGGGTAGCGGGCGGCGATCCAGCGCAGGTTGGGGATGATCCGCTGGTCGACCATGTCGCCTTCTTCGTGCGGGATCGAGGCCGGGATCGGGACGATCTTGCCCGGCCCGTAGGCGACCTTGGTCACCGGCGGCGCCGCCTCGGCGTAGGCGCAGATCGCCAGCAGGGGGGCAAGGGAGAGGGCGAAGACGGCGAGGGTGCGGGCCCAGGCGGTGGCGAGGAGGCGGTGGCTCACCCTCGCGTTATCGGCCCTACGACGTCCGCCGCTTGAATCCTGCTCAGAAGTTCTCACCGGCATGAGGTAGTTGCAACCCGGCCGGATAGGGTTCGATTCGTGCCGAACGTACGCGAAGCCGCCTTCGACCTTTTCCGCGCCCACGGGATGACGACGATGTTCGGCAACCCCGGCTCAACCGAGTTGCCGATGCTCGCCGACTTCCCGAGCGACTTCAGCTACGTGCTGGGCCTACAGGAGGCGGTCGTGGTCGGGATGGCCGACGGCTACGCCCAGGCCTCGGGCAAGACGACCGTCGTCAACCTTCACACCGCGCCGGGGGTCGGCAACGCGATGGGGGCGATCTTCAACGCCCAGGCCAACCACTCGCCGCTGCTGATCACCGCCGGTCAGCAGGCCCGCGCCCAGATCACCCTGCAGGCGAATCTCACCAACCGCGACGCGACCCGGATGCCGCACCCGCTGGTCAAGTGGTCCTTCGAGCCGCCGCGGGCCGAGGACGTGCCGCTGGCCCTCGGCCACGGCGCTCACCTCGCCGGGCTGGCGCCGCGCGGCCCGGTCTTCGTCTCGCTGCCGATGGACGACTGGTACGCCGAGGTCGACGAGGCCGATGCCGCCGCGGCGATCGCCCGCAAGGTCGACGGCCGCGCGACGGCGAACCCCGAGGCGGTCCGCGCCCTCGCCGAGCGCCTCGACGCGGCCGCCAACCCGGTCCTCGTCGCCGGCCCCGACATCGACACCGCCGGCGCCTGGGACACCGCCGTCGCGCTCGCCGAGCGCCAGCGCCTCCCGGTCTGGGCCTCGCCCGCGACCGGCGGCGTTCGCCTCGGCTTCCCCGAGAACCACCCCAACTTCCGCGGCGTCCTGCCGCCGGCGATCGGCCCGGTCGGGCAGACGCTCGAGGGCCACGACCTGATCCTCGTCGCCGGCAGCTCGGTCTTCCCCTATTACCCGCACATCCCCGGGCCGCTGTTGCCCGAGGGCGCGGAGCTGGTGGCGATCACCAGCGACCCCGACGAGGCGGTGCGGGCGCCGATGGGCGACGCGATCGTCGCCGACGTCGGCCTCACCCTCGGCGCGCTGCTCGAGGCGGTGCCGGAGTCCTCGCGCCCGGCGCCCGAGCCGAACCCCGGCCCGCAGGAAATCCCGGCCTCCGAGCCGCTCAACCCCTCGACCGTCCACACTGCCCTCGCCGAGGTCCTGCCCGAGGACGCGATCATCGTCCTCGAGTCCCCCTCCAGCACCCTGGCGCTGCGCAACCAGCTGCGGATCTCGCGCCCGGGCAGCTACTACTTCAGCGCCGGCGGCGGCCTCGGCTTCGGCCTCGCCGCCTCGGTCGGCGTCCAGCTCGCCCAGCCCGACCGATCGGTCGTCTGCGTCCTCGGCGAGGGCTCGGCCCAGTACGCGATCACCGCCTTCTGGAGCGCCGTCGCCTACAAGGCGCCGGTCACCTTCCTCGTCCTCCAGAACCAGGAGTACGCGATCCTCAAGTGGTTCGCCGAAGTCGAGCAGGTCAACGGCTCGCCCGGCCTCGACCTGCCGAAGCTCGACGTCGCCGCGGTCGCCGAGGGCTACGGCGTCAAGGCCCAGCGGGCGAAGGGGCGCGACGAGGTCGCGGGCGCGCTCGCCTCGGCCCTCGCCTCCTCGCAGCCGGAGCTGGTCGAAGTCCCGGTCGCCCCGGGGATGTCGCTCTTCTAGGACGCCATCTTGGCCCTGCTGCAGCGCACCCCCTCCAAGGTCCCGCCGCCGCCGAGCCAGCCGGTCGCCGACCGGGCGCCGGACGAGCTGGCGGCCGGGGTCGCCGATCCGCTGCGGGGGGAGCTGGAGCACCTGCTCGGCATCGACCAGGTGCTCGGCCGGGTCTCGGACCTCGTCGCCTACGCCTCCGACGCCAGCCCCTACCGGCGCTTCCCGCGCGCGGTGGTCGAGGCGCGGAGCGCGGAGGACGTCGCCAGGGTGCTCCGCTTCGGGCGCGAGCGCGAGATCCCCGTCACCTTCCGCGCCGGCGGCACCAGCCTCAACGGCCAGGGCCAGACCGACGGCATCCTCGTCGACGTCCGCAAGCACTGGGGTGGGGTCCGGGTCGAGGACGACGGCGCCCGCGCCCGGGTCAAGCCGGGGACGATCCTCGGCCACGCCAACCGCGTCCTCGCTCCGCACGGCCGCAAGCTCGGCCCCGACCCGGCCAGCACCGACGTCTGCACCGTCGGAGGCGTCGTCGCCAACAACTCGGGCGGGATGCGCTGCGGCGTCACCAAGGACTCCTACTCGACCGTCCGCGAGCTGACCTTCGTCCTCCCCTCGGGAACGGTGATCGACACCGGCGCCCCCGACGCCGCCGAGCGCTTCGCCGAGGCCGAGCCGGAGCTGGTCGCCGGCCTCGAGGCGATCCGCCACGAGATCCGCGGAGACGCCGAGCTGGCCGAGCGCATCCGCCGCAAGTTCGAGATCAAGAACACCACCGGCTACCGCCTTTGCGCCTTCCTCGACGCCGACGAGCCGTTGGAGATCTTCCGCCGCCTGCTGGTCGGCTCTGAGGGAACGCTCGCCTTCATCGCCGAGGTCGTCTTCGAGACCGTCCCGGTGCCGGCGACGACGACCACCGCCTGGGTCCACTTCCCTGGCATCGACGAGGCGATCGCTCCGGTCCAGGACCTGGTCGCCTCGGGCGCCAGGGCGGTCGAGCTGATGGTCGCCCCGGCGCTGATCACCGCCGCCTGGAACATGGTCGGCGCCCCGCAGGAGTGGAAAGAGCTGCCGCCGACCTCGGCGGTCCTGCTGGTCGAGTTCGGCGGCGTCGACGAGGGCGACCTCGCCGCCCAGGTACTCCGGGCCGAAGCGATCCTCGGCTCCCACGAGACGATCCGGCCGATCGATTTCACCCGTGAGCCGGAGGAGGTCGAGCTCGCCTGGCGGGTGCGCGAGGGGCTGCACGGGCTGATCGGCCGGGTGCGGCCGGAGGGCACGGCGCTGATCGTCGAGGACGTCTGCGTGCCGCCGGAGCGGATCGCCGAGGGGGCGAAAGACCTGCAGGCGCTGCTCGGCGAACACGGCTTCCTGCCCGGCGTCGCCGGCCACGCCTCGGCCGGGAACCTGCACTTCATGCTGACGCCCGACTTCGCCAAACAGGAGGACCTCGAGCGCTACGAGGCCTTCATGGGCGGCCTGGTCGAGCTGATCGTCGGCAAGTACGACGGCTCGCTGAAGGCCGAGCACGGGACCGGGGTCAACATGGCCCCCTACGTCGAGCGCGAGTGGGGGGAGAAGGCGACCGAGCTGATGTGGCGGCTGAAGCGGCTCGCCGACCCCGACGGCGTCCTCTCACCCGACGTCATCCTCAGCCGCGACCCCGGCGTCCACCTGCGCGACCTGAAGACGACGCCGGCGATCGAGGACTGGGGCGGGGCGACGACCTGCGTCGAGTGCGGCTTCTGCGAGCCGGTCTGCCCGAGCCGCAACCTGACGACGACGCCGCGCCAGCGGATCGTTCTGCGCCGGGAGATGGCCCGTCAGCCGGAGGGGTCGCCGGTGCAGCGGGCGCTGCTCGAGGAGTTCGACTACGACGCGCTGGAAACGTGCGCGACCGACGGTTCCTGCCAGATCGCCTGTCCGCTGGGGATCGACACGGGGAAGATGGTCAAGGAGCTGCGGGTGGCGCAGCATGGGGGGCGGGCTGAAAAGGCGGCTTTGGCTGCCGCGAAGCGTTGGGGGGCGGTTGAGAAGGTCTCTCGGTTGGCGCTCAAGGTTGGCGGGCCGGTTGCGAGGCGGACCAAGCGTGGGAAGGGACTCCCGGGACCGGCGAGCGGTGCGCTTCCGGCCGCGATGGGAGGAGGGGGTGACCCTTCCCGGACAACAGCGGGGAGGGCCCGCGAGGGGTCACCCACTCCTCCGGACGGGGCCGCTGCGGTGTACGTGCCGAGCTGTACGAATCGCATTTTTGGGTCCTCCGACATGGCAAAAATGCCCCCAGGAGGGGCAAAATCGCCATCTCGATCTGTGGTTGATGCTCTTGTGGCGGTTTCGGAGCGGGCTGGGATGCCGGTTCGGGTTCCGGAGGACGTTGCCGGGAGCTGCTGCGGGTTGCCTTGGAGCTCGAAAGGGTTTGCCGCGGCTTATGCGCACAAGGCGAATGAGATGGTGGAGCGGCTCTGGGAGTGGAGCGGGGAGGGGGCGCTGCCGGTTGTGATCGATGCTGCTTCCTGCACGGGGGCGATTGCCGAGGTTGGCGATGGTGTGCTCTCGGAGGAGAACGCTGAGCGGCTTGGGAAGTTGGAGATCGTCGATTCGGTTGCGTGGGCGCTGCGTTTGCTGCCGAACCTCGAGATCGAGGAGAAGGTCGATTCCGCGACCGTTCACCCGACCTGTGCCACTCGCCGCCTGGCGCTCGCGCACCCGCTCCGCACGCTCGCCGATGCCCTCGCCGACGACGTCTTTATCGCCCCCTCGGCCACCTGCTGCGCCTTCGCTGGGGATCGCGGCATCAGCCACCCCGAGCTGACCGCCTCCGCCACTCGCCCGCAAGCCGAAGAGCTCTCCGGCCGCTCCTTCGACGCCTACCTCTCCAGCAACCGCACCTGCGAGATCGCGATGACCCGCGCCACCGGCCAGCCCTACGAGTCGGTCGTCTGCCTCTTGGAGCGGTTGAGCAAGGTATCGGCCGATGGTCAGTCGTAGCAACGTTACCCGACCCGAGGCCGTCAAGCTCTGGACGCGTGCTGGAGGGATGTGCTCCTACCCCGGCTGCAAGAGAGCCCTCGCCTGGGGGCCTGATGAGATCCGGCTGCGCGGGGAGATGGCACACATCGCGGCGTCAAGTGACGAGGGACCGCGGGCCGATCCCTCGGTGCCGGCGGGCGACCGCAACAAGTACGAGAACCTGATTCTTCTCTGCCCGAACCACCATGAGGAAATTGACGGTGAAGAAGTTCGCTTTCCGGCGGACGCCCTGAAAGAGATGAAGGCTCACCACGAGCAATGGGTGAATCAGCAGTTGGCTCAGGGTCAGGATTGGCGGGAGGAGCTATCGACGGTGGACTACGTCAACGTTCCGCGGATGCTTCTCGATCCGGCCGCCGCCGGATTGATCGAGGCGCGCCATCGGGCCTACCTCGCTGAGCTGACCACTCTTCGGGACCAAGGGTTTTCGATCGGGACCATCGCCCACATTCTTGGGCAGGTGGTCGAGAATTGGCAAGCACACGCCCTGCCCTTGGCCTCTGCGCTCGAGCTTGGCGGCGAGGCGATCGGCGCCCGCATCTCTTTCGAAGAGACATTTTGGACCAAGAACATGACTGGGGCCGATAAGCAGAAGGCCGACTTCACCCTGTCAGGTGATATCGACCGGGACCCACACATCTATGTAAAAAAGGGTGGCCGTACGGTCCTTCTTCCCCTCGACCCGCGCTGGGTGACCACCAGTACCGCATTCGCCACCTTCACCAGCGGCAACGCGGTGCTTGCGGGAGTGGGCCTCCTGCGGGCCATTTGGGATGAGAAGGTGATCGTCTCTCCCCTGGTGATCGGTGCGCCGCCTCTCTCTCCGGCCGCGAAGGCATTTGAGGAAGGCCTACTGCCCGGGTAGCGAAAAGTCCTCGAACCGCTACTTACCCGCGTCGACGCTCTGCGCGTCGATGTCCCGGACAAGCTCGGCGTATTTCGGTTCTGACTCCATCCGCTTGTCGAGCAGCGGGTTGACGATCCCGCGCAGGGCGGAGACGTAGCGCCACCATTTCGGGACGAAGATCCGCGGCGCCCGTTCCTCGATGCCGCGCACCAGGCCGGCGCCGGCCTCTTCGGGCGTGATCCGTTTCAGCAGCCACTCGGGGCTCAGTTCGCGCACCCGCGAGGAGGTCTCCTGGGCGAAAGCGTCCTGGACGAGTTTGGTGTCGACCCAGCCGAAGTAGGCGACGCTGGCGCTGGCGCCGTGCGCGGCCAGCTCGACCCGCAGGGCCCGGCCCAGCGACTCGACCCCGGCCTTGGCGACCGCGTAGGGGCTGTTGCCGAAGCCGTTGGCGAAGGCGTAGACGGAGGAGATGACGACCATCTGGCCCTTGCGCTCGACGACTTGCGGCAGCGCCGCGCGGACCGTCCGCCAGACGCCGAGCATGTCGACCTCGAAGACCCGCTCCCACTCCTCGCCCGAGATCCCGCGCACGGTGGCGAACTGCTTCTGGGCGATGCCGGCGTTGGCGATCGCGACGTCGAGGCCGCCGAACTTCTCGACCACCTCGGCGACGGCGCCCATCATCGCGTTCTGGTCGGTGACGTCGCCGGCGAGGCCGATCGCCCGCGGCCCGATCCGCTCGGCAGCCTCGCGCGCCTCGGTCGCGTCGAGGTCGAGGACCGCGACGGAGGCGCCGCGCAGATGCATCTGCCGCGCGGCCTCGAAGCCGATGCCGCGGGCGGCGCCGGTCACCAGCGCGACTTTGCCGTTGAGGTCGTAGCGCTCCATCGGCAGGCACCCTAACGCCCGCGCCTGCCCATACGCTGCCCCCGTGTCCGACGTCCAGTCCGCCTACGGCGAGCTCGCCGCCGCCCGCCCGTTCGAGCCGCTCGGCAGCTTTGCCCCCGGCCCGCTGACCCCCCTCCTGGTCGAGGGCAAGGGCGCGCCGCTGCAGCCGGCGCTCCGCGGGAACCTCGGCGATGGGGTCGAGGGCGTCGTCGGCCAGCTCGCCTACAAGCGCAACAAGACCTTCCGCTTCCAGGTCGCCCTCGCCGAGGTCCCGGCCGCGACCGCCTTCGCGCCCCGCGTCTTCTGCATCCGCCGCGGCCGCAGCACCCGTGACGACGAGTTCTACGGCTTCGAGGCGCGCCACTCGAAGCTCTGGACCGAGAGCACGGCACTGAACGAGCGCTACGAGATCGCCACCAGCCCCTACCAGGACCCGAACTGGCTGCGGCAGCTGTTCTCACCGGGCTTCGTCGACTGGCTGGGGACCAAGCCGCCGGCCGACTTCTCCTTCGAGCTCGCCTACGGCGCCCTGCTCGGCAGCGTCGAGGACGACGACCCCGGGGCCGACGGCCTCGCCGCCCTCTGCGAGGCGACCGCCCACGTCGCCACCCGCATCCGCGAGGAGTGCGAGGAGTAGATGCAGCTCAACAAGGTCGGCATCGGGTTGATCGCCTTCTTCGGCCTCGCCGGGGCGGCGTTCGCGATCATCCCGATCCTCGCCGGCGCGCCGGGGGAGGTGGCCGGGATCCTCGCCTCGATCGGGGTGATCTGGGTGCTGGTCGCGGGAGGTCTGCTCTGGTACGCGAAACATCAGGAGAAGAAGGCCGCCCGCAACGACTGGATCTTCCGCCAGGGGCTGCGGGGCACCGCCACCGTTCTCGCCGCTGGCAGCAGCGCCGAAGTCAACGAGATGCCGCTGATGAGCCTGCGGCTCGAGCTCGACGTGCCGGGACAGGGCACCAGCGAGGTGAAGCGGCGCGAGATCATGCCGGTCTTCGCCGCCTCGCGGATGGAGTCGGGACTGGTCCTGCCGGTCTACGTCAATCCGCAGGACCCGGGCGAGTTCGTCCTGGTCTGGTAAAGCAGAGGACCTAGGTCACAAATCTGATTCGGGTCACAGTTTCGTGAGCGGCTCATAGAATCGTCAGCCCTCATGCCCGGCTTCGACCCTGTAGATCCCAAGCAGTCCTTCCCCGAGCTGGAGGAGCGCATGCTCGCGCGCTGGCGCGAGGAAGGCGTCTTCGAGCGCTCGCTCGCCCAGCGGGAGGGCGCGCCGGTCTGGAGCTTCTACGAGGGCCCGCCGACGGCCAATGGCCGCCCCGGCTCCCACCACGTCCTCGCCCGCGTCTTCAAGGACGTCTACCCGCGCTACAAGACGATGTGCGGGTTCCGGGTGCCGCGCAAGGCGGGCTGGGACTGCCACGGCCTACCGGTCGAGCTCGAGGTCGAAAAGCAGCTCGGGATCTCCTCCAAGCAGGAGATCGAGGAGTTCGGGATCGCCGAGTTCAACCAGCGCTGCCGCACCTCGGTGTTCGAGTACGTCGAGGACTGGAACAAGCTGACCGAGCGGATCGGCTTCTGGATCGACCTCGACGACCCCTACGTCACCCTCGAGGACGACTACATCGAGTCGGTCTGGTGGTCATTGAAAAAGCTGTGGGACGAGGACCGCCTCTACGAGGGCCACAAGGTCGTCCCCTACTGCCCCCGCTGCGGGACCGCGCTCTCCTCGCACGAGGTCGCACTCGGATACGAGGACGTCAAGGACCCGTCCATATACGTGCGCTTCCCGCTGCTCGACGACGACGCGTCGCTGCTGGTCTGGACGACGACCCCGTGGACCCTGCCCGGGAACGTCGCCGTCGCGGTCGCGCCCGAGGTCACCTACGTCCGCGCGCGGGCCGGCGACGAGACACTGATCCTCGCCGAGCCGCTGGTCGAGCGGGTGCTGGGGGAGGGGGCCGAGATCCTCGACCGCTTTCCCGGCTCCGACCTCGTCGGCCGCGCCTACCGCGGTCCGGTCTTCGCCCTGGAGGACGGCGGCCCCGCCAACGCCTTCAAGGTGCTCGCCGGCGACTTCGTCACCACCGAGGACGGGACCGGCCTCGTCCACATCGCCCCCGCCTTCGGCGAAGACGACTACGCGGCCGCCGCCGCGGCGGGGCAGTTCGACCCGACCGACGCCGGCACCCTCTACAACCCGGTCGGCCTCGACGGCAAGTTCGACCGCCGCGTCACCGGCTTCGAGGGCCAGTTCGTCAAGGACCCGGAGACCACCAAGGCGCTGATCGCCGACCTCGACCAGCGCGGGCTGCTCTTCCGCGAGCAGGTCTACGAGCACGCCTACCCGCACTGCTGGCGCTGCGGTACGCCGCTCCTCTACTACGCGAAGTCGAGCTGGTACATCGCCACCTCGCAGGTGCGCGACCAGATGCTGGCCAACAACGAGGAGATTGGCTGGCACCCCGAGCACATCAAGCACGGGCGCTTCGGCAAATGGCTGGAGAACAACGTCGACTGGGCGCTCTCGCGCGACCGCTACTGGGGGACGCCGCTGCCGATCTGGGAGTGCACCGGCGAGGACTGCGACGGCCGCTTCTGCGCCGGCTCGGTCGCCGAGCTGCGCGAGCGCGCGCGGGAGACCGTCCCCGACGACCTCCACCGCCCCTACATCGACGGCGTCACCCTCGACTGCGAGCAGTGCGGCAGCATCATGCGCCGCGTCCTCTCGGTGATCGACACCTGGTACGACAGCGGCGCGATGCCCTTCGCCCAGTTCCACTACCCGTTCGAGGGCACCGACGAGTTCGAAGAGCGCTTCCCGGCCGACTACATCTGCGAGGCCCAGGACCAGACCCGAGGCTGGTTCTACACCCTGCTCGCCGAGTCGACCCTGCTCTTCGACACCTCCAGCTACAAGAACTGCGTCTGCCTCGGGCTGATCCTCGACCCCGAGGGCCAGAAGATGTCGAAGAGCCGCGGCAACGTCGTCGACCCCTGGGACGTGCTCAACAGCCACGGCGCCGACGCCTTCCGCTGGTACTACCTGACCGCCCAGCAGCCCTGGGCCGGCTACCGCTTCAGCGTCGACACGGTCGGCGAATCGGTCCGCCAGTTCCTCCTCACCCTCTGGAACACCTACTCCTTCTGGGTCCTCTACGCGAACGCGGAGGGGCTGTCCCCTGAGCATTTCGCCTGTTCCTTTTCGGGGGATAGCAACGAAAAGGAACAGGCGAACGACCTGAATGACCTCGACCGCTGGGCGCTCTCGCGGCTGCAGGCGACGACGGCGACCGTGCGCGAGCGGATGGACGACTACGACTGCACCGCTGCCGGCCGGGCGATCGCCGAGTACGTCGAGGAGCTCTCCAACTGGTACGTGCGGCTCTCGCGCCGCCGCTTCTGGGAGGGGGACCGCGCCGCCTTCGCGACCCTGCGCCACTGCCTGCTGGAGACGACGGCGATGCTGGCGCCGTTCGTCCCCTTCCTCGCCGACGAGATCCACCGCAACCTCAGCGACCCCGACGCCGCCCCGTCGGTCCACCTGCGCGACTTCCCCGAGGTCGACTCCGCGCTCGCCGACCCCGAGCTCGAGCAGGGGATGGAGGCGGTCCGCCTCACGGTCGAGCTCGGCCGCGCCGCCCGCGCCCAGGCGAAGGCGAAGGTGCGCCAGCCGCTGCGCCGCGCCGTGATCGTCGCCAACGGCGCCGAGCGCGCCGCGATCGAAGCCCGCGCCGCCCTGGTCACCGCCGAGCTCAACGTCAAGGAGCTCGACTTCGTCAGCGACGAGTCGGAACTGGTCTCCTACAGCGTCAAGCCGAACTACCGCGCCCTCGGCCCGCGCTTCGGCAAGAAGATGCCGCAGGTCGCCGCCGCCGTCGAGGCGCTCGACGCGGCCAACGTCGGCGGGGTACTCGCTGAAGGCGGCGAGATCGGAATCGCGATCGACGGCACCGACCACAGCCTCGGCCCCGACGACGTAACCCTCGCCCTCCAGCCCCTAGAGGGCTACGAGGTCGAGGCCGAGGCCGGCCACGCCGTAGCCCTCCAGCTGGAGCTGGACGACGAGCTCCGCCGCGAGGGCCTGGCCCGCGAGATAGTCCACGCCGTCCAAAACGCCCGCAAAGCAGCAGGCCTGGAGATCACCGACCGCATCGACCTGACCCTCACCGGCGACCAAGACCTGATCGAGGCAGCCCGGGCCCACCAGGACTACCTCGCAACCGAGGTCCTAGCCACCACCGTCAGCTACGACGGCACCGCCAACGGCGCAGCCGCCAAGATCGACGGCCGCGACCTGAACATCGGCGTCAGCCGCGCCTAACGACTACAAACTTGTCCTCGCCATAACGAGGACAACCTCGGAAGGGCTACTCGCTCGGCGCCTCGCCGATGATGAAGTCGGCTTTGGAGCTGTCGTCGAACTTCACCCAGCAGTGATCCGGGGAGACGCCGGCGACCTCGACGAGGGCCGCTTCGATCCGCTTGGCGATCTCCGCCTTCTGCTCGTCGGAGCGACCCTCGTACCAGTGGACGTGAACGAACGGCATGGGGAGGAGGCGCCGCCCGGTTAGGCGAGCGCCGGCTCGAGCTCGGCCTCGAGGCGCCGCTTCGGCATCGCCCCGACGACTTTCTTCGCGATCGCGCCGTCCTTGAAGAGGATCATCGTCGGGATCGAGAGGACTTCGTAGTTGGCCGCCGTCTGCTGGTTCTCGTCGACGTTGATCGAGACGATCTTGAGGTCGTCGCGCTCGGCGTCGATCTCCTCCAGGACCGGGTGGACGACGCGGCAGGGACCGCACCAGGGAGCCCAGAAGTCGACGAGGACAGGACCCTCGGCGTCGAGCACGTCAGCTTTGAAGTTGGCGTCGGTCACGTCCGTCAATTTGCCAGTCACGTTCGGTCTCCCGGTTGAAAGTTTCGGCTTCAGCTCAATACTTCAGAAAGTATAGCGCCTGCCTGCAAGGTCGGAATCGGCGCTCGCTCTCCCTACCCGTCAGCCCCACGATGGTATTCCTTGGCGGGTGACGAACGCCGAGATCGCCGCCGCCCTGGAAGAGCTGGGGATCCTCTACGAGCTCGACGGGGCGGTCAAATACCGCGTCCTCGCCTACAGCAACGCCGCCAAGGCGATCCGCGAGAGCCCCGTCTCCGTCGCCGAGCTGGCCGCCCAAGGCCGGGCGACCGAGGTCCCCGGCGTCGGCAGGACGCTGGCGGAAAAGATCGACGCGCTGATCGAGACCGGCGAGATCCCCGCCGCGGTGAAGCTGAAGGCGAAGTTCCCGCCGACCCTGATCGAGGTCACCCGCGTCCCCGGCGTCGGCCCGAAAACCGCCCGCCGCCTCTTCGAAGAGCTCGACATCTCCTCGATGGAGGACCTCAAGGTGGCGGCCGAGGGGGAGAAGATCCGCGACGTCAAAGGCCTCGGCCCGAAGGCCGAGGAGAACATCCTCGCTTCGCTAGAGCGGGTCGGCGAGCCTGGCGAGGGACCCGGCCGCCTGCTGCTCTCGAAGGTGAAGCCGATCGCCGAGGAGCTGGCCGCGGCGCTGCGCGAGCACCCAGCCGCCAACCGGGTCGAGGTCGCCGGCTCGGTCCGCCGCTGGGCCGAGACCTGCAAGGACATCGACATCATCGCCACCGCCGAGGAGCCGACCGCGCTGGCCGAGCACCTCGCCTCGCACGAGTTGATCGCCGCCGCCGGCAAACCCGGCCCCAACGGCCTCCGTGCCCAGACCCACAACGGCGTCTCGGTCGACCTGCGGATCGTTCCGCCCGCGGCCTTCGGCAACCTGCTGCAGCACTTCACCGGCTCCAAGGCCCACAACGTGCAGCTGCGCGAAGAGGCGGTCGCCCGCGGCCTCTCGGTCTCCGAGCACGGCGTCACCGACACCGAGAGCGGCGACGTCGAGACCTGCGAGACCGAGGGGCGGGTCTACGAGTGCCTCGGCTACGCCTACATCGAGCCGGAGCTGCGGGAGGGACGGGGCGAGCTGAAGGCGGCGCGCGAAGGCAAGCTCCCCGACCTCGTCGAGCTGGCCGACGTCAAGGGCGACCTCCACTCCCACACGACCCTCTCCGACGGCCGCAACAGCCTCGAGGAGATGGCCGAGGCCGCCCGCGACCGTGGCTACAAGTACCTGGCGATAACCGACCACTCCGCCAGCCACGGCTTCGGCGACCACGTCACCGCCGAGCGCCTCTGGGAGCGGATCGAGGAGGTGCGCGCCTGGAACAAAGCCAGCGGCAAGAGGGGCTTCCGCCTCCTCTCCGGCTCGGAGATCAACATCGGCCTCGACGGCACCCTCGACTACCCCGACGACCTCGTCGCCGCTCTCGACTGGGTCGTCGCTTCCGTCCACACGTCCTTCAACGTCTCCGAAAAGGCGATGACCGAGCGGGTCCTCACCGCGATCGAGAACCCCAACGTCGACTGCATCGGCCACCTCACGGGCCGCCTGATCGGCCGCCGCGAGCCCTACGGGATCGACGTCGAGGCGGTCGCCGAGGCGGCGGTCCGCACCGGCACGATGATCGAGATCAACGGCAACCCCAACCGCCGCGACCTCTCCGACCTCCACGCCCGCCTGGCGGCCGAGGCCGGGGTGAAGATCGTCCTCAACACCGACGCCCACGGCGTCGACACCCTCGACAACATGGCCTACGCCGTGGCCACCGCCCGCCGGGCCTGGCTCACCAAGGCAGACATCGCCAACACCCGCAGCTGGGCCGCGTTCAAGAAGCTGATCGCCGGCTAGAGGAGCCCGCGAGCGCTTCGACCGCTTGCGACTCCGAGTGCTCGAAGGCGGGGGCCATCGCCTCGATAGCGGCGCGCTGCAGCCCTTGCACCTTCGCGACCTGGCGCCAGGTGGAAGTCGCTGCGCCGACCTCGCTGAGGATCTCCCGTGCCTTCTCCTCGTCCACCCGGAAAGCATCCGCGACGTCGAGCAGGACATCGATCCTGGCTTCGGTCTCGGCGAAGTCGATCGCGGTATTCAGGTGGCGAGCGCCCAGCTCCGGCTCGGGGTTGAGGTCGAAGGCCGGCGAGAGTGACCAGCCGGCGCTGGAGATCCGCAGAAATCCGTGATTGCGAAGGTGGTCATCGGTATTCGATATCAGGATCGAGAAGGCGATTCGGCGCCAGAGTTGGGCCAGGTCTTCGGTCGCGGCCGGCGAGTGGGTTTCGATCACCTCGGCGATTTCGAGGTAGCTGCCGGAGTCGCCATCGGTGGCTTCCAGCATGGTCATCGCGCTGACGTAGGGAATTCGCCTGCCGCCCGCCCGGTCGAAGCGGTCGACGATGAGCACCCCCCGCCGGCTCACCTCGATCAGACGGCTGGCGGGGACCTCGATGCCGGCAAGCCCCGCCAGTTGCTGGGCGACCGCCTCCCACCTGATCACATCCCATCTGTCGCTTGACGGCTTCGGAAACTTCGCGATTGCAGGCCGCCCGTTCTCGTCGATCACGTGCGCCTTGGGGCGGGTCCCGCCGAGCGAGCTGCCGCCCTTCAGCAGCGCGCGCAGATCCTCGTAGTCCTCTTCCTCTCTATCCACCCGTTCCGCGGCAGCCAGCAAGCGGGAAAGGTCGACGAGAGCGGGCACGCCCTCGTCCTCCTGGGCGAGGAAAGTCTCGGTCCCTGGATCCCGAAAGCGCAGCGCGCCCTGTCGCATGTCGTCGCGGACACCGAGCAGGTAGTCGATCTCACCGAGGCTGCGGCCGGTCTGGTTCTCCATCTTGGCGCGCCGCCGCTCGGCCCGGCCGATCAGCGCGCGACCCCATCGATCCGGCGCGCAGTCTCCGAAGGCAGCGAAGATCTCGCGGCCGGTGGGGGTCTGCTGGAGCCCGTCCCGAAGGGGGAGGGCCGGGTCCAGCTCGAACGCGGCGGGATGTTCCAGGTATTCGGGGAGATAGGCGAACGTCGCCGACTCCCGGTTGCGCCGACGGTGGGACCACAGCTCTCCGGCGCGCAGGTCGTTGCCCTCGAGTTCCACGAAGACCTCGACCCGCCGATCAGGCATCGGGCCCCTCCCGCAGGGACCGCGGCCTCACCCGCTCCGGCAGGCGCTGCCCCGAACGGAGGCGACCGACGTCCGACTCGTAGGGATCCAGGGCCGCGGTCAGGTCGTCCAGGATTCCGAGGCCACGCAGGACGCGCAGGAGGTTCTCGGTGCTGACGCCGCCGTCGCCGTCCTCGAGCCGGATAAGAGTGGTCCGGGCTACGTCGCTGCGGTCGGCGAGCTGCGCCTGGGTCAGGCCGCGCAGCTTGCGCCAGGCGGTGAGATCCTCGCCGAGGGAGCGGAGAGCGCGTCCAAGCTGAGGGGGTATTCTCTTCTTTTTATATCCCATATATCGGACATAATATCAGTTAATGATCTAGATATAGGACTCAATATTTCCGCGCAGTCCCGGCGCGCGCACCAGCTCGATCGGTTTCAGCGCCGGCGAGGGAACCACGTAGAACTTGACGCCGTCGCGCTGCTCGACCCCGAGGACGGCGGCCTCGCGGGTGTGCCAGGCGAGGGAGACGATCAGCGCGTAGCCGGCGCCGACGGCGGCGACGCCGGGGAAGAAGATCCCGAGCACGCCGGCGGCGACCGCGGTGAAGGCGATCGGCCAGAGGCGGACGAAGGCGATCCGCGCCGGGCTGTGGTCCGGCAGCGAGGAGGCGGTCTTGGCGCGGGCGAGGGCGTCGCGGACGTCGTCGGCGGCGCGCTGCGGCCGGCTCAGGTAGAAGCCGATCGCGAGCGCGACCAGCCACCAGCCGGCGGCGACGAGGGCGACCGTCGTGTTGCCGTCGCGGTTCGCCGCCAGCGCGGTGATCGCTCCCAGGGCGGTCGCCTCGGCGGCGGTGATGAAGACGCTGGTGCGGAGCAGGTCGGTGTAGGGCATTCGGTCAGGCGCTCGATTCCCCTGGCTCGGCCAGCCCTTCGAGGATCGCCAGCCAACCCTCGGGGCCCGCGACGGTCAGGTCCGACTCCTCGGCCAGCTCCGCCGGCGCCTCGGCCGAGAGCACGCCGACGCAGACCGCCGCGCTCAGCCGTCCCTCCTCCTGCAGCTCGCGCAGCCGCCGGAAGGCGTCGAGGTCGGTGCGGTCGTCGCCGGCGTAGGTCGCCCGGTCGAGGCGCTCGTCGGCGAGCAGCGAGCCGACCGCCCCGTCCTTGCCGCCGCCCCCGGCCGGCCGCAGCTCCAGCACCTTGCGCCCCCAGCGCGGCTGCAGCCCCGCCCGCCCCGCCTCGTTGGCAATCTCGCGGGCGCGGCTCTCGGCCGTGGCCTCGTCCTCGGCGCCGCGCCAGTGCAGCGCCTGGATCGGCCCCTTGTCCTCGAGCCGCAGCCCGGCCGCCTCCAGCCGCCCGTCGAGCGTGCCGAGAAAGGCCGCCGCTTCGCCCTCGCGACCGGCGATCGAAGGATCGGGCCGCGGCGAGCTCTCGCCCGGCAGCAGCAGCTCCAGGCCGTGGTTGCCGGCGTAGGCCAGGGAGTCGAGGCCGACCAGCCGCCGCGCCTCCTCGGCCCGCCGGCCGGAGATGCAGGCGACCAGCGCGTAGCGCTCGCTCAGCGCCGCCAGCGCCTCGCGCGCCGCCGCCGGCACCGTCGCTTCGTCGGCCCGCTCGACGATTGGCGCCAGGGTCCCGTCGACGTCGGTGAGGATCGCCGCGCGGCCGGGCTCGCGGCGGAGTGGCGCCAGGCGCGTCGCCCAGTCGCCGGCTCCCGTCTCTGGGTCGTGGGGCACGGCCGTAGTATCGCGGGATGCCAACCGCCGGCGCGCCCCCCGACCACGCGCTCTGGAAGCTGGCGGCGATCGGCACCCTGGCCGGCGCCTTCAGCGGCCTCTTCGGGGTCGGGGGAGGGACGGTGATCGTGCCCCTGCTGATCTTCTGGTTCGGTTACGGCGAGCGCCTCGCCACCGGCACCAGCCTCGCCGCGATCGTCCTCATCGGCTCGCTCGGCGCCCTCGCCCAGGGCGGCATCTACGGCAACGTCCGCGTCGGCACCGGCCTGCTGCTCGCGATCCCGGCGATCGTCGGCGTCGTCGGCGGCACCGCGATCCAGCAGCGGATCCCCCAGCGCACCGTCTCCTACCTCTTCGCCGCGCTGCTGGTGGCGATCGCCGTGGAGCTGATCCTCTCGTGAACGAGCTCGCGGCGATCCTGATCTGCCTCTTCGGCGGTCTCACCGGCGGCCTCGTCGGGGTCGGCGGCGGCGTCCTCTTCGTCCCGGCGCTGACGATCTTCATCGGCCTCTCCCAGGTCGAGGCGGAGTCGACCTCGCTGCTGATGATCGTCGTCGTTGCGATCGTCGGCGCCTACCGCCAGAACGGCTACGGCAACGTCCGCGTCCGCGAGGCGCTGATCGTCGGCGCCCTCTCGCCTCTCGGGGTCTGGGCCGGCGTCACCGCCGCCAACCACATCTCCGAACGCGCGCTGCAGCTCTCCTTCGCCGCGCTGGCCCTGTTCATGGCCTTCCAGCTGGTCCGCCGCGCCCGCGCCGCCGAGTCGTGAGCCCCCCAGGAACGACCGCATCCGATTCCGAGCACACCCGGCTGTGTTCGAAATCGGATGCGGCGCATGGTCTACGCTCGAAAGCGTGGATTCGCTCACCTGGGAAGGGGACCTGCCCCACCTGCGCTCGCCGATCATGGTCTGCGCCTTCCGCGGCTGGAACGACGCCGCCGCGGCCGCCTCGACGGCGCTGACCGCGGTCGCCAACTCGCTCGACGCCGAGCAGGTCGCCAGCCTCGACCCCGAGGACTACTTCGACTTCCAGTCGACCCGGCCGACGATCAGCATGGACGAAGGCCAGACGCGCCGGATCGAGTGGCCGGAAAACAACGTCTTCGCTGTCCGCGTCCCCAGCGCCGACCGCGACCTGGTCCTCTTCGACGGGACCGAGCCGAACCTGCGCTGGCGCACCTTCTCGGAGACGATCGCGACCGTCGCCGACGCCCTCGGCGTCGAGATGATCATCAGCATGGGAGCGCTGATCGCCGAGGTCTCGCACACCCTGCCGGTGCCGATCACCGGCCTCGCCTCCAGCGCCGAGCTGGTCGAAGAGCTCGAACTCGAGCGCTCCAGCTACGAGGGGCCGACCGGGATCGTCGGTGTCGTCCACGACCTCTGCCGCCAGAACGGAATCGACTCGGCCTCGCTCTGGGCCGCGGTCCCGCACTACGTCGCCGCCGTCCCCAACCCGAAGGCCGCCCTCGCCCTGCTGCGCCGCCTCGAAGGCCTGACCGGGATCGCCGTCGAGGCCTCCGAGCTGGAAGAGGAAACGACCGACTACGAAGAGCAGATCGGCCGCGCCGTCGCCGCCAACCCGGAGATCGAGGACCTCGTCACCCGGATCGAGGCCGAACAGGCCGACCTCCTCAGCGACGAGGGCGAGCTCCCCAACGCCGACACCCTCGCCAGGGAGTTCCAGCGCTTCCTCCGCCAGCGCGGCGACGAGAAGAACTAGCTCCCAGGGCGACTGCTCAAGCTTCGGCCGCCGGGCAGATCAAGCGGTAGTCGCACCAGCTGCAGACGCTGGGGGAGGGGCGGGGCTCGAAGTCCTGGCTGAGGATTCCCTCGCCGACCTGCAGGACGGTCCGCTCTACCCGCTCGGCGTCGTCGGGACGGGTCGGCGCCGGGACCTTCTCGGCGTCGAGCACGTAGTAGTAGCTGCCGGTGCTGGCCTCGATGCCCCAGGCCTCGCGCGCCGCTATCCGATAGAGCGCCAGCTGCAGGTCGGAGGCGAGGTCCTCTTCGCTCTTGCGCTCGCCGGTCTTGTAGTCGATCAGCTCGTAGTCGCCGTCGGGCAGGCGGTCGACGCGGTCGACGCGGCCGCGGACGTGGTGGGGGCCGACCTTGAAGTCGAACTTCCGCTCCAGCCATTCCGGCTCGCCCTCGGACTCGCGCTCGCGTTCCCAGTAGAGGCGCAGCGCCTCGCGGGCGCGGTCGCGGAACTGCAGCTCGTCGTCGGTCGAGCCGAACCCGGTCCGCCGCCAGCCGGACTCGAACAGCCGGTTCAGGACCCGCAGCCCTTCCTCGGGGTTCTCCGGCGGTTCTTTGTGGAAGCGCTCGAGGACGTTGTGGAAGAGGATTCCGAAGCGCTGGTTGATCGTCGGCTCCTGCGGGATGCCGAAGACGCGGGCGAACTTGTACTTCAGCGGGCAGGTCAGATACAGCGAGAGGTCGGAGGCCGAGAGGCTGAGCATGCCGTCGCCGCGACGCGGCAGGAAGGCGGCCAGCGATGGCTCCTCGCGGGCGGCGACCAGGTCGAGCCGGCGGCCGCGCTCGCGTTCGGAGTCGAGCAGGTAGGCGTCGAGCGAGGAGGCGTCGAGCTCGGCCTGCTGCTCGGCGCTTGCCACCTGCCGCAGCAGCCCGTTGACCGCCTCGATCGCCTCCGCCGTCGGCTCGTCCCCCGGCCGCTGCGCCAGCGCCGCCAGCTTCAGCAGCTCCAGGTAGCGGGCGATCGCGCGGTTGACGTCGACCGCGGTGTCGAGCCGCGGCTCGGAGAGCTCCCGCCCCGCCCGCCAGGAGGCCTCGAGCACCTGCTCGCGCAGGGCGCGGTAGGTCGCGTGCAGCCCCTCGGCCGGGCCGAACATCTCCTCCTCGTGCAGCTCCTCCAACACGCCTTCGGCAGCCACCGCCTCCAGCGCCCGCTCGTAGAAGCGCGACGGCCGCGCCGGCTCGCCGTCGGCGCCGCGGGTCAGCCGCGAGAGGACGAGGCCGCTGCGCGCCGGCCAGCCGACCCGCTCCCACTCGCCCTCCTCCTCGAGGCCGAGGACGAAGACGTGGTCGAACCCGAGCCCCTTGACCGCGTCGGCCGCCATCCCGTTGACGGCGCCGGGCGAGCGCGGCTGTTCGGCGTCCTCGGCTTCGACCCCCGCCTCGGCGACGGCGCTCAGGTAGGCGACGAAGGCGCGGGTCGAGCCGTGCGGTTCGCGCCGCGTCCAAGCGGTCGCCAGCTCGGCCAGGCGGGAGAGCCCCAGCAGCCGCTCGGCCACCTCGGGCTGGGCGGCGAAGAGCCGCTGGCGGCGCAGCCCGACCTGCTCGATCAGCCGCCGGACGAAGACGTCGGCCCGCCGTTCCTCCATCACCGATGCCGCGGCCCCGTAGAGCTTGAGGAAGGTGCCGATCCGCTCGCGCGCCTCGGGCTGGAACTGGGGGCTGTCGAGGGCCGCCTCGCAGGCGGCGACCATGTCCTGCTTGCGCCGCCGCGCGATCGTCGTCAGCCGCGCCAGGTCGCCCGGGCGCAGCTCCACCGGCGGCCGGGTCAGCGCCCGCGCCGCCGCGGCCGAGTCGTCGGGATCGGCGAGCACCCGCAGCCAGGCGATCGCGTCGCGCACCTCCGGCCGCTGGAAGAGCGCCGCCGGCCCGGAGAGGTGGAAGGGCATGCCGCGCTCTTCCATCGCCGCCGCGACCGCCCCGCCCTGCTTGGCCGGGTCGTCGACCAGCACGCAGATCTCCTCGGCGGCTGCGCCCGCCGCGACCAGATGCTCGACGGCTCGCGCCACCGCCTGGGCCTGCGCCCGCTCGTTGCTGCAGCGCCAGAAGCTGAGCTTGGGATCGCGGAAGCGTTCCTCCAGCAGGATCCGCTCGCCCTCGGGGTGGACCTCGTCAAACCAGGCCTCCGCCGCGGTTCCCCCGTCGCCGGAATCGATCTCCAGCGCGACGACCTGGTTGGCGTTGTCGGCGGCGAGCGACTCCAGCACCGCCCGCTGGGCCGGCGTCGTCTCCTCCAGTTCGTCGACCATCAGCGATCCGAAGCGCTCGGCGATCCGCCGCCGCACGTCGGGGCGCTCGACCAGGAGGCAGTCGAGGGCGAGGAAGACGTCGCCGCGGTCGAGGCTGCCGGACTCCGAGAGGATGCGGTCGTGGGTGGCGTAGAGCTCGGCGAACTCGAGCTCGCGCCGCACCGCCTCGCGGTCGGCTTCGTCGCCTGCCGTCTGCTCCTGGGCGCGGGCGCGCTCGGAGAGGGTGGTGGGGCCGACCCGTTCGGCCTTCAGCCGGTCGATCCGCGCCAGCAGCCGCGCCAGCAGGCCGGCCGGGTTGCCGCGGATCTCGTGCCGGCGCAGCGGCAGCCGGTCGAGGCGGTCGAGCAGCATCGCCAGCCGCTCGGCCCGGCCGAGCACGTCGAAGAAGGGATCGAGCCCGGCCTCCTCGGGGTGCTCGCGCAGCAGGCGCTCGCCGATCGTGTCCCAGCTGCCGATCCAGAGCTCCTCGAAGGAGCCCTCGAGCAGCGCCTCGCAGCGCTCGCGCAGGCGGCCGGCGGTCGCCTGGCGGGAGGCGATCATCAGCACGCTCTCGGGCCGGGCGCCGGCGGCGACCAGCGCTCCCAGGCGTCGCGCGAGCAGCTCGGTCTTGCCGGTGCCGGGCGCGCCGGCGATCAGCAGCGGACCGTCCCCGTGGGCGACCGCGCGCTCCCGGGCGGACCCGGCGTCCGCGGTCGTGGCTGAGCCGTCCTCTCGCATCGCCCCCAAACTAGCGCCTGACCCGCGCGGGGAAAGGATCTTTAGCATGCGGCCGATGGACCTCCTCTCCGCCGACTGGCCGGCGATCTGCCGCCGCATCGTCGCCGCCCAGCGCCCGATCTTCGAGCGGGCGCGGACGAGCGAGGAGCGCACCGTCTACGAGGGGGTCGGCGAGGGCGGCGACCGCACCCTGGTGATCGACCGCGAATGCGAGGACGTCGTCTTCGCCGAGCTCGACCAGCTCGCCGCCGAGGGCGCCTCCTTCGTCGCCGTCTCCGAGGAGCGCGGCGAGGTCTCCTTCGGCGAGGGTGGCGAGCACCGCGTGGTGATCGACCCGATCGACGGCTCGCTCAACGCGCGCCGCACGATCCCCTCCTTCGCCGTCTCGATCGCCGTCGCCTCGGGTCCCTCGATGGCCGACGTCGAGTTCGGCCTCGTCCACGACTTCGGTGCTGACGAGGAGTTCCTCGCCCGCCGCGGGCAGGGGGCGGAGCTGAACGGCGCGCCCGCCCGCGTCTCCCCCGAGGCCGAGCCGCTCGAGGTCGTCGGGGTCGAGTCGGCCGAGCCCGACTGGGCCCTGCCCGCCTTCGAAGCGCTCTCCGGCAAGGTCTTCCGGATGCGGGTCGTCGGGGCGATCGCGATCTCCGCCGCCTACGTCGCCGCCGGCCGCTTCGACGCGATGCTGAGCCTGCGCTCCTGCCGCTCGGTCGACGCGGCGGCTGCCCAACTGATCGTCCGCGAGGCGGGGGGAGCCGTTGCCTTCGGCTCCGGCCAGCTCTCCGAGGCGATTCTCGACCTCGACTCGCGCTACCCGATGGCCGCCGCCAACGGCGAGGCCGGTCTGGCGACCGTCCGCTCCGCCCAATTGGCGAAGACCCCGTAACCCTTCTCCGCAAAGGGTTTACAAACGTGTGTTCCTACGAACTTACGTTCGCTACACTCGGGCGCTTCCCCCGCCCCTAATCAAGACTGAAGAGGTATTTCTTCACATGGCTGAGAGCAAAAGCAGCAACGGCAGCAAATCCAAAACCCAGGCGAAACGCGCCACCACCGAAGCGAAAAAATCCGCGGTCAAAACCGCCAAAGCTTCGAAACGCGCCGCCACCAAGACCGTCGTCGCCGAGAAAAACCAGGTCCAGACCGTGGTCGAGACCGCCGTCGACTTCCCCGTCGGCGCCGTCCTCGCCGTCAGCGACCGGGTCACCGAGCTGGTCGAGCCCTGGACCGACCGCAGCAAGGCCGAGCGCCAGATCAAGAGCTACCGCAGCTCCCTGCGCAAATCGCTGAAACGGACCGAGCGCCGCGGCAGCAGCGCCCGCCGCAAGGCGATCACCGAGGCCCGCAAGACCCGCAACCAGGTCGAGCGCGAAGCCCGCAACCATCGTCGCAACGTCCAGACGACGATCGAGCGCAACCGCAACGAGGTCGAGTCCCGCGTCCGCAAGGCGATCGAGGACCAGGCCAGCCGCGCCCAGGTAGTCGTCGAGAGCGCCACCGGCGTCGTCGGCTCGGTCGGCAGCCAGCTCACTTCGCTGCGCTAGAGAGCGTCAGTTCCCCGTCACCCGCCGGTGACGGTCACGGGCCGCGAGGAGCCTGGCTCATAGGGCCAGCCCTCGCGGCCTTTTACGTGGGCGCGGAACAGGAAGCGGATGCCGCGGCTGTCGTCGTCGCTGAAGCGATAGGCGTAGCGGAAGCGGCCGCGCCGGTCTGCCTCGACGGTGCGGAAGCCGCGCCAGCCGGCTCCCGGGTAGCGAAACTGAAGTTCCACCGGTAACCCTTCGACGGCGCCGCCGGCGCCCAGGGTGCGAACCGCGCCGCTGAAGATGACCGGCTTGCCGCCGACCCGCGCCGTCGCCGCGGAGGCATGGAGGCGAAGCCCCGTCGCGACCCCGAGGTGGGCGCTGGGACCGGTGCTCCTGGTAAGGGTCGAGGTGCCGGCGAAGTAGGCGACGACGTCGCGGCTTGGCCCCGGCGCCAGCCGCAGCGAAAAGGCCCCGCCCGCGTCGGTCTGGCGGAAGCTGGTGCGGCGCTGCGGCTCGGCACCGACGGCGAAGGTCTCGATCACGGCGATCCGCTGTTGGGCCACCGGCCCTCCTGCGGTCCGGCGCAGGCGCCCGCCGAAGCGCCCGTCCGCCAGCTTGGCCGTCAGCGAGACAGGCGCCTTCAGCGGATTGACGAGAACCATGCGGCCGCCGCGGAGGCGGTCGGTTCCGGTCGCGGCGTTGCCGGCGAGGTCGTAGCCGGTGGCGAGGAACTCGTACTTGCCGGCCGGGTAGGAGTCTGAGTCCCAGCGGGCGAGTAGCCGGCCCGCCGTCACCCGGGTCGGCAGCTCCTCGAAGCGGGCGCGGGTGCCGGCGAGCCGGACCGCGATCGAACCCCGGCTGCCGCTGGGGCCGGAGAGACCGTCGCCTACCAGGGCTTCGATCCGCTCCGGCTCGGCCGGGTCCTGGGCAGCGGCAAAGGCGACCCGCGGCGGGTCTTCGTCGATTCGGACCACGGCCGTCCCGGACGGCGCCGTGGCCTCGTCGGCGTCGGTGAGGTTGCCGGCGGCGTCGCGGGCGAAGGCGTGGACGGTGTGGGAGCCGCTGCCGCTCACCCAGGTCGTCGCCGTGTCACCAGGCGCAGCCGCTGGGGCACCGCCGTCGACGGAAATCGCGGTGAGCGGCCCGCTCGCCCCGGCCGCCGCCATCCCCGAGAGCGAGTCCTGCGCGAAGGCGGCGACCCTGACCGGGCCGTTGCTCCAGTCGCCGCGGAGCCCCGGCAGCGTCAGGCGCGGCGGCGTGGTGTCGACCCGGAAGGTCGCGGTCCGCACCGGCGAGGGGACTCCGGCGCCCGAGACGGCGACGACCCGCGCGTAGGTGATCCCCTCGGCGAGCAACCCGAAGGAGATCGAGTCGTCGTCGATCCCGCCGGCGAGGTCGGTCTCCGCCGCCGAGCAGCGCGAGGGGCTGGCACAGGGGCCGCCGCCGCTCCCGTGGTCCAGCGAGATCGCGTAGCCGCGGATACCCGAGATCGGCAGTGGCGATTCCGGGTGCCCCAGCCGCAGGACCGCCGGCGTGCCCTCCGGCAACCAGCGGTCCGGCGTCTGGGGTGCTGGCGGCGCAGGGGGAACGTCGTCGAAGTGGAGGCTGGTGCTGGCGCGGGTCACCTCGTTCCCCTCTGCATCCACGGTCCAGGCTTCGAGTTTGTAGATGCCCGGCACCGGCGGCACCGCGTAGTAGGTCAAGAGGGTGCCGCGTGCCGGCTGCGTGTTGACCGGTCCGAGCGGCGCCCCTTGGGGGTCGAACAGCTGGTAGCGCCCTTCGACCGCCTGGGGCGATTCGCCGGGCACTTGCGAGGGGTCGATGTCGAACATCGTGTCGGCCTGCCAGGTTCCCGTCGCGTCGGCCGCCGCCGGCGCCAGCAGAGCGAGCGCCGCGAAGACGGCGAGGGCGAGGCGCAGCAAGCCGGCGGTCACGGCCCGAACTCCCCTGCCGGGCTGCCCGATCCGGAGCTGGAGGCCGGCGCGGGTTCGGGGGCCGGTTCGGGCGCCGGTGCCGGGACGGATTCGGCGCTTTCGGCGGGAACCGGTTCGGCTTCTGCCGGCACCGCTTCTGCCGATTCATTGCCTGCTTCGGGGGAACGATCCGGTGAGGGCTTTGGCTTCGGCTCGGGTTCCGGTGCCGGCGCGTATTCGACTTGTGGCCGCGGCTTCTCGGGGGTCGCGACCTCGGACACCTGGCGCTCGATCCGCGGGGTCTCCGTCTTCTGACCGACGTCAAGCGGGGAGGGGACCAGACCGCCGGCGACGCAGGCCGCCGCCCCTCCGGCCGCGCCGACGCAGACGGCGGCGATCTTCACCGCTGCGGCGATCCCGCCGGTACCGCCGCCGGCAGCCACGGTCGAGGTCGTCTCGCCGCTGCCGCCGAGACGACCGAAGATGTCGCCCAGGGCGTCCTGTATCCGCTCCCAGAGCGAGCGCGGCAGCGGCAGTGACGGCACCAGGACGGCGGCGGCCGAGGGGGCGGCCCGGTAGGTGCGCAGCGTCGCCCGGCAGCGGGCGCAGGCCCGCAGGTGCTCGCGCAGTTCGGCGACCTCGCCGGCCTTCGCCTCGCCGTCGCAGAAGGCGGAGAGCAGCGGCCGCAACTCGGCGCAGCGGCCGCCGTCCTCGCTGTGGGCGACGAGCGTGCGGAAACGCTCGCGCCCCTCAGCCAAACAGCGGTTGATTTTCGTCTGGCTGTAGCCGGTGATTTCGCCGATCTCCACGTAGGAGTAGCCCTCGGCCAGGAGGGTCAGCGCCCGCAGCTCCTGCGGCTTCAGCGACTGCAGCGCCTCGCGCCAGCGGCCGATTGCCTCCCGCCGCTCGGCCCGCTCCGGCGGCCCGTCGGCGCCGGCGGGGAGGAGGGAGACCCAGTCCTCGCGGTCGGGCTCGGCATCGGCATCGGTGGGGCGGGGGAGGGTGCGCTCGCGCTCCTGCCGGATCGCCAGGGCCTCGTGCCGGATGACCGTCTGCAGCCACTTGATCAGCTGCCGGGGGTCCTCGGTCGGCGCCCGGAGGAGGAGGATCTCGAGCCCGCGCTGGAGGGCATCTTCGGCGTCGTCGGCGCAGAGGGAGAAGCGTTGCGCGACTCGTCTCAGATCCGTCTCGTTTCGCGCGTAAACCTCTACAGCCGCCCGCCTGCGGGCGGAGTCGCCCCCCGGCTCAAGGCATGCCTCGGTCCCCTCTGCACTAAACGTCTCCACTGCTCGGTTCCCCCTGCTAATCCAGCTTTCCGTATCGGACACTGGCAACGTCAAGTACGAGGGGAAAGCGACTCTCCCCCCACCTGGACGAATGCCCCAGCGGAAAAGCACGGAAAATGCAGAACTACTGCGAGGAACGTCCAGCGGACCCCCGGCTCGATAGGCTTCGCCCGTGAGCACCTGCGTAGTCACCGGCGGCGCCGGCTTCCTCGGGTCCCACCTCTGCGAGCGACTGCTCGGGGACGGGCACCGGGTGATCTGCATCGACAACCTCGAGACGGGGTCGTTGGAGAACATCGCCCACATCCGTGACGATGCGTTCGAGTTTCGTCACATCGACATCACCAATCACGTCGAGATTCCCGAGGACGTCGACTTCGTCTACCACCTCGCCTCGCCGGCGAGTCCGATCGACTACCTGCGGCTGCCGCTGCACACGCTCAAAGTCGGCTCCCATGGCACCCATCACATGCTCGGGGTGGCGAAGTGGAAGCGCGCCCGCTTCCTGATCGCCTCGACCAGCGAGGTCTACGGCGACCCCAAGGTCCACCCGCAGCGCGAGGACTACTGGGGCCACGTCAACCCGATCGGCCCCCGCGGCGTCTACGACGAGGCGAAGCGCTACGCCGAGGCGCTGACGATGGCCTACCACCGCCAGCAGGGCGTCGACACGGCGATCGTCCGCATCTTCAACACCTACGGCCCGCGGATGCGCGCGCACGACGGGCGGGCGATCCCGACCTTCCTGCGCCAGGCGCTCCAGGACCGGCCGATCACCGTCTTCGGCGACGGCAGCCAGACCCGCAGCTTCTGTTACGTCGACGACCTGATCGACGGCATCGTCAAGCTCGCCGAGTCAGACGCCCACATGCCGGTCAACATCGGCAACCCGAACGAGTTCACCCTGCTCGAGCTGGCGAAGGCCGTGATCGAAGTGACCGACTCCCGCTCGGAGATCATCTTCGAGCCGCTGCCGACCGACGATCCGCAGCAGCGCCAGCCCGACATCGGCCGCGCCCGCGACCTGCTCGGCTGGGAGCCGAAGGTCGAGCTCAACGAGGGCCTGCGGCGGACGATCGACCAGAGCGGCATCGAGCGCCTCGTCGGCACCGGCGACTAAAGGCGCTCCGCAAGCGGCGCAAAAAAGGGGCGACCCGAAGGCCGCCCCCTCTCGCGATGCAGCGAGTTTCTGACTACTGGGTCTGAGCCGTGAAGGCGAACGTCCCCAGCGGGTTGCCGGCGGAGATGTGGTCTTTGGCCACTCTTTCTTCGGCGGCTTTTTTCGCGCCGGCTTCGATCGCTTTTTTGGCTTCAGCTTCTGCCGGTTCTTGGCATTTTCCAGGCAGTTTCCCGCATTCCTGGGCGATGGCGCCCCCTTCGTAGTAGGCCTGGTAGACCTTGACGAAGCCCTCGAGCACTTCAGCCGAGATCGGCTGCAGTACCGCGGCGGAGCTGACACTGACGGTGCGGGTCGCCGGATCGGCGGTCACACCGGTGACGGTCAGGTCGGCGATCGAGCTGCGCCCCAGGTTGCCGAGGTTCAGCGCGGTGCTGGCGTTGGATTTGGCGACGACTTCGACGGTGACCGTTTTGGCCGAGAGGTCGAGGTACATGTTGCCGAGCGTGATCTCCGTTTCCAGCGCCGTGGTGGGGCTGGTCGGGAGTTTCTGCGTCAGCAGCAGGCCACCGGCGGTCTGGACGACGCCGGCGGTGCCGGTCGGAGCGACCGTCCCCCCGGTGAGCGGGAGCTCGTAGGTGCCCAGGCCTTTTTCGGTGCTCGGAGCAATCACCGAGGCGTTGGTTTCGACGTCTTTCAGCTTCAGCAGCAGGTCCTGATTGGCGCTGAAGTTGACGTTGCCGCCCGGGATGATCGCCACCGTCGCCGGCTGGCTTTCCGAGCTCGACTTGCCGATGTTCTTGCCGGCGAGGAACGGCTTCGGCTTGCCCTTGGCGAAGCCCAGCTTCTTGTTCAGCTGCTTGGCGCCGGCGTTTTCCAGCTTCAGCGACTTCAGCTTGACGTTGACCCCGAACCCGTTGCGCGAGTAGCTCAGGCCCTTCAGCTTGGCGAACTTGACCTTCTTGCCGGAGACCTTGCCGGTGAGGACGCTCTTGCCGGTGTCGAGCACGAGGCCCTTCATGGTGGTGCTCTTCTTGCCGGCCTTGAACTTGAGGCCGCCCGAGAGGGTGAGGGTCCCGAGACCGTTGGTCGGATCCATCGAGCCACCGCTGACCTTGAAGGTGGCCTTCTTGGCGTTGACCTTGGCATTGCCGACCTTCTGGATCTTGATCCCGAACGTCTTCAGGTAGTTCGTCCACCCCTTGTTGAGGGTGACGGTCGTGGTACCGCTTTCGACCGGGTCCGACGTGGCAGAGGCGAGGGGAGCGAACGCCAGCAGCGCGAACAGCGCAGCCGCGAGAACCGCCATCGGCAGTTTCGTCCCCCGAGCCATACGCGGCTGGGTTGCTTCAGTCATATGTGTGTCCTCCGTTGCTGCCGCCCCCTGCTGTCCCATAGGCGACTTACGGCGAGTTGACTTGTCTGAACAGGTTAATCCCGCATCGCTGTCATTTACAACCCGGCAACGATCCGGATGTTCCGGTGCGATGCGGCAAAGCGCCCGGGGCGGCCGTCTCAATATCCTGCAGTCAATGGCGATTGGCGACGGATCCGAGGCCCAGGAGGCCCACCGCACGATCGCGCCCGTGGTCGGTCCCGACGACGAGCGCATCTTCACCGACTCCGGGATCGAGATCGATCCGCTCTACGACGAGAGCGACGTCGCTCCCGGCCTCGAGGAGCGCCTCGGCGAGCCGGGCCAGCCGCCGTTCACCCGCGGCATCCACGACGGGATGTACCGGGACCGGCTCTGGACGATGCGCCAGTACGCCGGCTTCGCCTCGCCGGAGGACACCAACGAGCGCTACCGCTACCTGATCGAGCACGGCTCGACCGGGCTCTCGATGGCCTTCGACCTGCCGACCCAGCTCGGCCGCGACTCCGACGACCCGCTCTGC
>DATIOC010000037.1:0-52389 GCA_035473555.1 Solirubrobacterales bacterium
CCGCCGCGGAAGATCTTGCCCTCTTTGGTGTTCCAGTCGAGGATCGACTCCATCGTGTCCTCGACGCTGAGGATGAAGCAGGCCGAGCACTGCGGCGTCTCCTCGAAGCCGACGTTGAACCAGACCGGCGAGTTGAAGGCCGCTTTCTGGTTCAGCAGGATCGCGGTCAGCTCCATCTCGAAGGCGTCGGCGTCCTCCTCGGAGGCGAAGTAGCCGCCCTCGCGCCCCCAGTTGGAGATCGTCCCGGCGACCCGGCCGATCATCTGTTTCACCGAGCTCTCGCGCTCGTCGCTGCCGAGCTGGCCGCGGAAGTACTTCTGGGCGACGATGTTGGTCGCGTTCTGCGACCACGTCTTCGGGAACTCGACCCCGCGCTGCTCGAAGGCCGGGCTCTCGGGGTTGCCGATCACCGCGTCCCGGATCTCCCACTCGATCTGGTCGAAAGGATGCACGCCGGGCGTCGAAAAGCGGCGCTCGATCGAGAGGCCCCGCAGACCGTTCTTGGGACTGGCAATGGCGGTCTTGGACATCAAAATTCTCCTCTTTCAGCGACTTTCAGGGGTAACTCCGCAGGATCGCTAACGGGCAGGACGGAAAAAGTTCCAAAAGACGCAAATAAGGGGTTCCGAAGCTGCCGGTCTCGTTCATCAATTGTGTCAACTCCCCAATATCGGCCTTAAGTTCCGGGTAGCCTCTGTCTATGGCGGAAGACCTGCGCAGAAGCGCGGAGCGGATGGGGGAACGGGCCAAAGAGGCGACCGCCGAGGCGATCGCCGCGGTCAAGCCGAAACTGCGCGGCGTCTCGCACGAGTGGGCGTTCTTCCTCTCGCTCGGCTTCGGGACCGCGCTGATCATCCTCGCCGAAACGCCGAAGGCGACCCTCGCCGTGGCGATCTACGCGGTCAGCCTCTCGGCCCTGTTCGGGACCAGCGCCCTCTACCACCGGGTCAACTGGAGCCGGCCGAGCGTGCGCCAGTGGATGCGCCGCCTGGATCACTCGATGATCTTCTTCCTCATCGCCGGCACCTACACGCCCTTCGCCCTGCTGGTGCTGAACGGGACCCTGGCGATGGCGATCCTCGCCGTCGTCTGGATCGGCGCGATCGCCGGAGCGATCGTCGAGATGATCTGGATCGATCACCCGAAATGGGCCTCGGCCCTGATCTACCTCTCGCTCGGCTGGGTCGCCGTCGCCGCCTTCCCCGGCCTCTGGAGCTCGATTGGCCCCGGCGGCACCCTCCTGGTCGCCGTCGGCGGCCTCCTCTACACCGCCGGCGCCGTCGTCTACGCAACCCAGCGCCCCAACCCGGTCCCGGCAACCTTCGGTTACCACGAGGTCTTCCACCTCCTCGTCATCGCCGCCGCGATCGCCCACTTCTCGGCAGTCGCCTTCTTCGCCCTGCCGCACGGCTAGGGCCGGCCGTACCTCAGGCCGCGACGGCCAGGCTCTCCCGCAGCTGCTCCGCTTCGGCGACCAGCGTCGCCAGGATCTCCTCCAGCTGCTGGGACTGCTCGGGGGAGAGCTCGAGACGGCCGTCGTGGAAGAGCTCGGCGGCGCGGGCGACCGGCAGCTCGTCCTCGAGTACACGGCCGCCGAGGGCGCCGAGGACCTTGCGGGTCTCGGCCTGGGCCCAGACCGCGCCGAACATCCCGGTCGAGGCGCCCACTACGGCGGCCGGGGTGCCCGTCAAGGCGCTCTGCCCGGCTGGGCGGGAGGCCCAGTCGAGAGCGTTCTTCAGCACGCCGGGGATCGAGTGGTTGTACTCGGGGGTGGCGATGAGGACGGCGTCGGCGTCGCGCATCGCCTGGCGCAGCTCGGCCACGGCCGGCGGCGTCGCCTCCGCCTCGAGGTCGGCGTCATAGGGCGGGATCTCCCGCAGCCGCTCGAACTCGACCAACTCCGCCCCGGCGGGAAGCCGCTCGGCGGCCTCCCGCAGTAGGGCGTGGTTGTAAGAGTCCCGGCGCAGACTGCCGCTGATGCCCAGGACCTTCATGTTTACGCCTCCTCGGCGACGAGCTCGAGCTCGACCGAGACCGTCACCGCGTACTCGAGGACCTCGCCGCCGCTCGGCAGCTCTGCCTGCCAGTCGAGGCCGAAGTCCCGCCGGTCGACGGTGGTCTCGATCGAGAGGCCGATGCGCGGCTTGCCGGCGAGGTCGCCGCCGAGCTGGGCGAAGCGGCCGGTCGCCTCGACCTTGCGGGTCTCGCCGCGGATCTCGAGGTCGCCGGCGATCCGGGCGCTGCCGTCCTCGCCGACGCTCAGCTCGGTCGAGCTGAAGCGCAGCTGGGGGAAGCGCTGGGTGTCGAAGAACTCGGGGGAGAGGAGGTGGCCCTTCAGCATCTCCTCGTCGATCGCGATGCTCTCGACCTCGACCGTGCCCTCGAGTCGCGGCTGCTCGCCGCCGCTGAGGCGGGCCTCGTAGCGGTCGAAGCCGCTGCGGAAGGTGGTGACGCTGTTGTGGGTGACGGCAAAGCCGACCGAGGAATGGACGGGGTCCACTACCCAGGTGCCTGCCGGAATCTGCTGCTTGGTGATCGTCTCGTTGCTCATCTGTTGTTCCTTCCCGAAGATGGTTGATGGCTAAACATTTGACGCAGAAACAATCGTAGCAGAGAAAGTTTGCTTGTCAACTATTGTCAGATCAACCACTTTGTGGGAAGATGAAAGCCATGAGCGAAGCGAGCGCAACTGCAGAGCCCCCCCGCACCGCGACCGACGTCGATCCCCACCGCGAGGCGTGGATCTCGATCGTCCAGACCCACGCGGCGGTCACCGGGCGCCTGCAGGAGGCGCTGACCGGGGCCGAGCTGCCGCCGCTGCCGTGGTTCGAAGTTCTGGCCACCCTGGACCGGGCGCCCGAGCAGCGGCTGAAGATGGGCGACCTGGCCGAGGCGCTGGTGATCACCCGCGGCGGGCTGACCAAGCTCGTCGACCGGCTGATCAAGGCGGGCCTGCTCGAGCGGACCTTCTGCGAGACCGATCGCCGCGTCAGCTACGCGACGCTCCTCCCCGCCGGGGTCGAGCTGCTGGCCGAGATGCGCCCGGTGGTACGGGCCGAGCTGGCTGCGGCCTTCACCGCCAACCTCAGCGTCGCCGAAGCCGACCAGCTGCGGGAGACGATGGACCGGATCCGCGGCTCCGCCTGCGGAACCAGCTGACGCGGAGCGCCTTTACGCCAGTGCTGCCGAGGCCCGCTCTTTGGCGGACTCGATGATCGCCAGCACCGCATGCTCCTGGCCCTCTTTGAGCAGGTCGATCGGGTCGGGGTCGCCGTTGACGATCCCCTCGAAGAACTCCTTGCGGTCCTGGTAGGTGGGCAGCGTCCCCTTCGCCCAGCCGCGGGCGTCGTTGAGGATCACCGCCAGCCGCGCGTACTCCTCGCCGAAGAGCTCGGAGATCTCGCGCTTCATCCGCTTCGCCAGCGCCGGCGAGGCGCCCGCGGTGGAGATCGCGATCGCCAGCGGCCCGGTGCGGACGATCGCCGGCAGGATGAAGTTGCAGAGCGGCGGCACGTCGACGATGTTGACCAGCATCGCCCGCTGCTCGGCGTCGTCGAAGATCCCGATGTTGACCTCGGAGTCGTCGGTGCAGGCGATCACCATGAAGACGCCCTCGAGGTCCTCGCGCCCGGCGTAGGCCCGCTTCTCCCAGGTGATCGATCCCTCCGCGGCCAGCTGCTCCAGCTCGGGGTGGGCAACCGGGGCGATCAGGGTGACGTCGCCGTTGCAGGCCAGCAGCCCCTCGACCTTCTCGAGGCCGATGTCGCCGCCGCCGACGACCAGGCACTTGCGCCCGGTCAGTTTCAGGCAGGCGATGTAGAAGGGCGTCTCGAGCATGTCCCGCACGCAGGACTGATCGCAGATCCCTTTGCGGTACTGGCAGACGCACTCCTTGCCGGCGTAGGCCTGGGCGGGCATGGGACGAAGGCTAGCGGTCGGCGCTTATATGGAGTCGAGGGTGAAGCGGAGGCCCTCTTCGAGGTCCATCTCGGCGCGCCAGTTGAGCTCGCGTTCGGCGCGGCCGGCGTCGATCGTGATCCGCTGCACCTCGCCGGTCCGTTCCGGTGCGAACTCGGGCTCGAAGCTCTCGTTGCCGGAGAGCCGTTTCAGCGCCTCGACCAGATCCAGCACGCTCGTCTCCACGCCGGTGCCGATGTTGACCGGGCCGGTCGTCTCGGCGTCGGCGGCGGCGAGCGCCGCCGAGACGACGTCGCCCACATATATGTAGTCGCGGGTCTGGGTGCCGTCGCCGAAGATCTTCGGCCGGCCGCCCTCCTTCAGCAGGCCGCAAAAGATCGCGATCACGCCGGCCTCGCCGAGCGGGTCCTGCCGCGGTCCGTAGACGTTGCCGAGCCGCAGCGAGACTCCGGAGAGTCCGTAGAGCCGCTCGTAGAGGGAGATGTAGCCCTCGGCGGCGAACTTGCTCTGGCCATAGGCGGAGAGTGGCGCGATCGGGGAGTCCTCGGGGAGCGGCAGCTGCTGGTCGGCACCCTCGCCGTAGATCGCCCCGCCGGTCGAGACGAAGACCACCCGCCCGCACTCCGAGGCGCGCGCCGCCTCGAGCACGTTGGCGGTGCCGCCGACGTTGACGCCGGCGTCGAAGCAGGGGTCGGCGAGGGACTTGCGGACGTCGATCTGGGCGGCGAGGTGGAAGATCGCCTCGGGCCGCCGCTCGGCCGCCAGGCGGCTCAGTGCCTCGCCGTCGCGGATGTCCATCTCGCTCAGCTCGGCCCCCGCGGCGAGGCCAGGCTCGAGGTTCGAGATGCGGCCGGTCGAGAGGTTGTCGACTACCGTCACCTCGTCGCCGCGCGCGAGCAGCGCGTCGACCAGGTTCGAGCCGATGAAGCCGGCGCCGCCGGTGACCAGACACCTCATGAGGCGGTGATCCTACGCAGAACGAACCGGCCCGGCGGGGGGATCGGACGAATGGATGCCCCCTTGCGCTGCCGGACGCCCCTGCTACCCTCGCCGCCCCATGCGACTGATCGTCACCGAGAAGAACAACAGCGCCAAGAAGATCGCCGAGGCCCTCAGCAAGGGGTCCAACAGCGAGGACAAAACCTTCAAAGTCCCGTTCTACACCTGGACGGACGCCGACGGCAGCGACCACATGACGGTCGGCCTCAAGGGCCACGTGCTCGGCCCGGCCTTCCCCGAGGGCTACTCGAACTGGCAGAAGACCGACCTCCACGACCTGATCGACGCCGACCTGATCAAGGAACCGACGGACAAAAACGTCGTCAAAGCGATCAAAAAACTGGCGAAAGAGGCCGACGAGCTGGTGATCGCGACCGACTTCGACCGCGAGGGCGAGCTGATCGGGCTCGAGGCCCTGGAGGAGATGCTCGACGCCAACCCGGCCCTGGGCTCGCGCGAGGGCACCGCCGACGGCACCCTGCGGATCCAGCGCGCCCGCTACTCGGCGCTGACCAAAGAGGAGATCGACCGCGCCTTCGGCGAGCTCGACACGCTCTCCTACCCGCTCGCCAACGCCGGCGCGGCCCGCCAGGACATCGACCTGCTCTGGGGCGCGACGCTGACCCGCGCCGTCTCCCTCGCCAGCCGCCGCTTCGGCTCCAACTTCCTCTCCGTCGGCCGTGTGCAGAGCCCGACCCTGGGCCTGATCGTCGAGCGCGAGATGGAGCGCCGCGCCCATGTCGCGAAACCGTTCTGGGAAGCCTTCGCCAGGTTCCAGCATCCCGACGGCAGCTTCGAGACCCACCACACCGTCGACAAGTTCTGGGAGAAAGCGGAGGCCGACGCGGCGATCGCCGGCACCTCGAACCCCGGCACCGTGAAAGCGGTCACGGCGCGGAAAAACACCCGCAAGCCGCCGACGCCCTACAACACCACCGCCTTCAGCACCGACGCCTCCAGCCGCCTCGGGATCACCCCCGCCAGCGCGATGCGGATCGCCGAGGACCTCTACATGGACGGCTTCATCTCCTACCCGCGCACCGACAACACGGTCTACCCGTCCTCGCTGCCGGTGCGCGAGCTGGTCACCTCGCTGGTGCGGATCAAAGAGTTCTCCGCCGCCTCCGGCCTGCTCGACGGCGAGCTGAAACCGACCCGCGGCAAAAAAGAGACGACCGACCACCCGCCGATCTACCCGACCCAGGCCGTCCACCCGGGCGCCCTCGAGGGTCCGAAGAAACGCGTCTACGAACTCGTAGTCCGCCGCTTCCTCGCCACTTTCAGCCCGCCGATGATCACCGAGTCGACCCGCGCCGACGTCGAAGCCGGCGACCAGACCTACTTCGTCCGCGGCTCGGTCGTCGTCGACCCCGGCTACGCGGGGATCTACACCTACGCCCGCTCGGCCGACGAGGAGATCCCCAAACTGGAAGAGGGCCAGACCCTGCAGCTGGAGGGCGACCCCTGGATCGTCGACAAGGAGACCCAGCCGCCCGGCCGGATCTCGCAGGCGAAACTGATCGAGATGATGGAGGAGCGCGGCCTCGGCACCAAAGCGACCCGCGCCGACATCATCCAGAAGCTCTTCGACCGCGGTTACGTCTACAGCAACCCGCCGATCCCGACCGAGACCGGGATCGCCCTGTATGAGGCGTTCAAGAACTACGTGCCGGCGATGGCGACGGCGGAGATGACGGCGACGCTGGAGGCGGAGATGGACCGGATCGCCGCCGGCGAGATGTCGAAGGGCGCGGTCGTCGGCGAGAGCCGCGAGCTCCTGCACAAGACCTGGGACGAAATCGACTCCAGCCGCGAAGACCTGGCGAAAGTGATCTGGAAAGGGATGGACGAGGACCGCATCCTCGGCCCCTGCAAGGTCTGCGAAGAAGCCGGTCGCACCAAGGAGGACGGTTCGCCGAACATGCTGCGGATCATCCGCGCGAAAAAATCGGGCAAACGGTTCGTCGGCTGCAGCGGCTGGGTCCTCGACGACCCTGACTCCTGCGACCAGACCTTCCCGCTGCCCCAGCGCGGCGACGTCTTCCGGCTCGAGGAACGCTGCTCGATCTGCGACCGCACCCCGCGGCTCAAAGTCCAGCCCTTCCGCGGCCGGCCCTGGAACCTCTGCCTCAACGACGACTGCGAGTCGATGCAGGAGATGAAGAAACGCCGGGCCGAGCGCGAAGCCGCCAAAGCGGCGAAAGCGGCGATGGACAAGAAAGCACCGCCGAAAGGCGACGAGGACGCGGCGCCGGCGAAGACCAAAAAAGCGAAAGTCAAAGCCTCGAAAGCGGACACCGCGACGCGCGGGCGCAAACGCGCCAAAGCCGGCGCGAAAAGCTGAGGTCCCAGCCGTTGTTCGTCTCTCTCGAGGGAGTAGACGGTTCAGGCAAGAGCACCCAGGCGCGCCTGCTGGTCGAGGCGCTAGGGGAGGACACGGTCGCGATCCGCGAGCCGGGGGGGACCGAAGCGGCGGAGAGGATCCGCGAGCTGCTCGCCGACCCCGCCGTTCCCCTGGATCCGATGGCCGAGCTGATGCTCTTCCTCGCCGCCCGCGCCGACCTGACCGAGCGGGTGATCCGCCCGGCGCTGGAGGCCGGGCGCGACGTCGTCGCCGATCGCTTCTCGGACTCGAGCGTCGCCTACCAGGGCGCGGCCCGCGAACTCGGCGTCGGCGAGGTGATCGGCCTCTGCGAGACCGCCACCGACGGCCTCTGGCCCGACCTCACCCTGCTGCTGAAGATCGAGCCCGAGACCGGGCTCGGCCGCGCCGCCGGCGACGACCGCTTCGAGCAGGAGGGCCTGGCGCTGCAGCAGGCGGTCGCGACCGCCTACGAGGAGATCGCGATGATCGCCTCCGACCGCGTCACCGTGATCGACGCGACTGGGACCGTCGAGGAGGTCCACGCCCGCGTGATGGAGGCGGTGCGTGAGCGCAGCCGAGATTGAGCACACCAGAGTGGGCCTGAAATCGGAAGCGCTGCTCGGGGTAACCGAGCACCAGGCCCGGGCGCGGGTGGCGCTGACCGCGGCCCTGGCCGAACCCTCGCACGCCTACCTCTTCCGCGGGCCGCGCGGGTCCGGTAAGCGGGCCGCGGCGCGGGCCTTCGCCGCCGAGGTGCTGGCCGCCGCGGCCGCCGACCCCGAGGACGCGCGGCGGCGGGCGCTGCTCGACCCCTCGCCCCATCCCGACCTCGTCTGGCTGGCGCCGACCGGCGCCCAGCACATGGTCGAGGAGGTGCGCGAGCGGGTGATCCGCGCCGCCGCCTACAAGCCCTTCGAAGGCGGCAAGCGGGTCTTCGTCGTCGAGGCTGCCGAGGCGATGCGCGACGAGAGCCAGAACGCGCTGCTGAAGACGCTCGAGGAGCCGCCCGGGTTCGTCCACCTGATCCTGCTCAGCTCCGACCAGGAGGGCCTGCTGGAGACCGTCGCCTCGCGCTGCCAGACGATCGATTTCGCGCCGCTGCCGGCCGAGGTGCTCGAGGCCGAGCTCGCCGCCGCCGGTCTCGACGCCGGCCCGGACGAGATCGCTGCGGCGGCGCGCCTCGCCGCCGGGGACATGGAGCGGGCGCGCCTGCTGCTGAGCGGGCGGGGCCGGGAGCTGCGGGCCGAGGCCGAGCGCTGCGTCGGCGCTGCCCTGGGGGGCGAGTGCGGCAGTGCGCCGTGGAAAGCGCTGCTCGACCGCGCCCAGGCCGCCGGCACCGATGTCGAAGAAGCGGCCCGGGAGGCGCTCGAAGAGGAATCGAAAGCCGGGATCAAGCGCAGCGCCAAAGAGATCGGCGACGGCGCCAAACGGGCCGGCCGCCGCCGCCGGACCGAGATCCTCGAGCTCGGCTTCGAGCTCTGCGCCGCCTGGCTCCGCGACCTCGCCGCGGTCGCCTCGGGGGCCGAGGAAGTCGTCTTCAACCGCGACCGGCTGGAGCTGCTGCGCAGCCAGGCCGCCGGCCTCGACGCGGCCAAGGCCCGCGGCGGCGCCGAGCTGGTCCAGGAGACCCGCCGCGGCCTCGAACTGAACGTCTCGGAGGAGTTGGCGCTAGAGGCGCTTTTCTTCCGGCTCGAGCGTCTGCTCGCCGGCTGAGCCGCCGTTCCGCGCCTCGCCCGCTTTTTCGGCCAGCGCCTTTTCGATCGCCCGCTCCTGCGCCAGGCGGGTGATCTGGGCCGCCTGCCGGGACATGATCACGCTGAAGTTGAGCGCCAGGCCGAGCAGCAGCAGGAGGACGATCGAGAAGAGGGCGACGTTGGTGTTGCGGACGCCCATCGCTTCGGCGACCAGCTCCAGCAGGCCGGGGAAGGCGGCGCCGACGAGCATCCCCAGCCCGGCGACGAACCAGATCACGCTGTAGCGCTCCTGCAGGCGGTCGCGGCGGATCAGGTCGAGGATCAGGAGCATGAAGAAGACCGCGAGGACCGCGGCGACGATCCGCGTCTGCGAGGTGAGGTGGACCTGCGCTTCGCCGGCCGCCAGCGGCAAGGCGCTCATCGCTCGGCCTCCGCCTGCCGCGGCCGGAACTGGCCGACGAGGAGGACCACCAGGCCCTTGAAGATGAAGAAGGCCGAGCGCACCGGGGTGAGGAACGAGGTGCCGCCGGCCCGCTCCAGCATCCGCACCGGCAGCTCCTCGACCCGCAGCCCCTGGCGGACCGCCAGCTGCAGCGACTCGATCTCGGCGAAGTCCGGCGAGTAGTGCTGGCTGAACAGCGACATCACCCGCCGGTTCGCCGCCCGCATGCCGCTGGTCGTGTCGGTGAAGCGCTGCCGGGTGGCCAGGGTGAGGAAGAAGCGGAAGACGCTGATCCCGATTTTGCGCGAGAAGGTCGGCCGGTAGTCGCCAGTGGCCGAGACCGCGCCGGAGTGGTAGCGGGAGCCGATCACCAGGTCGGCCCGGTCGGCGGTCACCTCGGCGAGCAGGCGGGCGACCTCCTCGGCCGGGTGCTGGCCGTCGGCGTCGAGGTGGGCGCAGGCGTCGTAGCCGTTGCGCAGCGCGTAGAGGTAGCCGGTCTGCAGCGCCGCCCCGAGGCCCTGGTTGAACGGCAGCGAGGCGACCAGGGCGCCGACCTCGCGCGCCCGCTCGGCGGTGGCGTCGGTGGAGCCGTCGTCGACGACGAGGAGATCGGCCTGCGGCAGCGCTTTGCGCACGTCGGCGATCACCTCGGCGATCGAGGCTTCCTCGTTCCAGGCGGGAATGAAGACCAGGGTCCGCACGCATCGATTCTCCCATGTGGGCACGGATGGCCCCCAGCCGCGGCCCCGAGATGGGGATTGTGTTAGTAAATCTTCATGCCTCACTCCGACCACCACCCGGCCGGGGCGCCCGCGGGCTCGCTGCGAATCGGCATGCGCCTCTGGCTCACCGGCGCCTTCGCGGCGGTCAGCCTGATCACCGCCGCGGCGGTCTATCTCTTCGGCGACAAGCCGCAGGCGCTGATCGCCGCGGTCACCGTCGGCGTCCTCGCCGGCTTCCTGATCGCGGTCGCGATCTCCCACCGCGTCGTCGGCCTCGCCCGCGCCGCCGGGGAAATGGCGGGCGGCTCCTTCGACGCGCCGCTGAAAACGACCGGGCCGGACGAGATCGGCGACCTCGCCCGCGCCCTCGACTCGATGCGCGCCTCGCTGAAAGAGAGCTTCGGCGTCCTCTCCTCGGACCGCAACAAGCTGGCGGCGATCTTCGACGGCCTCACCGACGTGGTCATGGTCGTCGACTACGAAGGCCCGGTGCGCTTCTCCAACAGCGCCGCCTCGCGCCTGCTCGACGAGACAGGGCAGCCGCCGGAGGTGGTCCTGCCCCAGCTCCACCGCGCCGCCGAGGTCGGCTTCTCGGCCCACCCGGCGCTGCGGATCGGCGACCGCGCCTACGCGATGACCGCCCGCTCGCTGCCCGACGAGCGCGCCGTCCTCGCCGTGCTGCGCGACCGCACCGACGAGCTCCGCCAGGAGCTGGCCGAAGCCGACTTCGTCTCCAACGCCGCCCACGAGCTGCGCAACCCGCTGGCCGGGATCTCCGGCGCGATCGAGGTCTTGCAGGGCGGCGCCAAGGACGACCCGAGCGCCCGCGAGCACTTCCTCAAACGGCTGGGCGAAGACGCCGAGCGGATGAACCGGCTGACCCAGTCGCTGCTGACCCTGGCGCGGGTCGAGTCCCGCGGCGCGCCGGAGAGCGAACCGGTCGACGTGCCGATGGCGATCAAAGACGTGGTCATCGCCTGCGAGGCGCCGCCGCACGTCGAGCTGGTCGTCGACGTCGAGTCCGATCTGGCCGCCACCGGCGACCCGACGCTGCTGCGCCAGGTGATGATCGGGCTGCTGACCAACGCCTTCAAGAACACGCCGCCCCCCGGCACCGTTACCGTTCGCGGCCGCCACGACAGCGAGGGCGAAGTCATCTTGGAGGTAATCGACACTGGAACCGGCATACCCGCAGCGGAGCTCGAGCGCGTCTTCGAGCGCTTCTACCGACGCTCGGAGTCGCGCAAGCAGGAGGGCTTCGGCCTCGGGCTGGCGATCGCGCGGCGGATGGTCGACGTGATGGGCGGCCGGATCGGCGCCGAGTCGGTGCTGGGGGAGGGGAGCACCTTCTGGGTGCGCCTCCCGATCGCGCAACCGAGCCCGACCCCGGTCGCATGAGCAGCGGTCGCATTCTGATCGCCGACGACGAGCCGTCGGTCCGCGACTCGGTCGGCTACGCGCTCGCCCAGGAGGGCTTCGAGGTCACCCCGGCGGCCGACGGCGACGAGGCCGCGGCGCTGCTCGGCAACGGCGTCCCCTTCGACCTGCTGATCCTCGACATCATGATGCCGGGGCCGAGTGGGCTCGACATCTGCCGCGACGTGCGCTCGCGCAGCGCCGTCCCGATCATCGTCCTCACCGCCAAAGACGCCGAGGTCGACAAGGTCGTCGGGCTCGAGGTCGGCGCCGACGACTACGTCACCAAGCCCTTCTCGGTGCGCGAGCTGCTGGGGCGGGTCCGGGCGCAGCTGCGGCGGCGCGAACTCGACCGGGCGCCGCTCTCCCAGGCGGTGAAGATAGAGTCCGGCCCGGTCTCGATCGACCTCGTCCGCCACGTCGCCACGGTCCGGGGCGTGCCGGTCAACCTGACCCGCTCGGAGTTCCAGCTCCTGCGCCTGCTCGTCGCCCGCCCCGGCGAGGTCTTCTCCCGCGCCCAGATCATGGAGGAGCTCTGGCAGACCGAGTTCGACGGCGACGAGCGCGCCTGCGACGTCCACATCTCGAACCTGCGCCAGAAGGTCGAGCGGGACCCGCAGAAGCCCGAACTGGTGCTGACCGTGCGCGGCGTTGGCTATAAGTACAACCCAGACGACAACTAGGAAAGAGGTTCTATGCCACTGGTACCGATGGTCGTCGAGCAAACCGCTCGCGGCGAGCGCAGCTTCGACATCTACAGCCGCCTGCTCGCGCAGCGGATCATCTTCCTCGGCGAACCCGTCACCGAGGACCTCGCCAACCTGATCATCGCCCAGCTGCTGCACCTCGAGTCCGACGACCCCGAGAAGGACGTCAGCCTCTACATCAACTCCCCCGGCGGTTCCGCCTACGCCGGCCTGGCGATCTACGACACGATGCAGTTCATCAAGCCCGACGTGCAGACGATCTGTTACGGGATCGCGATGTCGGCCGGGTCGCTGATCCTCACCGGCGGCGCCGCGGGCAAACGGATGGCGCTGCCCAACAGCCGCATCCTCATCCACCAGCCGAGCGGCGGCTTCGAAGGCCAGTCGAGCGACATCGAGATCCACGCCCGGGAGATTCTCGCCCTGCGCGAGCGGCTGGACCAGATCTACGTCAAGCACACCGGCCAGTCGGCGGAGCAGATCCACACCGACATGGAACGCGACAAATTCTTCCAGCCCGAAGACGCCGTCTCCTACGGCCTGATCGACCGCGTGATCGAGTCGCACGACTTCAAAGCCGACGAGCCGGCCGTCGTCGCTTAGCTGAGGCGGCGCCAGATCCAGAGGCAGGCGGCGGCCGCGCCGCTGCCTGCCAGGATGCCCCCGATTCCCGCCTGACGAGTCTCGGGGTGGCGGGCGGAGATCCCAAGGGAGACTGCGTCGGCAGCGTCGCAGGCGCCCGAGACCAGGATCGCCGTCCGCAATGCCGCGCGGTCGTCGCGGGCGGCGAGGGTCATCGCCCCGAGGGCGAGGTCGCGGCCGCCGCCGAGTTTCGCCAGTGCTTCCCCGGCGGTGTCGGTCCCGCCGAAGCCCATCTTTCGCAAGGCCGGCCGGGTGGCGAAGAGGATGCTGGCACCGATCGCCATCCGGGTGATGCCGATCCCCAGCGCCAGCTGTCTTGCCTTCGGATCCATCTCCCAAAACCTACCCACCTGGGCGAATCTGCATGATGGGGGAGTGGCAGAGGGCGACACGATCCTGCGGGCGGCGCGGCGCTTCGAGGCGACGATCGTGGGGGAGGAGCTGGCCGTCGCGGCGCCGAACCCGCGCGGCAGGGCGGCCGGGATCGAACGGCTCGACGGCCACACGCTCGAGGGCGTCGAGGCTCACGGCAAGCACCTGCTGCTCGGCTTCGGCGATCTCTCCCTGCACAGCCACCTGGGGATGAGCGGCGGCTGGCACTTCTACCGGCCCGGCGCCCGCTGGCGGCGGCCGCGAACCTCGGCCTGGGCCGTCCTCTCCGGCGGCGGCTGGGCGGCGGTCCAGTTCGGCGGCCCGACGCTGCAGGTGGCGCCGACCGCGCGGATGCGCCGCAATCCCCAGCTGACGCGCCTGGGTCCCGACATCCTCGCCCCGGAGTTCGACCTCGACGGCGTGGTCGCCGCGATGCGCGCCGATCCGGCCCGCGGCCTCGGCGACGCCCTGCTCGACCAGCACCTGGTTGCCGGCATCGGCAACATCTTCAAGAGCGAGGCCTGCTTCGCCGCCCGCATCGATCCCTGGCGGCCGGTGGGCGACCTCTCCGACGAGGAGCTGCGAGCCGTGCTATGCGCCGCCCGCGAGCAGATGCAGAGCGCGGTCGAGACCGGCGACCGGCACCGCTTCCAGATCTACAAACGCCGCCAGGGGGCCTGTCCCTCCTGTCGCGGCCCGGTCTCATCGCGCGGCCAGGGCGACGCCAACCGCACCACCTACTGGTGCCCGCGGTGCCAAAGCTGAGGCTACGCCGGGCCAAGCCCCCGGCCGCTCCCGCCAGACCCCGGCCGCGCTCCTACTACCTCGTCGCCGGGGTGGCGCTAGACGCGGAGATGGAGCGGCTCCGCGCGCTCCCCGTCTTCGCCGGCGGGCCGCTGGCCGAGCGCCGGCCGCAGCTGAAGGTGCGCCGCGCCAGCCGCAAACCCAACCGCCTCGGCTTCGCCGTCCCCACCGAGTTCCGCCTCTCGGTCACCGCCTATCCCGGGATCCGGGCAGGCGACGTGCTCGAGACCCTGCTCCACGAGCTCGTCCACCTCCACGTCGGCCGCGCCCGCGAAGCCCACGCCTGGCACGGCCCGACCTTCAAGCGCACGCTGACCCAGGCGATGCGCGAGGCCTACGGCATCGCCATGCCGCCACCGCGCTCCACCCTCCACGGCCCCTACGCCGAGGCGATAGAGGCTTCGATCCCGCGGGACTAGCCGTCGGTTTCCTCCTCGTCCCAGTGCCGGCCCTCGCGGAGGCGGTGGACGAGGAGGACGAGGATCACGACCAGCGCCGGGGCGAAGACCGGCAAGGCGACGATCGCGTTGTGGTGGGCGAGCGGCAGGTTCACCGGCCGCCGCCGTGCTGGAAGCCGGGGAGGCTGCGCAGGCGCAGGCGTCGGCGCCGCGGCGAGGGTCGCATCCCGACCGCCAGCCGGTGCAGCGCCCAGGCGAGGAGGACGAGCAGCGAGAGCGCGATCCCGGCGACCGCCGAGTAGGCGACCGCGACGAGCAGCGGGCTGCCGCCCTTCTGCTCGCGCTGCAGCAGCTGGTGCTCGTCGCCGAAGCTGCGGGTGAAGCTGGCCGGGGCCGGGGTTTCGCCGACCGGGATCGCCTCGTCGCGCGGCAGGAAGATCGGCAGCGCCGTCAGCGAGTTGTCGTCGTGGAGGCGGATCATCGCCTTCCAGTTGCCGTGCACGGGGATCGGTTCGGTCGTCCGGTAGACGCCGGGGGCGGTCCGCCGCAGCGGGTCGACGACGAGGCCGCCGCCCTGCCAGGCGGTGACGTCGAACCACTCGGCGCCGGTCGCTGCGTCGGGCGGGCTCATCCGCACCGTCGCTTCGACTTCGCGGCCGTTGCCGCCGCTGACGTCATGCAGGGCGACCTGGGCGCTGACGCCTTCCTGGGTCGGGGTGTAGAGGCCGTAGGCGACCAGTGCCGCCAGCACCGCGGCGCTGCAGAGCGCGGCGCGCCGCAGCTGCGGCGCGCGCTCGGCCGGCTCGGCGGCGAGGTGGGCGCCGATCCAGGCGCCGATCGTCGCCCCGGCGATCGCGGCGGCGAGGCCGACGATGGCCGCTTCCGGGAAGGCGGCGTCGGGCCAGGGGAGGGGCATCCAGAGGTGCGACCAGGCCCACTCGGCGGCGAGGCCGACGGTGCCGATCCCGATCCCCAAGACCAGCCCGAAGCGCAGCGGCTTCTGGGTCGAGACGAAGAGCGCGACCGCCTCGACGACCGCCGCCTCGGCGAGGTAGAGCGGGAAGTGGGGGGTGGTCTGGCCGAGGACCGGGCCGACCGCGAGCGCCAAGATGCCGCGCAGGAGGATGAAGAAACCGGCGGCGCCGAGCGCCGCGCCCGGCCCCGCGTAGACGCGCGCCAGGACCAGGCCGACGCCGGCGGCGACCATCAGCATCAGCGGCTGGAAGATCAGCTGGAACTGGGGAACGCCGAAGTCGAACTCGGCCTGGAAGGTGGAGAGGCCGAGCATCAGGCCGCCGGTCAGGGCGACGGCGCGGGCGAATTTGGTGTGGGCGAGCTCGACCAGAGGCTTCTCCGCCGCGGCGTTGGCCCGCATCCCCTCGACCGTCAGCACCGCGATCCCGACCAGGGTCATCGCCGCACCGCCGATCAGCATCAGGTGGGTCGGGCCCCAGAGGGTCACGTCCTGGCCGAAGAGGCGGTGCCAGATGTCGTCGAGCGGGAAGCCGATCAGCGAGAAGGCGCCGCAGGCGCAGATCAGGACGCCGCCGAGCGGCGCCCACCAGTCGCGGCCGATCCGGATCGCGACCGCGCTGGGCTTCTCTTTCGGCAGCACCATCGCGAAAAAGCCGGCGCTGAAGATGCCGAAGAGGCCGGCGAGGATGAAGTAGTGGGCCGGGTTGGCCAGCGGCCCCGCGTCGCGGCCGTTGTCGATGTGGATCGAGATGTCCCAGTACATCCCGAAGACGGCGGTCAGCAGCGAGAGGGTGGCGATCCCGGAGGGGAAGGCGACCCAGCCGGGCATGCCGGAGGTGCGTTCGCTGTGGTCGGCGAGGCGCTGGAGGATCTGGACCCGGCCGCTGCGGTGACCGAGGCCGAGGTAGAGGAGGGCGGCGGTGACGATCGTCGCCGCCACGGTTGCGATCACGATCTGGCCGATCTCGGCGCCACCCGCGGGCGGGGCGGCTGCGGCGAGAACGGCTGCGAAGTCGAAGTTCATCTCGAGTCCTTGCGGAGGAGGGTGGATTGCCAGAAGCTTGTTCCCTCGTAAACGTTACCTCAAACGAGGTTACATTCAGAATGTAGAATCGTCACATGGCGAAGAAAGCCGATGCCGGCGCCGATTCCGCCACCCGCGAGGCCGATCTCACCGTCGAGCAGCTCGCCTACGAGACCGGGATGTCGGTGCGGAACATCCGCAACCACCAGTCCCGCGGCTTGCTGCCGCCGCCCGAGGTCCGTGCCCGGGTGGGCTACTACGGCCCGGAGCACGTCGCCCGCCTGCGCCTGATCCAGGAGATGCAGTCGGAGGGCTTCAAGCTGAGCGCGATCTCGCGCCTGATCGGCGAGCACGGCGCCGACGCCGACCGCTTCGTCGGCCTGCGCCAGGCGGTCACCGCCCCCTTCGCGACCGAGGCGCCGGAGGTCTACAGCCGCGAGGAGCTGATCGAGAAGTTCGGCATCAACGACGACCGCCTGCTGGAGAAAGCGCAGAAGCTCGGCCTCCTCGTCGCCCTCGGCGAAGACCGCTACGAAGCTCCGAGCCCGGCCTTGATCCGCGCCGCCGAGGAAGTGACCGGCATGGGAATCGACCTCCCCGCCGCCCTCACCGTGATCGAGAAGCTCGAGCGCAACGCCCAGTCCTCGGCCCGCACCTTCGTCAACCTCTTCGTCGACGAACTCTGGAAGCCCTTCGACGACGCCGGCCGCCCGGAGGAGGGCTGGGAGGAGCTGATCGTCGCCATCGGCCGCCTCCGCCCCCTCGCCTTCGACGCCCTCAACGCCACCTTCCGCCTAACCCTCACCACCGAAATCGAAAAAGCCTTCGGCGAAGTCCTCGAACGCCGCCAGAAGCGGAAATAGGGTTCAGAGGCGGAACTTAGGCCTGCTGTGCGATCTAGAGCGCGTTCCTGGCCGCAGGTGGGCTGCTCATCTGCGTAGCGTTATCAACCGCTGCTTGAATCTGTGCGGATTCTTGAGGATCAATGGTTCCCGACTGCATCCCGGCTCCAATAAAGGCAGTGGCACCAGCACTGTCGTTCAACGGGAGGATTTCTTTCCCGTTGGCTACGAAAAGGCCAGTAGGACCGTCGTAGTCTGAGAAGTGAAGTTTCATCGTTTTTCCAGCGCTAGGAAATCAATAGGAACTTCGGCGGATTTTGAAACAAGCTTAAAGAGCAATCATTTTGAGACGGCTTAAGACAAGCGGCCACAAGAAAACAAAGACTAAGTCTTAAAACAAGGATAGCCATAGGAGAATGCGATTGTTAAGCAGAGTCCCGAATCGCATTAGCCACAAGGTCCGTTAGTGGCTTGTAGCTCTGAGATCGATCCTGTTGCCTCAAGGCTTGACCGAGTGCCCAGCGGGTCTCCCCAGAGGGGGGAATTGCGACCTCCACAAGACCGCATCGTTGAACGGCATAGCTAAATACCGCCCATGCGGTGCGGCCATTTCCGTCGAAGAAAGGATGGATGCCGATCACCTTCGCGTAAAGCTTTATGGCTACGTGTACCGCCTCTGCCAATTCCGGTTCTTCCAATGCAGCGAGAGTCGCAACCTCTCGCTCGAAGACCGAAAGGGCCTTTCTGAGCTTCTCTCCAACCCGCCTGCCTCCGCATGCATGTCTGGTGCATACAACGGGAGAGTCTCGGGATCCCTTCACGACTGGGAATTCGACTTTGTCGGTCTTCTCTGAGCGGAAGCCAAGAACCTGATCGCCAAACACGGGCTCGAAAATCCCCCGGTGGATCAGCTCGATGTCCGCGACCACCAAACCTTGGTCTCGGTGGCCTGCGAGGGTCGTCAGCGCTGAGACGCGGCCCAGCTCTTCTGCGACTCTGGCCCAAGTTTGGCTGGGAGTCAGTCCCGGCGCTTGGTGATACTCGGACTCTTGCTTCTCCTCGAATCCGGCAAACGATGTCCCCGCCGCTCGAACTGCTGCCTCCGCTAGCTGTCGCTCCTCGGGGTCAAGCTCCTCAAGTCTTCGGGCGAACCGGTTGTCCGACACGGAATGCCTCCGCGTTGAGCGCAGTAACCCTGCGCAGCGGGTGGTGGCTTTACGGTAGTCAAAGCCGACGCCCGGACTTGAACCGGGGACCCCTTCATTACGAATGAAGTGCTCTACCAACTGAGCTACGCCGGCATTCGGCAGCCATTCTAGGAAAGGGTCGCTTCTGAGCCCGTTCTCCCTGAGGGACTGCCTCCAAGGAGCTAGTAAGATACTATCTTACTTCTATGAGAACGACCGTTTCCACCAAGGGCCAGATCGTCTTGCCGGCAGAGTTGCGGCAGCGTGACGGCATCCACCCCGGTCAGGAGTTCGAGGTCGAGCGCCTCGGGGCCGATGAGTACCGCCTGACCCGCGTAGCCGCCTCCAACGAGGGACTGGTCGACTGGCTGCTTGCCTGCCCGCAGAAGGGCTACTTCGTCGCGATCGACTCCGAGTCGACCGACACGCTGTGAAGCACCTTGTCGATGGCAACGTCCTCTCCGAGGCGACCAAGCTTGATCCGGACCCTCGAGTCGTCGAGTGGCTGCGCGCCAATGAGCGCTCGCTCGTCGTCGACCCAGTCATCCTCGGCGAGGTTCGCTTCGGCATCTTGCTTCTCGATCCCGGCGCTCGCCGCAGCGAGCTGGAACGCTGGTTCGAGGCAGGTATTGCTCGCATCCACTGCCTCCCCTGGGACTCGACCGTGGGCTTGCGCTGGGCAGAGCTCTTGGCGGACCTGCGCCGCCGCGGCCGGCCGATGTCGATCAAAGACAGCCTGATCGCCGCCAGCGCGCTCGCCCACGACCTGACGCTGGCAACCCTGAACCGGCGTGACTTCGAGCCTGCCCAGGTGAAGCTCGTCGATCCGCTTGTCTAAGAAGAGAGCGCAGCTACAAAGCCTCCGAGGGTTCGGCGCTCGGTTCCGTCGCGGCTGGGGGAGATGATCCCGCGATGGCCGGGAAGGCGACCGCGAAGCGGCGGACCGAGAACGAGATCGAGTTCGGGCGGATCGTCGCCTTCAGCGACGGCGTCTTCGCGATCGCGATCACGCTGTTGGTCCTCAACATCGAAATCGCCAAAGGGCTGAGCGAAGGGGCGATCGACAACGCGCTCTGGGATCAGCGGGAAATGTTCCTCGCCTACGGGATCAGCTTCGCGGTGATCGGCCGCTTCTGGCTCGTCCACCATCGCTTCTTCTCCGAAGTCGAGGCCTTCGACGGCCGCCTGCTGGCGCTGAACCTCGCCTACCTGGGCTTCATCGTCCTGATCCCCTTCAGCAGCGAGTTGCTGGGCGAGTACGGGGGGAAGACGACCGCGGTGGCGTTCTACTCGGCCAACCTGGCGATCGTCGTCCTGCTCGGCCTGCTGATGAGCGCCGACGCCCGGCGCCGCGGCCTGACCCGCATCGACGACCGCACCCACCGCGAAAACCGGGTCCGCAGCGCCTATATCGCCGGGATCTTCCTGCTCTCGATCCCGCTCGCCTACCTGGCGCCGGCGATCGCCCCTTACTTCTGGCTGGTGCTCTTCGTCGATCCCTCGCGGCGCCTGGCGCGGCGCGGCTCAGGGTCGGACGATGAAGGCGACCGAGCGCCCGGGCCGTGAGCAGGAGACCGACCAGCCGCGGTCGGTGACGACGGCCTGACAGCGGTAGGAGTCGATCGAGCAGCCCCAGCGCGAGGCGCCCGGCGGTCGCTTGCAGCTCGGCTCGGCGAGGAACGCTGCGCGCGTTTCCTTCGCCGGTGCCTCGGTGCGATCGGTCGAGCCCGCGCCGGTCGTCCCGTCGCCCGAGTCGCCGCAGCCCGCCAGGAGGGCGAGTGCGACGACGATCGCAATTGAGGCGATGATCCGCATGCGCGGAAACCTACCCGTCGGCCTCCTCGCCAACCGCCACCTCCTCATGCGGCATCTCCCCGCAGATCGGGCACTCGGGCTCGGGCACGACCGGCTCGCGTTTGACCTCCATCGTCCGCAGGTCGTAGATCTGGGCGACCCCCTGGGTCGAAGGCCGGCTCAGCCCCGTCAGCAGGTGCATCGTCTCCATCGCCACCTGGCCGCCGATCAGGCCGCAGGCCGGGCCGAGGGTCGCCGCCGGGCTCGGTTTCGCCCGCCGCTGCTCGACCGCGATGTCGAACAGCGGGTACTCGCGCCGGTAGCCGATCTCCTGGCAGATGAAGCAGCCCGTCTTGCCGGGGACGTAGAGCGGCCCGACCCTGGCGATCGGCGGGAAGTGGCTCATCGTGATGTAGGGGATGCCGGCGGCGAAGCTGGCCGCGTTGCACCAGCGCTCGATGTCGTGCGCCGGCCAGTCGGCGGCGTCGATCACCACGTCTGAGCCGGCGATGAACTCGGCGATGTCTTCCTCGCTCTCGAGCCGGCGCGCCTCGGTGGTGACCTTCATGCTCGAGTTGAAAGCCTTCAGGCGCGCCGCCGCGCGCTCGACCTTGAGCTCGCCGACGTCGGCCTCACTGAACTGGATCTGCCGGTTGAGGTTGCTGACCTCGACCCGGTCGCCGTCGATCAGCCACATCTCGCCGACCCCGGTGCAGGCCAGCGCCAGCGCCGACCAGCCACCGAGTCCGCCGACCCCGAGGACCGCCACCTTCGCTTCCCGCAGCCGATCCTGGCACTCCGAGGCAGTGATCCCGCCGGTTCCGACGTCGCTGAAGTAGCGCAGCTGGCGGTCGAACCGCTCCAGCTCGGCCGGCGGCACCCGCTCGTCGTCGGCCGCGTCCTCGACGACCTCGAGCTCCAGCAGCTGCGCGATCAGGTCGTCCACCTCCTCGGCGCCGAACTCGGCCCGCAGCTCCTCCAGCGTCCGCTCGCCGTTCACCGCGGCGAGCAGCCGCCGTTCCTCGGCGTCCGGCTGCTCGATGCGGATGTCGTTGTCCGAACTCGGCCGCAGCAGGTAGATGTCCCCCTCCGGCGTCTCGATCTCCTCCGTCGTTCTCTTGATCCGTGGTCTGCGCAACAAACCCTCCCCTAGGTAGCCCCGTCAGCCCAGTAGAGACCGTTCGAAAGGTCGAAGCGTTTCTAAGGCAGGAGCGAACGGGCGCGAGCGAAGACTTCGTCGGTCATCGGCACGGTCAACTTGCCGGTGAAAGTGTTCTGCTGGCTGGGGTGGAAGCAGCCGATCAGCCGCCAGCGGCCGACCTCCGCCTCGGCGCCGTGACCGAACTTAGGCCGCGGCCGCGGCACCTCCTCGCCGAGCGCCCGCGCGGCGCGCAGGACCCCGTCCCAACCGAACGATCCGAGGGCGACCAGGACCTCGAGGCGGTCGAGCAGCTCCAGCTCGCGCTGCAGGTAGGGGAGGCAGGTGTCCCGCTCGTCCGGGGTCGGCTTGTTGGCCGGCGGCGCGCAGCGGACCGTGGCGGTGATGAAGGCGTCGCGCAGCTCGAGCCCGTCGTCGCGCCACTCCGAGGTCGGCTGGTTGGCGAACCCGGCCCGGTGCAGGGCGGCGTAGAGCCAGTCGCCGGAGCGGTCGCCGGTGAACATCCGGCCGGTGCGATTGGCGCCATGGGCCGCCGGCGCCAGGCCGACGATCCCCACCCGCGCGTCGGGGTCGCCGAAGCCGGAGACCGGCCGCGCCCAATACTCCTGGCCGCGGTAGCGCCGCGGCGGATTCGCCGCCTGCTCCTCGCGCCACTCGACCAGCCGCGGGCAGAGGCGGCAGGCGTGGATCTCCTCCGCCAGCGCCGCGAGTGCGTCGGCGCGCTCTGAGCTCATAGGCTTCGCCTTCTCGTCATGGCCCCGAACCGAATCATGCGCCGCGCCCGCGTGCGCCGCGCCCTCGCCATCGGCGCCCTCGCGGCCGGGCTGCTCGCCGGCCTCGCATCCTGCGGCGGCGGGGGCGGGGGAGACTCGACCACCGACCGGCAGGGCGACGTCGCGGTGCTGAACGAGATCCTCGGTCGCCAGATCGCCGCGGTCGCGGCCTACGGGCGGGTGCTGCCGGTTCTCCACGACGCCGCCGACCTCGACGCCGTCCGCGGCTTCCGGGCCCAGGAACAGGAACACGTCGACGCGACGACGAAGACGCTGCGTGGACTCGAAGGCGAAGCCGACCCGCCGGTCGAAGAGATCCCCTCGACCCCGCTGCGGACGCGGCGGCAGGCGTTCGAGTTCCTCTACGAGCTCGAAAGCGCGACGATCGACGCCGAGCTCCACGCCGTCGACGAGCTGACGATCGGCTGGCCGCGGCCGCTGATCGCCTCGATGGCGGCCAACCAGGCGCAGCGGCTGGTCCTGATCCGCCGAGCGCTCGGCGCCGAGCGTTCCGAACTGATCCCGGAAGCCTTCGAGACCGGCGAAACGGCCGCTCCAGACGAAATGATGCAGCGATGACCGCTCCCCTCTACGCCATCGGGCGTTTCTCCTCCCGCCACCACTACCCGGTGATCGCCGTCTGGATCGTCCTCGCGATCGCCCTGCTCGCGATCAGCCACTCCGCCGGCAGCAAGACCAGCGAAAACCTGACCCTGCCCGGCACCGACTCGACCAAGGCGACCGAACTGCTCGAAGACGACCTGCCCGAACAGGCCTACGGCAGCAACCCGCTGGTCCTCGAAGCGCCGGCCGGGAAGAAGCTGACCGACGCCCAGTACGCGGCAGCGGTGGCGGAAACCGGGAAGAAGCTGAACGCGCTCGGCGACGTCAACTCCGCCGTCAGCCCGCTCAGCCCGCAGGGAGCGAACTTCCTCAGCGAGGACAAGTCGATCGGCTACTTCCCGGTCGTCCTCTCGGTCGGCCCGGGCGAAATCGACGAAGAAGAGGCGGAAAAGATCCTCGACGCCGCCGGGCCCGCCCGCCAGGCCGGGCTGAACGCCGCGATCGGCGCCTACGTCGGCCAGCAGCTCTCGAAGCCCGCGACCGAGACCAGCGAGGCGATTGGCCTCGCCGCGGCGGTCATCATCCTCCTCTTCGCCTTCGGCACCGCGACGGCGATGATGCTGCCGATCGTCTCCGCGGTGATCGGCCTCGCCTGCGCGCTCTCGATCATCCGCCTGCTCGAGCACGTGCTCGAGGTACCTGGGGTCGCCTCGACGCTGGCGACGATGATCGGCCTCGGCGTCGGCATCGACTACGCGCTGTTCATCGTCACCCGCCACAAACTGCAGCTGGCCGACGGGATGGAGTTGCGCGAGTCGATCGCGCGGGCGACCGCGACGGCCGGCGGCGCCGTCGTCTTCGCCGGCTTCACGGTCGTGATCGCGCTCTGTTCGCTCGCTTTCGCCGGCATCCCGCTCGTCTCCACCCTCGGCTTCACCGCGGCTGTGGCGGTGGTCGTCGCGGTCTGCGCGGCGACGACGCTGCTGCCGGCGATGCTCGGCGCCCTCGGCCCGCACATCGACTCGCTGCGGGTCAAGCTCGGCAAGACCCACCCCGACGACAAGGAGCCCCACGGCTGGCGGCGCTGGGCGGAACGGGTCAGCGAGCGGCCCTGGATCGCGACTGTGGTCGCCCTGACGATCCTCATCGTCCTGGCGCTGCCGGTCCTCCAGCTGCAGCTCGGCCAGAACGACATCAGCGCCCTGCCGAAGGAAACGACCTCGCGCCAGGCCTACGACTCGCTCAACAAGGGCTTCGGGCCGGGAGTCAACGGGCCGCTGCTGATCGCCTCCGAATTCACTTCGCCCGAAGAAGCCAAACAGGTGCTGCCGAAGCTCCAGAAAGCGGTCGGGGGCGCCGGGGACGTCGCCGCCGTGACCGAACCGACCCTCGACAAGCAGGGCACCGCCGCCGTCTTCACGGTGATCTCGAAATCCGAGCCCTGGGCGGATGAGACCGTCAGCCTGGTCGAAGACCTGCGCGACGAAGCGATCCCGGCGGCGCTGGAAGGAACCAAGGCCAGCTCCTACGTCGGCGGCCAGACCGCTGGCTACATCGACCTCGCCAGCCAGATCAGCGACAAGCTGCCGCTGATGATCGCGATCGTCGTCGGCTTGAGCTTCATCGTCCTGCTCGTCGCCTTCCGCTCGCTGCTGGTGCCGATCAAGGCGGCGGCGATGAACCTGCTCTCGGTCGCCGCCGCCTACGGCGTCGTCACCGCCGTCTTCCAACTCGGCTGGGGCTCCTCGTGGATCGGCCTCGACCACGCGATCCCGATCGTCAGCTTCGTGCCGCTGCTGATGTTCGCGATCCTCTTCGGCCTCTCGATGGATTACGAGGTCTTCCTCCTGACCCAGATGCGCGAGCACTACAAGGAGTACGGCGACGAGAAGCGGGCGGTGGTGGAAGGACTGGCCAACACCGGCCGGGTGATCACCTCGGCGGCGGCGATCATGGTCTGCGTCTTCACCAGCTTCGTCCTCAGCGGCAACCCCGTGGTGAAGGAGTTCGGCGTCGGCCTGGCGGTGGCGATCGCGATCGACTCGACCCTGGTCCGCTGCCTGCTGGTGCCGGCGGTGATGGTGCTGCTCGGCAAGCGCGCCTGGTGGCTGCCAAAGTGGATGGACCGTTGGCTGCCGAAGATCAGCATCGAGGGCGAGGAGTACTTCGCCAAGAAGGACGCCGCCGATGTTCCCGCTCAATCTGCCTAATGCCCTAACCCTCCTCCGCATACTCGCGGTGCCGGTGGTGGTGGTCGCCCTGCTCGGCGAGACCCCCAACGGCGACGCCTTCGCCGCCGGCGTCTTCGCCCTGGCGGCCGCGACCGACGGCCTCGACGGCTACTTCGCCCGCTCGCGCGGCTCGATCACCACCTTCGGCAAGCTGATGGACCCGCTCGCCGACAAGCTGCTGATCACCGGCGCCCTGATCTCCCTCGTCTCCCTCAACCGCCTCGAAGCCTGGGTGGCGATGGTCATCATCGCCCGCGAGGTCGCCGTCACCATCCTCCGCACGATCGCCGCCGAGCGCGGCATCGTCATCGCCGCCAGCTGGCTGGGCAAGCTGAAGACCGTCCTCCAGATAGCCGCCATCTTCGCCCTGATCGCCACCAACCCAGCCCCCCTCGGCGTAGACATCCTCGTCTACATCGCGCTAGTCGTAACCGTGATCAGCGGCGCCGACTACTTCTTCGGCCTGAGGAAGCGAATCGAGGAGCTGGAGCGCGAGCGGACTGCGGCGAAGCTGAAGCGGGCCGGCTAAGAAGCAGGAGCCTCGAGCCACTCGCGCATCGTCACGTGATGCGCCTGGTGCTCGCCGCTTGCCAACTCCGCCCGCAGGTCGCCGAGGGTGCCGTAGCGCTCGGCGACGACGTTGTGGCGGTGGATCGTCTCGAGGTTCTCCTGGCGGGCCATGACGAAGGTCTGCTCCGGGAGGTCGGGGTAGCCCTCGACGACCTGGCGGACCATCTCGCGGACGCAGTCCTCGACGAAGCGGGGTTGTTCGTGGGCCTTGACGACGACCGACATCTCGTCGGAGCGCTTCATCAGCTCGTAGATCTCCGAGCTCATCGAGCTCTCGACGATCCGCAGCAGCTCGGGAGCCTCGATCCAGGCCGGGCCGCCCTCGGGGCAGCCGACGTGGAGGGTGCCGACGCCGCGCTGGTTGTGGGTCGCGATCGGGACGAGGTCGACGATCCGCTCGATCTGCCCGGCGTCGAAGCCGTCGCCGGCGAGCCGTTCCCGCGCCAGCCCGGCGACCATCTCCTGCGCGCAGGGGCAGGCGGTCATGCCCTGGGCCTCGACCCCGGTCAGGGTGCGGGTCCCCTGCGCCGAGGAGACGGCGGTGCCGTAGAGGACGTAGATCTCCTGGGTGCTCTTGCCGGTCTCCGGCGTCTGGACCGTCTCCGGGTAGCGGGCGGTGATCGAGACCTCGGCCCGCTCGCCCCCCTGCCGCTCGCGCACCTTTTCGGCGACGTGGGCGGCCAGCACCTCGGCCTTGAAGGCCTCGCCGAGGACGACCTCGTCGATCGCCTCGCCGACGATCTCCTCGAAGCGGGACATGTGGACGCCGGCCTGCTGCGGGTTGAGATCGACGAAGCACTCGAAGCCGGCGTAGAAGAGGTTCTCGGTCCCGTCGGTCTTGACCCGGATCACCTTCTCGACCCCGGTGACCCCGACGCGGGAGAGGCTCACCTGCGTCGCAGGAACGCCGGCCTGGACGTCAGGCGCGGCTGGGGTGGCGGTCGACTGACTGGCCATCGCTAACGAATAGTAAGCGACGGAGCACTTCGGACGATGGAGAGTTTTTTCCGCCTATAATCCGGCGCGGTCGGAGCGTTAGGGCTGGCCGCCGGGAGATTTGGGGAGAGGAAGCGACCAAGCAGTGAGCATCGAACCGTTGGAGACCACGGCTGACGTCATCGATCGCGATCAGGAGACGAGCCCGATCGGCGAGATCGAGGAGCTTCAGGGCCTGATCGCCCAGGGTCGCGAGCGCGGCTACCTGACCTTCGAGCAGATCACCTCGACACTCGAGGAGGTGGAGATCACCAAGGAGCAGGTGACCCAGCTCCACGCCCATCTGGTCGAGCACGGGATCGACGTCATCGCCGAGGACGGCGTCAGCGCTTACAAAGCGCAGCGCAGCGGCGAGAGCGCCGGCGCCGCGAAAAAAGAAGAGCTCGACCTGACCGTCGAGCCGAGCCTCGATTCGCTGCGGCTCTACCTGCGGGCGATCGGCCAGGTCGACCTGCTCACCGCGCAGCAGGAGGTCGAACTGGCGAAACGGATCGAGCGCGGCGACATGCTCGCCAAGCGGCAGATGGTCGAGGCCAACCTGCGCCTCGTCGTCTCGATCGCGAAAGGCTATTTGGGCCGCGGGCTGAGCTTCCTCGACCTGATCCAGGAGGGCTCGCTGGGACTGATCCGCGCGGTCGAGAAGTTCGACTACCGCCGCGGCTACAAGTTCTCCACCTACGCGACCTGGTGGATCCGCCAGGCGGTGACGCGGGCGATCGCCGACAAGGCGCGGACGATCCGCATCCCCGTCCACATGGTCGAGAAGCTGAACCGGGTCGCCCACGTCGAACGCCAGCTGGTCCAGAAGCTGGGCCGCGAGCCGGAGCCGGCCGAGATCGCCGAGGAGCTGCGCTGGCCCGTCTCCGACGTGCGGGACATCCTCCGCGTCGCCCAGCTGCCGGTCTCGCTGGAGAAACCGGTGGGGGACGAGGACGAATCGGAGCTCGGCGACTTCGTCGCCGACGACGCTGTGCTCGAGCCCTTCGAGGAAGCGAGCGAGCACCTGCAGAAGGAGGGCGTGCAGAAAGCGCTGGCGGCGCTGCCCGACCGCGAGCGGCAGGTGATCGAACTTCGCTACGGCCTCTCCGGCGCCGAGCCGCTGACGCTGGAGGAAGTCGGACGCACCTTCGGCGTCACCCGCGAGCGAATCCGCCAGATCGAGAACAACACGCTGAAGAAACTGAAGCGGCTGCCCGAGGCGCAAATGTTGCGCGAAGCGTCTTAGTGCGGCTCTAGAACGAAGACGCCGACCTCGCGGTTGAGTTGCGACTCGTAGAAGTCCCAGCCGCCGTACTGCTCCATGCTCCGGCGCCAGAGGTCGGCGCGTTCGGTGCCCTCGGCTATCCGGGCCCGCACCTTGACGTGCTTGCGGCCCAGCTCGACCTCGGCCTCGGGGTTCGCGCGCAGGTTGAGCGACCAGGCCGGCGTCTTTTCGTTGCCGGCGTTGGTGTTGATGACGACGAAGCGCTCGCCGTCGGCGAGGTAGAGGACCGGCGCCGTCCGCGGCTGCCCGGATTTGCGGCCGGTGGTGGTCAGCAACAGGATCGGCGCCTTGCCGAGCTTGCCGCCGACGCGGCCGCCGGTCAGCCGGTAGATAGGCGCGTTCAGCTTGCCGACCAGCCGCAGCCCGGTGGCGCCGAGGGAGTTCGAGAATCGGGACCAGAAATGATCGCTTGGCATAGGCGCGAGTATCGCACCGGGGTACAGTGGAGGCCATGGCCGAGCCGCACCCGTTTCGCCGCGCCGCCGAGAGCAAGGACCTCGACCTGCTCGCCGAGACCCTCCGCGACGACGTCGTCCTCCACAGCCCGGTCCTCTTCCGCGGCTTCGAAGGCCGCGACACCGTCATCGCCGTGCTCACCCACGTCTCCGCGACGCTGGAGAACTTCGTCTACACCGACGAGCTGGCCGACGGCGGGACCGTCGTCCTCCGCTTCAAGGCCACCGTCGGCGACCGCGAGCTGGAGGGCATCGACTTCCTCGAGCTCGACGACGAGGGCCGCATCCGCGAGCTGACCGTCTTCATGCGCCCCTTCTCCGCCCTGACCGCTTTCAACGAGCAGATGAAGGCAAGGCTCGAAGCCGCGCAGGGCTAAGACGCCTCCTTCCTCCGGCCCTCCCGTAGAATCTCCGCTCTTACTCGGGGGAGTGTCCGAGTGGTTAAAGGAGATGCGCTGTAAACGCATTGGCTCTGCCTACACAGGTTCGAATCCTGTCTCCCCCATCGTCGTCAAATCCGGTGTCGACTTTGTCCGGCTATGCCTTACAAAATCGACACGCCCCGAGAGGATGAGTCGATGCTTGACGAACGAGTGATCGCGATCGCCGGGGTTGGCGGCGGCCTTGGGCCGCTCGTCGCCGAGCGTCTCGCCGACGCCGGGGCGACCGTCGCCGGCACCGATCGCGACCAGGGCAACCTCGACGCTCTCGCCACCGACCTCGGCCTGCCGGCCGAGCGCTGGGACGGGCGCAGCGTCGACCTCCTCGACGAGGACGCCGCCCGCGCCTGGTGCGCTGCGCTGGTCGAGCGCTTCGGCCGCGTCGATGGCCTCGTCCATCTGGTCGGTGGCTGGCGCGGCGGGCAGCCGCTGCACGAGGCGCCGCTTGCCGACTGGGCGCTGCTGCACGACCTCCTCGTCCGCACCGTCCAGCACACGACCCGCGCCTTCCACGACCAGATCGCCGCCAGCGCTCACGGCCGCTTCGTCCTCGTCTCCTCCAAGCAGGCGCAGGCGCCGACCGACACCAACGCCGCCTACGCGGCCGCCAAGGCCGCCGCCGAGGCCTGGACCCTCGCCCTCGCCGACGGCTTCGAAGGCGGCGCCGCCACCGCCAACATCCTCGTCGTCGACGCGATCCTCACCCCGCGGATGCGCGAGGAGGAGCCCGGCAAGGAGTTCCCGACCTTCACCCCGGCCGAGGACATCTCCGACGGCATCGCATTTCTCTGTTCGGACGCGGCGAAGAAGATGAACGGACAGCGTTTCCCGCTTACCATGGGCCGATGAGCAGCCGGAAAGGGCAGAAGGCCAAGCCCGACGGCAAGATGACCATCGGGGAGCTGGCGCGGCGGACGGGGATGACGATCCGCAACATCCGCGCCCACCAGACGCGTGGCCTGCTGCCGCCGCCCGAGGTCCACGGCCGCACCGGCTACTACAACGAGGGCCATGTGGCGCGGATCGAGCTGACCCGCGAAATGCAGGCCGAGGGCCTCAACCTCGAGGCGATCCGCCGCGTGCTGGAGTCGAGCGAGGGCTCCTCGCGCGAGATGGTCGACTTCGCCCGCGCCGTCCGCGCCCCCTTCGAGGACGAGACGCCGGAAATCTTCGACGCCGAGGAGCTGGCCGCGGCCTGGGGGGTCGACCGCTTCGACCCCAAGCTCCTCGCCCGGACCGAAAAGCTCGGCATCCTCCGCGCCCTCCCCGACGGCAAGATCGAGGTGATCAGCCCCCGCCTGCAGCGCGCCGGCACGGCCCTGGTCGAGCTCGGCGTCTCACCGCAGGCCGCGGTCGAGACGGCGGAGCAGTTGCGGCGCGCTTCGGAGAAAGTCTCGCGCACGTTCGTCGAGCTTTTCGTGCGCGAGATCTGGGAGCCGTTCGACAAGGCCGGGCGACCCGAGGAGGACTGGCCGAAGGTCCGCGAGGCCCTCGACCGGATGCGCCCGCTCGCCTCCGACGCCCTCCTGGCGATGTTCCAGATCACGATGGGCGAGTCGACCGAGAAAGCCGGCGAACGCACCCTCACCGACGCCGCCAAGCCGACCGGCAAGCGCCGCCGCAAGCGCAGCTCCTCTAGCCGCCGATCGTAAAGCGCTTGCGCAGCGGCTTCGATTCGTTCGCCGAGGTGTCGGTTGCCCGCAGCACCGCCAGGTAGCGTCCGGGCCGCGCCCGGAAATGCTTCGACCTCGCCCCGAGGCGCAGGTGGTTGATGCCGATGAAGACGTCCCAGGTCTCAAAGCCGTTGAAGACGCGCTTGCCTTTCGAGTTGAAGCGGTAGTACTCGGCGTCGAGGGTGCCCCGCTCTGAGATCTGGACGCTGAAGCCGAGGCCGCCGTGGCCGTTGGTCCGCTGCTTCGGCATCGAGAGCGAGCCCAGCGTCGGCGGCTTCACGTCGACGTTGAGCGGCGGCTGCGGGCCGGGGTCCGAGTTCGGGTTGCCGGGGACGTCGGAGACGATCACCGTGCCCCGCACCGCCGCGTGCAGCTTGCACTGGAAGAGGTATTCGCCCGGCTGGTCGAACTGCAGCGTGTAGCTGTCGCCGGCGCGGTGGGCGGGGGCGTCGGTGCCGGGGTCCGAGTCCCACTGCAGGTCGTTGGCCGAAATCCCCGTCACCGAGTGGGCCAGGTCGGGGCCGAGCCAGTCCCAGGTCACCTTCTCGCCGCGGTCGACGTGGACCTGCGGCTGCGACCAGGCGTAGTTGGCGATCGAGACGCGCGTATTGGCCGCCCCCGCGCCGGCGGGGAAGAGGAAGACGACCGCGGCCGCCGCGCCTAGGAGACGAGGTACCAACCGTTCATCCCCTGATGTAGATGCTGAAAGACGTGGCAGTGGTAGAACCAGCGACCCGGGTTGTCCTCGGTCAGCTCGAACGAGAACGAGTCGGCCGGGCCGAAGGTCCTGTTGTCGACGATCCGCCCGTCCGGTTCGGTCCAGCGGTGACCGTGCAGGTGGAAGGTGTGGAAGAAGTTGTCGATGCCGTACACGTGGAAACCGACCCGCTGGCCGACGTGGGCTTCCAGGGTCGGGGTGTTGCCGGCGTAGGCCTTGCCGTTGACGCAGTAGTAGGTGCCGTTCAGCCCGGTGATCGAGGGATCGAAGGTGTGGAAGCCGAGGAAGAACTCGGCGTCGGGCCGCGCTTCCCCCCGCTTGCGGATCACCAGCGGCCCGAACAGGCCCTTGAACACCGGCAGCGGGTCCATCGGCCCGTGGTCGTGGTAGAGCCAGCTCCCTTCGGTCCCTTCGTGGGCCTCCCAGACGTAGGTGAAGGTCCGGTTCCGCTGCACGAAGCCGCCGGGGTCGGTCCACTTGCCCTTGTAGGCGCCGTCCATCTCGTTGGCGTAGAAGATCCCGTGCGGGTGGATCGTCACCGGCGCCTGCAGCTTGTTGCGGAAGTGGACGACGACCGTGTCGCCGACTTCGGCTTCGAGCAGCGGCCCCGGCACCGTCGCCTTGCCCAGCGGGCTCTTGAACCCGGCGCTGTAGAGCCGGTAGCCGTAGGCGCCGAACTTCGTCTTGCCCTTCACCTTCTGGGCCATCATCTGGTCGCGGTGGGTGGGGACGATGTCCCACTGCACCGGCTCAGCGGCGATCCAGTACTCGCGGGTGGCGCCTCCCGTCGGCAGCGCCGCCAGCCGCCGCTCCCCCGGGTCCTCGCCGCGCCACTCCGCCGCCGTCACCTTCGGCGGCACCTTCACTTGGCGGGCGAGGCCCTCGACGTCGATCTTGCCTTCGTCGGTCGCCACCTCCTGGCCGGCGATCGTGCAGAGCAGCGCGCCGCCGGAGAGGGCCAGGAACCCTCGCCGGTCGATCGGATCGGGTGCCATGGCGACCTACTTCTTGACGGTGACGGTCATCTTCATTTCCGAGGGGTGCACCGTGCAGATGAACTTGTAGGTGCCCGGGACTTCGAAGGTCCGCTGGAAATGAGCGTCGGTCACCGCCGTGGTCGTCGTCGAGAACCGCCCCTTGTTCTTCAGCCCGGGCGGCCCCTGCTTCAGGTGGACGTCATGCGGATAGCTGTTGTAGCTCGACCAGGTCCACTTCACCGCCCGCCCCGACTTGACCGTCACCGAGGTGGGGGAGAAGTAGAAGTCGTTGACCGTCACCTTTGCCGGCGGCTGCTTCGGCGCCTGCGCCGAGGCCGTGGTCACCCCCAGGAGGGCGACCACGGCGACGCAGGAGACGAGGAGCGCGAGGCTTCGCGAGCGCCTCATCAGCAGCTCACTTCACCCAGCGCCGGCGCAACCTCGACCGGCTGGAATTTCTGGAAGGCCGGATGCGCGGCGACCCGGCGGACCCAGGTACATTCCTGCTTCTGCGGCGGGTTGGAGCTGGCGTAGCCGAGGATCGTTTTCGGGTCGCTTTCTTCCCCGAGGTTGATCTGCAGGCCGGCGGTGATGTTCAGGCTGCGGACCTGGTCGGCGAGCACCGGGGTCTGCGGGCAGGGCGGGTAGATCTGCGCCAGCGGCGTTTTGCCGTTGCCCGGCGCGAACGTCCCGGCGCTGTTGTTGCCCCAGCAGTTGCCGCCGCCGGTGGCGTCGTTCCAGAAGTCGTATTCCCCGTTTGGATCGATGCCTTCGCGGCCCATCGTGTTTTCGACGATCTGGTTGTTGATGTTCTTCGCGTCGTCACCCTCGTTGGCGACGAACACTTCGCCCGGCCCCGAGAACGAGGCGATGCCCCACTTGTAGTTGCCGAACACGTTGTTGTCTTTGACGACGTTGTTGGCGCCGCCGTAGAGGACGATCCCGACCCCGGTCGGGTAGTTGACCGTCGCTCCCGCGACCTGGCCGAGCCCGCCCGAGACGGTGTGGAATTTGGCACCGGCGAGGAAGTAGTTGTAGTTGTTCCAGAACACGTCGTTGCGTTCGAACACGTTCCAGCCGTTCGGCTCGACCCCCTCGCTGTCGAGCGTGTTCGGCACGATGCCGGCCCCGTTGTTGTAGAAGGCCGATTCGACGATTTTCACGTACTTGGAGTTGGTCCCCGAGTAGCCGAGCACGTTTTCGTAGCTGCGGTCGTTCTTCAGCAGCGTCCACTTCGGCTTGCGCTGGCAGGGCTTGGGCGGCGGCGCCGTGCCGTGGTTGGTCCAGGTCTTCGAGTCGCACGGCGTTTCGCCGACGTAGAAGGCGGAGTCGCCGTGGTGGTAGCCGGCCGAGTTGATCATCTTGCCGCCGAAGCAGTTCTTGGCGAAGAGGCCGTAGGAGCGGTTGGCCGAGGCCAGCAGGTTGTCCATCGTGTAGCCGTCGCAGTGCTGGCCGCCTTCGTTGGCGGCGTGGATGAAGAACCCGTTCGACTGGTAGTTGCGGGCCCACATGTTTTCCAGCACCAGGCCATCGACGCTGATCGCCTCGATCCCGTTCTGCGCGGCGCCCAGCTCGCCCTTGGCGTTCTTCCCCTCGAGGACGACCTTCTTGCGGTCCTTCTTCGTCCCCTTGATGGTGAGGTCGTCGAAGCTCTTCTTGCGCTGGGTGCCGTCGAGGACGACGCCTTCGACGTACTTGCCCGGGCGCACCGCGACCACGGCCTTCGCCTTCGAGTTCTTCTTCTTGCCTTTGAACGAGCCGGCGGCGTCGACCGCCTTCTGGATCGTCCGGTACCGGCAGCCGTGCCTGCAGACTTCGAAGGTCACCGTCTTCGCCTGCTTCTTCTGCCCGCCGCCCTTGCCGGCCATCGCCGGTGCGGCGAGGACTCCGAGCAGGGCGCACAGCCCGAGGACGAGGGGGACTGCCAGCTTGTGCTTCATATCGCTCCTTGCAGCGTCGTTTTGCCTTCGACCCTGCCTCCCAGCGGGCACAACCACCGGGCCCCTATCCCGGTCATCGAAGCCTAGCGGAGCCTGGCCGCTCAGCCAGGAACTATCGTCCGCATCGCTTCTTCGAGTTCAGACACGCCAAACGCGCCCTCGATGCGGTCGCGGATGATTCCGTTGCTGTCAACCAGGAAGGTCCAGGGCTCGGTTTCCAGGTCGTAGGCCTGGACCTGGGGCCGCGGGCCCTTGCTGAGGTCGTTGTAGTTCCAGATCTCCATGTGGATGAAGTCGGCCTTGCCCTCGTAGGAGTCCGCCACCTGCTGGGCGACGTCGACGACCGGGCCGCAGACGCGGCTCTGGCAGAGGGCGGGGGTGGCGAAGACGAGGACGACGGGCTTCTTGCCGACCACGTCGGCGAAGTCGACCTGGTGCATCTGGTCGGGCGGGACGCGGGTATCGATCTTCGCCATGTCGCCGCCGACCTCGGCGGCGGTCGGGGTGTGGATCACCGGCGCCTTCTCGCCGACTTCCGGGATGTCCGGGAACTCGCCGACGACCAGCGGCGCGGTGACGCGCGTCGCTTCCAGCCCGTCCTTGCCCTTCAGCATCGCGATCGCCAGCCAGGGGCCCTTGCGGTCGAAGTCGACCTTCGGCACCGCGTAGACCGTCGTCGCCTCGCCCGGGCCTTCGGTGCCGGTCGCGCGGTAGGCGGGCTTCGTCTCCAGCGAGGTCACCTGCGCCGGCAGCGGCCCGATCACCGGGCTCTTGCCGTCCTTGGCGAAGTACATCGCCACGTCGGCGTCGTCGACCTGTTCGTTGCCGAGGGTGAAGACCCCGAAGGGGTAGCGATTCTCGCCGACGACGAAGGACTGCGCCGCCGGCGCGACCACCAGCTTCGACTCCTTCGCTCCAGAGCCGTTCAGCAGCTCCCCGATCGTCTTGCCCTTCGCCGAGGGGAACTCGGCCGCCGAGGGCGCCGGCCGCGAGGTTTCCTCGGAGCCGCCGCCGCAGCCCACCGCGACGGCGGCGGCGAGGCAGAGGGAGAGGGCGAGGAGGAGAAGGCGCTTGCTCATCCCGGGCACGCTACACACCCCGGAATGGGAACTGCATGGCGCAACTTGGGATCGCGCAGCGGTCTTTTCTTCCGTACACCTCAGTCGTCCCCCTCCGCCAACGGTGCCTCTATGATGCGGCTGCCGCTGTCGGGGACCAGGGGCTTCGGTGCAAAGCAACTAGGGAGGCCCCAATGTCAGGGAAGTTGATTCTTTCGCTCGCCGCCATCGTCGCGCTACTCGCAGCCGTTCCGTCGAGCGCGGCCGAACAGACCCCTGAGACCTACAAGGAAGCGGTCGAACCGATCTGCAAGGCCAACACCGAAGCCAACGAAAAGATCCTCAAAGGCGTGCGGCAGAAGGTGAAGGACGGCCAGTACAAGGCCGCCGCCGCGCAGTTCTCCGGCGCCGCGAAAGCCCTGAAGAAGGCCCGCACCCAGCTCCTCGCCGTGCCGAAACCGCCCGAAGACGCTGCCCAGCTGACGAAATGGCTCGGCTACGCGAAGACCGAGGCGCAGCTGTTCGAATCGATCGCGACGAAGCTGAAGAAGAGCGAAGCCACCGCCGCCCAGAAGATGGTGGTCCGGCTGGTCAGCACCGCCCGACAGGCGAACAACCAGGTGCTCGACTACGAATTCCGCTACTGCCGCTTCCAGCCCTCGAAGTTCATCTAGAGCCGATGGCCGTCATCGAGCGGGCTCGCACTCCGGGCGAGACCACCCTGGCGTTCGCCGAGGCGATCAGCCGCGGCGACCTCGACGCCGCGGCTCGCTGCTTCGCCAAAGACGCCTGCCTGATCACCCCCGACGCGACCGCGGTGCGGGGCCGGGCCGAGATCCGGCCGATCCTCCACCAGCTGATCGTCGTCGGCTCGCGGATCGAGGTCCAGGAGAGCTCCGTAGTCCTCGCCGGCGAGGTCGCCCTGGGAACCGAGCGCTGGCTGCTGACCTCCGCCGGCTCCGAGGGCGAGCCCTTCACCCGGGCCCTGACGCCGACGACCGTGATGCGCCAAATAGAGGGCGCCTGGAAACTCGCGGTAGCGATGCCATGGGGGCGTCGCTGATCGGCGAGCCACCGTCTAGAATCGTCCTGAGCGCACGGCTCCGCAGGGGAGCCGACCCGCCCGGATAGCTCAGTTGGTAGAGCACTTCCATGGTAAGGAAGGGGTCACGAGTTCGAGTCTCGTTCCGGGCTTCTCTGAAATCGCTGCAAATCGGCTGGTTCCTCCGCCGATTCCGCGGCTCCTTTTCGCCTTCTCGATTCCGCTGATCTGCCACTAGTGGCAGATAGCGCCGCGATTGCCCCCGATCGGCCGCGATTGCTCTCGCTTTACCGGTTTCACCGAGCTAACGTCGCGACCGGAAAATGAAAAAGCGCCCCGGCGGCGGTAGGACGCCCCGGGGCCGGCACGAGGGATTAGCTCCCATGCAAGGCAAGGGTAAAGGCGCCAAACCGGCCGCGAAGACCAGCAAGGCGAAACCGAAAGCCTCCAGCGCGAAGAAGAATCGGCTGGTCGAGAAGAAGCCGCGCCGCTACGACTTCGCGGGGAGCCCGAAGTAGCCACTAACTGAAAATAAGCGGCCCCCGGCGGCGTTGGAGCGCCAACCGAGGGCCTGACCACAAGGAGGCAGAGCTCCTCATGGCTAGCGAGAAATCTACGGCCCCTGGCGCCGCCAGGCGCCTGACCACCTACGACGAAGATGAGCGCGAGCAGCTGGCGGTTCTTCGTCAGGTCCTTCAGCTCCACCCGGAAGCGCTCACCCTAAGCGAGCTGATCCGGGAACTCACCGGCGGCGGATCAAAGCCGTTCATGGACGTCGACGCCGTCGAGCGGGCGGTCCACGAGCTAGTCGGCACCGGCCTGTTTCACTGCCTCGGCGAGGACGAGGCAGTCCGCCCTACTAGAGCCGCCGTCCGACTCTACGACCTCTGGGAACGATGATGGACGGGCGAATGAGGAACGCGGAGGTCGCGAGGCGGATCGGCCACAACGTCCTTCTGGCCCGCCGCCGCGCCGGGTACTCGCAGGAAGGGCTCGCGAAGCGCTGCTCGCTGCACCGCACCGAGATCGGCCTGATCGAGAGCGGGGGCCGGCTGCCGCGCGCCGACACGCTGATGAAGCTGGCCGGTGGCCTGGAAGTGGGAGCGGAGCTGCTGCTGCGGGGGATCGAGTGGATACCTTCCAGCTCATCGGCCGGCGGCAGCTTTGGGATCATCTCGCCAGGCCTGAGGGGAGGCTGATGTGGCGGCCAGGCAGAAGCCCGGCGGTCCCGAAGAGGTGCTGCTGTCGATCCTCAAGCACCCCCTGCGCAGGCGCCTGCTCAAGTTCTACGTCGAGGCCGAAGGAATGCTGAGTCCGAAGGAACTGACGCTACTCGCCAATGACCCGAAGATCTCGAACATCGGTTACCACGTCCGCGTTCTTGCGGAAAAAGGCGCTGTGGAACTGGTCGAGACCCAGCCGCGCCGGGGCTCGGTCGAGCACTTCTACGAGGCCACGGCCCTCGTTGACGAAGTGCCTTGGGGGCGGGCGGCGCTGGGCGAGGGTGAGGGCTGAGCCATGGGGCTAAAGGACACGAAGGTGATGAGCCTCCGGCTTTCGGAGGAGCTGGCGGCCGAGATGGCCTACGTGTGCCGCGTCGATGAAGTGTCGGTCTCGGAGGGGATTCGCGCTGCCATCTACCGGCACGTCGCGACGCGCCGTGCCGACAAGGGCTTCCAGGCCCGCCTGAGGGAGCGGCTGGAGAAGGATCGGGAGGTCTTGGATCGGCTGGCGGAGTAGTTTTCGCCTAAGGCATCCGCTGCCTCGCCTTCTGGTGAGGGGAGAGGCTTTCCGCAGGGATTAGTTCACCTAACGCCTCTTATCGGGCGTCAATGCGGCTCAAGCTCTTCACGGATGACCCTCCGGCAGCCCTGCCTCGCGTAGCCGTCGCGATGCGCGCACGATTCCGTCTTGCAGCTCGGTCAGCCGCTGGGGAGGCCGCGCTCTGGACTGTGGGTCTCCAAAGCGGGCCTCAGCCCACTCCGCACGCCAACTGACCATCCGCGCGCCAAGGTGAGTGTGATCTGCGACCTCGGCACGGGGATCGGCGAGCAGCTGACGGAGGTGATTCGCCCGGGGGAGACGGCACTTACCCGAAATTACCGAATCTGGGCATCGAGCATCTCAATTTGGCATTTTTCCGCTGCCGTCCGCTCCCACATTGATCCCAAGGAACGTGGTCAGGGGCGTATAGAAGTCTCTCATCTGGAAGTCTCACTACGAGAGGATTCTTACCGTGAAACGTAACCTGCTCCGCACGCTTATCCCAATAGCTGCGGTGGTCGCAATGGCTTTGCTAGGCGCCGGTTCAGCCTCAGCAGCCGGCGCGCCGATCGTCACCAAAGGCGGCATTGCATTCGGCAAACAGACGCTGAATGGTGGGCTTTTCAAAGCCAAAGTGAATCCCAACGGTGCCGCCACGACCTACCACATCGAATATGGAATGAAAAGCAGCTTTCTGGATCGAACGACGTCCACGCTCTCCGTTGGGTCGGGGACTACCGATGTCGAAGTCGAAAGAAACTTGCTCGGCGTTAACCCCAACAGCGTTTACTACACGCGAGTCGTAGCAAGCAATAGCTTCGGCACGACCTATAGCGAAGTAGGTCAATCGCATACGGCCCTCTGGGAAGGGCAGTGCCTTGCTAAAAGCTGCACCTCGCAGTGGCAAATGCCCGAAACCTACAAATCGGTAGGGACGTTCAAATACACGCAGACGAGCGCTCCGAAAATGACCGTAACCTGCAACGAGGCCGGCTACGGCTCCATTGGCCATGCTGGCGGTGTCGGGGATGAATACCTGATGAACCTCAGTAACTGTGTCTGGGCAGAGCACCCGGAATGCAAAGTGGGATTCTACGGTCCCCTGCAGCTCCAGGCCAACTTTGAGGCAGCTGGCTCACCCGAGTTGCTTCTGGAAGCCGAAGCCGGAGCCGGATGTCAGGAATTTACCAAGGCCATCCCTACCTCACCCTTTGAAATTGCGATGGGTGTTCATGCAGAATGGAAGGCGCTCAAACAGCTATTGACGCTCACCCAGCAGCCACAGCCATTGAGTTCTAGTGTCACCATTACCAGCGAATGGTCCCTCGCGGGTCCCGGCCAAGGCAGCAAATTTGCCTGGAATCAGTTCTATAATTAGGTCGTAAGTACAGTGTCAGCATGGTCCGGCGCATGCGCCGGACCATGCTTCCTCCTCAACGAGCTGTATTGAGCGCCGCTTATCCGCCGGGGCCGAACGCGCCTTGCTGAGAGACGCAGACCGAGGAACCGTCGCGCGGTCAAGGTCGTAGGTCCCCCTTGACGGCCGGCTTTTGAGGATGTACAAGTGAACCGCAATACAGACGCGTGTTCCACAATATGGCACATACTCAAGACAATGGGCGGGAGAAAAGTCCGATTCAGGTCATCGATCGGGCAACCTGGATCCTGCGTGTCCTCGGTGCCGCAAAGCGGCCTCTCGGTGTCCGGGAGTTGGCCCGTCGCGTCGAGTTATCGCCGAGTACCACCCGGCGCATCCTGGTCTCCCTCTGCGACAACGGCTTCTGCGAGCAGACGGGCGACGGGAACTACCAACTCGGACTGACCCTGCTCGAGCTCGGCTCCAAAGTCGAGGCAGGGCTCGACCTGCGGACCCGGGCGCTGCCGGCCCTCCGCCGTCTCGCCGAGGTTTCGGATCTGACCGCATTCCTCGCCGTGAGGCGGGAAGACCGCGCGATCACGATCGAGCGGGTGGACGGTCGCTACGCCTTCTCGTTAGCGGTCACCGTGGGTAGCTCCTTGCCGCTTCACGCCGGCGGCATCTCGCGGGCGCTGCTCGCCTACCTCCCCGAGGATGAAGCACGCGGATACATCAGGCAGGGTCCGCTCAGGTCGTTCACCGACCGCACCCTGGTCACTGAGTCCGCGCTGATCGGCGATCGCGAGGAGATCCGTCGGGTCGGCTATGCGATCTCCGAGGAAGACGTCACCCCCGGGGTCGCGGCGTTGGCGATGCCGATCTTCGACCATCGTTCGGCCGACGAGCCGGTCGGCTCGATCTCGGTGGCGGGGTTGGTGCCCCACGTCATTGATGAGAAGGACCGTGTCCTAGGCCTGGTTCGGGAAGCCGCCGAGGAGATCTCACGAGAGCTCGGGCATCGGATCGCCGATGAGCAACCTGTCTGATACCGGGGCACCCGATCGGGAGCTGGTCGAGCGCCTCGAGGACCGCGCTCACTTCATCAGACGCGAGACGATCCGCCTGATCTCGATCGCGAAGGTGGGGCACTACGCATCGGCTTTCTCCTGCGCGGAGATCCTCTCGACGCTCTACTACGGAGTCATGGACCTGCGGCCGGGCGAGCCAGCTTGGGCCGATCGCGATCGATTCATTCTCGGGAAGGGGCACGCAGCCGTCGGCCTCTACCCGATCCTCGCCGACCTCGATTTCCTGCCACGGGCGGTCCTCAACGGATACACGAACCTCGGCAATCCGCTCGGCGACCACCCCGACCGCACCAGGGTCCCCGGCGTCGATTTCTCGAGCGGCTCGATCGGGCACGCGCTCTCGGCGGGCCTGGGGATGGCCCTCGCCGGCCGGCTGGCGGGCCGAGGGTACAACTCGTTCGTCCTGCTCGGGGACGGCGAGCAGAACGAGGGCCAGGTGTGGGAAGCCGCAATGTCGGCGGCGCACCACCAGGCCGGGCGGACGATCGCGATCATCGATCGCAACGGCTACTGCCTCGACGGCCCGGTCGACGAGGTGATGTCGATCGAGCCCCTGGCTGACAAGTGGCGCGCCTTCGGCTGGGACGTGCACGAGGTCGACGGCCACGACGTCAGCGCCCTTTATGCGGTGCTCCGGCGTCTCTCGGACCGCGAGCGGCCGACCCAACCGGCGGTGGTGATCGCCAACACGGTCAAGGGCAAAGGCGTCACCTTCATGGAGAACGACTTCGGCTGGCACCTCGGATATCTCAATGCCGATGACGAACGCGAAGCGATTCGGGAGATCGACCGGTCCGCCCGGAGGATCTGAAGGTGGCGAACATCGCAGGCACCAAGCGGGATCTCGAGCGCAGCTGGAGCCTCACCGACCTGCTCGACCAGGCGCCGGGCTTCGCCGCGCTCTCCAGCACGCTGATCGAGATCACCGAGGCCGGCGCTCCCGTGGTTGCACTCACCGCCGACCTCAAATATTCCAACGGCCTCGTCAGGTATGGCGAGCGGTTCCCCCAGCGCTTCTTCAACATGGGCATTTCGGAGCAGAACATGGTCACCGCCGCCGCGGCCATGGCGACCACCGGCCTGACCCCGTTCGTCTCAGACTTCGCCTCATTTCTGTCGCTGCTGTGCTGCGAGCAGATCCGGATGGATCTCGCTTACTCGAAACTGCCGGTGCGGATGATCGGCCACCACGCCGGGATCGCTCTGGGCTTCTACGGAACTTCCCATCACGCCACTGAGGACCTCTCGGTCCTGAGGGTCATGGCCGGCCTGACCGTTGTCTGCCCAGCGGACCCGGCATCGCTGGCCGCGGCGATTCGCGCCTCGGTCGAGTGGCGGGAGCCGATCTACATCCGAATCGGTCGCGGGCGCGAACCGGAGGTTTACGCCGACGGTTCCGCCGGGTTCGAGATCGGCAAGGCGATCAAGCACTTCGACGGGGCGAGCGCCACCGTGATCGCCACCGGCTCCATGGTCCATCCGTCGCTGGTGGCCGTAAATGCGCTCCGCGACAGAGGGCACGACGTCGGTCTGATCGACATGCACACGATCAAGCCGTTCGACCGGGACGCGGTGCTCGAGGCGGCGTCCGCCAGCGAACTGATCCTCACGGTCGAGGAGCACAACAGGATCGGCGGGCTGGGGGCGGCGGTGGGGGAAGTCTTGGCGGAAGCCGAAGGAGCTCCGCCCCTGCGCCGGCACGGCATCGCCGACGAGTACAGCCTGATCGGCCCTCCGACCCATCTCTACCGCCATTACGGACTCGACGTCGCGGGCATCGAAAAGTTCGTCCGCCTGGAGCTGGAGGCGATCGCATGAGGGAGTGACTACAGGCAAGGGTTCAACTTTTGACCGCGAGGGAGGACTGAACAGTGGGATCTGTAAGTCAGGGTGAGGGGTCTGAGGTACGTACAGTCGGAGGGCTGAGGCGTCGGCTTGGCCTGATCCAGTCGGCTGCTTTGGTGTTTGCCGGGGTCGGTGCGAGCGGCGGCGTGTATACGCTGTGGACCTTCTCCTACGGTTCGTCGGGACCGGCGTTCTTCTGGGCGTATCCCATCGTCGCCATTCTGGTCGGCCTGATCTGTCTGGTCTGGATGGAGCTGTCGTCCCAGTATCCGTTCGCCGGCAGCTTCTATGAGTGGCCGCGGTTGATGCTGGGGCGGACGCGAGCAGCGGAGCCGGTCGGCTGGTGGATCGGGTGGCTCTACCTGTTCGGGATGACCGCGGCATTGGTCGCCACCTACGTCGCGATCGCCACCGCCGCGATCGCCCTTTTCGGCTGGACCTTCTCACCCCGCCTCGAGGTGATCGTCGCCCTAGCCGCGATGGCGCTCGTCTTCCTCTGCAACATCAGTGGTATCGAGCGCCTCGGCAAGCTCGGGGTGATCGGCGTCCTCGGGGAGTTCGTCGCCGTCGGCGTGATCGTCACCCTCACCTTGATCCTCGGTGCCGAGCAGTCGCCAACTATCCTCACCAACACCGGTGGTCAAAGCTTCAACGCCTGGCTGCCCGGCTTCATCGGCGCCGCGGCTTTCATGCCGATTTGGGCTCTGTGGAGTTTCGAGGGCGCGGGGCTGCTCGGCGAGGAGACCAAGGATGCGCGGCGGATCGCGCCGCGAGCGATCCTGATCGCCTTCATCGCCACCGTCGGCGTCGCGATGTACATCGTTTTCGCTTTCATCATCTCGACCAAGAATCCGACCGCCGCGATGGCCGCTGCATCGCCGATCGAAGACAACATCAACCGGGTCCTGCCCAACTTCTGCTCGAAGATCTTCCTTTTTGTCGTGGTCGAGGTGTTGGTCCTCTCGGCCAACTCGTTCCTCACCTACACCTCCCGGCAGCTGTTCGGGATGGCGCGCGCCGGCGAGCTTCCGGGGTCCTCGTTCCTGACTCGATCCCGAAACGGGACGCCTTGGGCGAGCATCTGCGTGATCTGCGCTGTCAGCGTCCTGCCGCTGATCCTCTCCAACGAAATCGCGGTTCTGATCGGCGGCACGACGGCGTGCGCATATGTCGCCTACGTCCTGATCCTGCTGGTCGTCGTGATCAGCCGGCTTCGCGGCTGGCCCTCGGAGTCGGCGCCGTTCTCGCTCGGGAGGTGGGGCCTACTGGTCTCGGTCGGAGCGTTGTTGGCCGCAATCGTGATCGGCGCCAACCTGCTTTGGCCGCGTGACAGCACCAATCCGGTGTGGCACCTCGGCATCCGCGCCGCCTACTGGATGGTCGCCGTACCGATCCTGGTCGGGGCGCTTATGCGGCTGGGTCGGCGCTTGACCCTCCGTCCCGAGCCCGTCGGAGATCCCGTCGACCGCGAGTTGCAGGCAGCCGCGGGGCAAGCGCCATCGGTGGCCTCGGAGGGAATCTGAAATGGCTTTCGAGGCGCTCTTCTCGCCGCTTGAGATCGGACCGACGACCCTGCAGTGCCGTGTGGTCTCCACCGCCCACCAGACCACTCTGGCGAGAAACCACGTGGTGACCCCTGAGTTGCTCGCCTATCAGGAGGCGAGGGCTCGGGGCGGCGTCGGCTTGATCATCATGGAGGCTGCGGCGGTCGAGCCCGAGGGGCTCAACTCGGAGACGATGATGGCCGGCTACCTGCCGGAGACGATCGACGGCTACCGCGCGATGCGGAAGATCGCCGACCGCCACGGCACCAAGGTCTTCGTCCAACTCTTCCACGCCGGCCGCGAGGCCCACGGCAGTGGTCCCCGTTCGGCAGTCGTTTCCTCCGGATCGGTGCCGTCCCTCCGCTATCACTCAGAGCCGCGGGCGCTGACCACCGGCGAGGCGGAGCGAATTATCGAGTCCTACGCACGGTGTGCGGCGATGGCCGCCGAGGGTGGGCTCGACGGAATCGAGATCACCGCTGCGCACAATTACCTGCCGGACCAGTTCTTCGACCGCGCGACCAACGGCCGGGAAGACCGCTTTGCCGAGCCGGCGCGGTTCCTTCTGGAGACGATCGAGGCGGTGCGCTCCGCGGCGCCGGGGCTCGTCGTCGGCGTCCGGCTCACCGCCGATGCCGAGCCGACGGTTGCGGTCGCGCCGCAGTTGGCAGGCCACGTCGACTACATGCACCTGACGACCGGCGACTCTTCGACCTACGTCGGCGGCGCTTTGATCGTCGCCCCGCCACCGTGGCCCCGGAACATGATCATGGAGCTGACCGCGCCCTATCGCGGCCTCGGCCCGGTGTTGATCGCCACCGGCCGGATCGTCGAGCCGGCCGACGCCGACGCGTTCATCGTCGCCGGCGGCGCCGACGCTGTCGGGATGAACCGGGCCTTGATCACCGATCCGGACATGCCGCGGAAGGCCCGCGAAGGAAACGTCGACTCAGTGATGCGCTGCATCGGTTGCAACATCTGTAACGAGCATTACCATGCCGGCTCGCCGATTGCTTGCGGCCAGAATCCTCGCACCGGGCGCGAGTTGAGCCTGGCGCGACCGGTGGACGCCGAGCGAAGGCTTCGGATCGCCGTCGTCGGCGGCGGCCCGACCGGCCTCGCCGCGGCCGCCGAGGCCGGCGCGGCAGGCCATCAGGTGAGGCTCTTCGAGGCGGCGACGGAGCTCGGCGGACAGCTCGCGATCGCCCGCTCAGCGCCGGCGAAAGCCGAGCTCACCGGATCGCTGACATCGAACTACACGAGCCTGCTCGACCGCCCCAACGTCCAAATCGAGTTGGGGTCGGTAGTCGGTGTCGAGCAGCTCGCCGACGGTGGCTACGACCACGTCCTCGTCGCCACCGGCGCCGAGCCTTACCTGCCTGCGACGACCGGGAGGGGAATCGAGACCCTCTCCGCCTGGGACGTCCTGACGGGAAAGCGTCCCTCCGGGAGGGTGGTGATCGCAGACTGGGGTGGCGACAGCATCGGTCTCGACGCCGCCGAGGTCCTCGCCGCCGATGGCATCCGGGCGACGCTCGTCTCGGGCGCCCTGGTCGCGGGGGAGCACCTCCACCAGTACCTCCGCACCTCTTACCTGGGCCGCCTGCACCGGGCCGGGGTCGAGATGATTCCTCACCTCGCGTTGAGCGACGCGACCGAGGGCCGGATCCACTTCCACAACGTCTTCGCCCCCGATCTGACGACCCAGATCGAGGCTGATGCCTTGGTGCTCTCGCTCGGCCGCTGTTCACGGACCGCGCTGGTCGCTGATCTGGAAGCGGCCGGCGCCCGGTTCGCGACGGCTGGTGACGTTTGCTCGCCGCGCGGGATCGAGGAGGCGACGCTGGAAGGGACCCTGGTCATGCGGGAGCTGCTCGGGCTCTCGGCAGGTGCCGACCAGGCGGTCGCGACATGACGGGCGGAGGCAGTCGATGAGCGAGAAGACGCGCCTCTTCGCCTTCCACTGCGGCGGCGACCGCGCCGATCTGGCGGTCTTCGATCCCTTCGATGCCGAGGTGGGGCGCAAGGTATATGAGCCGTGGTTCTTCTATGTCGTCTCGCACCCTCGCGGTGTCGTGGTCTTCGACACCGGCGTACATCCGGAGCTGATCGCCGATCCCCGCTCGCGGATCGGCGAGTGGGCCGACCTGGTCGAGCTCGAGATGTCGGCGGGCGACGACGTGGTATCGCAGCTGGGGTCGATCGAACTACGCCCGGAGGACGTCGACCATGTGGTCCTCTCCCACATGCACTTCGACCATGTTTCGGCGCTCGACCTTTTTCGCCACGCGCCGATCTGGGTGCAGCGCACCGAGCTGGCCTTCGCGCGCGCGCCGTCCGCGTACCAGTCGGGCGTCTACCTGGCCGACGATTTCGCGGGAGAGTTCGACTGGCGGTTGCTCGACGGCCCGGTCGACTTCTTCGACGATGGTTTCCTCGAGCTGATCCCGACGCCAGGCCACAGCCCCGGTCACCAGTCGGCGCTTGTCAACCTCGACGGTGGCGCGCTGCTGCTGTTGGCTGACGCGACCTATCAGATCGACAAGATGCGCCAGCGTCGGCTTCCCGCCGTGATCTGGAATCCCGATGCGATGGTGGCGAGCTGGGAGCTGCTCGAATGGTTGGAGAAGCGCGAAGGCGCCCAGCTCTTCTGCAGCCATGATCGTGATTTCCGCAAGCGGATGAAGCTGGCCCCCGAGGCGTGGTACGAGTGATGGCGGCCAACGCCCTTACGGCGCGCCTCCGCCAACGCCGCGACGACCTCGAAGACGAGCTTCTGAACCGGATCCGCGCTGTTGTCGACCGAGCCAGTCCGGCGGAAGAGGCCTATCTCGCCGAGTTGGAGCCCACAGTCGGCGCGGGCCTCGACTATGGTTTCGCTGCGATAGAGCGGCACTCGGCGGGGCGTTCGCCCGAGCTTCCGGACCAACTCCTTATGCAGGCCCGGCGTGCTGCTCAGACAGAGATCAAGCTCGACACCGTTCTGCGCCGTTACTGCGCCGCCAACTCACTCTTCACCGACACCTTGATCACCGAGGCCGATCGGCTCGGGCTTCCTCGCAAAGAGTTGAAGCGCGCATTTCGCTCCCTCGCGATCAGTTTCGACCGCCTTCTTGCCGCCATCACCGAGGAGTATGAGCGCGCCGCCGCCGAGTCTGGCGAGTCGAACGAGGAGCGCCGCGGCGAACTGATCGAGCGGCTGCTCGCGGGCGAACTCATCGAGGGCCCCGAGCTCGCCTACGACTTCAGTGCCTGGCACCTCGGCCTCGTAGCTTTCGGCCTCGGAGCCGTCGACGCGGTCAGGAACATCGTCGGGCACGGCGACGCCAATCTCCTCATTTTGCGCCGCCGCGATGGTGTGTTGTGGGCGTGGCTGGGCGCCCGTTGCCGCGCAGCCGTCGCCGAACGGGCGAGGGTTTTCAGCGACGAGACCCCGGAGGCCTCTGTCGCAGTCGGCGAGCCGGCGCAAGGCCTCGCTGGCTGGCGCCTCACACATCGCCAGGCCGTCGCAGCTCTCCCCCTCGCGATCAAGGGCGCCAGCGGGCTCGCGTCCTATTCTGAGGCCCCCCTCCTGGTCACCGCCCTCAACGACGATCTCCTCGCGAGCTCCCTCCGCCGTCTCTACCTTGCTCCTTTGGCCGAGGAAAGGGACGGAGGACGGGCGGCCAAAGAAACCCTGCGGGCTTATTTCGACGCCGGGGGCAACGTATCGTCTGCCGCCGCCGCGCTCGGCGTCAATCGCCGCACGATCTCCGCCCGACTGATCCAGATCGAGGGGCGGCTCGGCTGTCGCCTCGACGCCTTCTCCGCAGAGGTCCAGACGGCGCTGTGCCTCGATGCGCTCGAGCAGCCGGCCGGGGTGGCTTGATCAGACAGCAGCGCGGGCCCGGCCGCCTCTGTTGGCGATCCGGCAGGCCTCCTCGGCACCGAGGAAGGGGGAGAGCGTGATGTAGGTCAGCAGGGGGGCCAGGGTCGGCAGGGAAGCCGGGCCCTTGTCCCGAAGACGCTTGTAGGCGAGGGTGAAGATCGCCCCGGCGATCACCTCGCCGGCCAGGGAGGGCAACTCGGGCCGGTGTTCGAAGCCCTTGGCGATCAGCCGTTGCAGCGGCTGCAGGATCTCGCTGCGGCGTTCAATCGCCGCGGGCCCAGCTGCGTAGATCTCAACCGCGATCAGCTGCGCCAGCGCCGGCCGGGAGGCGAGGAAGTTGCAGAGCGCTCCGTGCCCGGCGCGGATCCCCGTCGGCCAGTCCGGAGCCCGGCGGAAGGCGGGAAGGACCGCGGCCATGATCTGCGAACAGGCGCTGTCGATCGCCGCCATCATCGCGTCGTCCTTGCCGGCGAAGTTGGCGTAGAAGGTGGTCGCCGACATCTGCGCCCGCTTCAGCACCATCTCCACCGTCGTGTTGACATAGCCCTGCTCGGCGACGACGACTGCGAAGGCGCGGAGTGCCCGCTCGGCGTGGTCGTGGGCGTCGATCGTTTCCTGCTCGAATTTCGGGACCTGACCCACCAGCCGCAGCGGCTTGGGCGGCGGACGGTAGGTGAGCAAAAGATCCCAGAGGTCGTCCATCAGTCCTGCCAGCTCGGCCTCCTCTCCGCGGCGCAGTCGCGTGCGGGCGATTTCCAGCTGGGAGCCGATATGGGCGCTGACCATCTCCGCCGGCATCCCGGCCCGCTCAGGGGAGTCCTCGAGTATCTGGCCCGCCAGCCATTCGAAGCCGGCGACGGCATTCTCGATCAGGATTACGGCCTCGGGGCCGGCGCTGTAGGCCTCCAATAACGCCAGCCGCGCCGCGGCCGGCTGCAGCGCCACCATTTCTGCGAAGGCATCGAATCCCTGGCGCGCCCGCTGCTCCCAGTCGCCCCCGGTGCCATCCCCATCGGCGCCGCCCCGCCCGGCGTAGCTGACCGCAGCCTCGATCATCGCTTCCACGGTCGCCAGGAAGCATGCCTTCTTGTCGGGGAAGAAGTCGTAGAAGGTGCGGCTCGAGACCCCCGAGATCTCCGCGAGGTCGTTCACCGTGGTGGCGAGGTAGCCGCGCTCGGCGACGCTCGCGACCATCGCTCCGAAAAGTCGCTGGCGCTGGTTGGCGAGGACATCCTCGCGTGGCGTTCCCGGACCCGGGCGCAGGCGCCGATCGCGCAGTTCACCCGATTGACCCCAAGGCGTGGCGACCATCCCACTCTGGACACTATTCACCGTTTTGTGCATAGGTGGCGACGGGTGGATGCAGATAGGTCACTTCGTTTAATCATCCACGCCGACCTCGTGATATTTCGCATCAATATGGGAAATAAAGGTACCGCGAATCCTCCGCCCCTCGGCATCGGAAGCCAAGGTAGCGGTAGGCGATAGGAGGACGTGTGTCGCTTAGGGGCGTCCGCGACCGGTCGAATTGGCGATCCGGCAGGCCTCGTCCGGGCCGACGAAGGGCGAGAGGGTGATGTAGGAGCAGACCGGGGCCAGGGCGGGGAGGGCATCCGGGCCGGCGGCGTCGCGGAGGCGGCGGTAGGCGAGCATCTGGATCCCGCCGACGATTCCCTCGGCGGTGATGTGGGGGGTCCCCGGAGCCAGCTCGTATCCGCCTTCGATCAGCTCTTGAAGGAAGTGCAGCCCCTCCATCCGTCGCTGCATCGCCTCCAGGCCGACGGCGTAGACCTCGACCATCACCAAGTTCGCCAGCGCCGGCCGTGAAAAGAGGAAGTTAAACAACGCGCCGAAGGCGGCCCGGATTCCGTGCGGCCAGTCCGGAGCCCGGCGGAAGGCGGGAAGGACCGCGGCCATGATCTGCGAACAGGCGCTGTCGATCGCCGCCATCATCGCGTCGTCCTTGCCGGCAAAGTTGGCGTAGAAGGTGGTCGCCGACATCTGCGCCCGCTTCAGCACCGCATCGACGCTCGTGTCTGGATACCCCTTCTCGGCCACAACCTCCGCCAGCGCCTGTAGTGCCCGCTCGGCGTGGTCGTGGGGCGCAGGCGTCTCCGGCCGCGGTCGGCGCGGCTGGCCTGCCGGGCGCAGCGGCTCTGGAGGGGGCTGGTAGGAGAGCAGGAGGCCCCAGAGCTCCTCCGTAAGCTCCGGCAGCTCGCCCTCGCGCCCTTCGCGCAGCCGGTTGCGGGCGATCTCCTGCTGGGCGCCCATCAGCGCCACCACCATCTCCTCCGGCATCCCCGCCCGCTCCGGCGATTGCTCGATCACTTGCCGGGTCAGCCATTCGAACCCGGCCATCGCCTGTTCCAGCGGCACCAATGCCTCGGGCCCGGCCGTGTAGGCCTCGACCAGGGCAAGGCGAGCAGCAGCTGGCTGGGCGACGATCATCTCCGCGAATGCGCGAAGGCCTTGCCCGGCGCGCTCCTCCCAGCTGCTGCCGGCACCGGCCCCGCCGGGCAGATCCACCCCGCCCGGCGACCGGTCTCCGACCCGCTCGCCGGCCTGCCGCGCGGCGTAGCCGATCGCCGCCTCGATGATCGCTTCCAGGGTTGCCAGGAAGCACCCCTGCTTGTCAGGGAAGTGGTCGTAGAAGGTGCCGGTCGAGACCCCCGAAATTTCCGACAGGTTGCCGACCGTCGTCGCCCGGTAGCCCCGGGTCGAGACGCTCGCCACCATCGCCCCGAAAAGCCGCTCGCGCTGGTTGGCGAGGACCTCGTCGCGGGGCGTCGCGGGGCCGGGGGGTAGGCGCCGTCCCCGGAGTTGATCCGACTCTCCCCATGGGGTCCCTACCATCGCGGAGCGGACCCTAACCCGATTGATAGGCGACAGTTTAGAACCCTTGACCGGATACAGAGACTCTTTTGTCCGTCTCGATGCGATTGGCTCTTTTCCTCCGGTCTGATGCGCCAAATTCGGGCCTCAGACTTTGCCCACTGCTGAGAATATCCCATGTTCTCTTGACAGCAATAAGCAAACCCGTATATCTTCCGTGACGTTCCAGAGCAAAAAACGTCGCTATCTAGGGACAGACAGCGGCGGCTTCGGAACCCGGGACACATAGGGACAAGGGACACAACAGCTGCATAAGGGACTGTCGCCTCACTGGGAGATCGCCACGGCGGTTCGGCAGAGGCCACAACGGAAGAGAGATTGTGAGCAGAGAGAGTCATCACCCCGATCATCGAGCCGGCTGCGCCGGCTCCCTAGCCACCCAACCGCGCCGGCCCAGGTAGCCGGCGCCAAGGAGGAGAACCTGTGAAACGTCTACGCCACCCGATCCGCGCGATCCGCGAACCGTTCGGTACCGCCGGCCTCGTCATCGCTTGCATCGCCCTGATAGCCGCCCTTGGAGGAACCGCGTTCGCCGCCAAGGGCGCCCTCACCGGCAAGCAGAAGAAGGAAGTCGAAAAGATCGCCAAGAAGTACGCCGGAAAACCGGGCGCGCCCGGAGCTGCCGGTGCCAACGGCAAGGACGGGAGCAACGGGACCAACGGCAAGGACGGGGTCGCCGGCAGCCCAGGGTCACCGGGTGCGCCGGGCAAATCGGTGAAAGTGACCGCCGTTGCCGCCGGTGAAGAAGGCGCACTCGAAGAATGCAACGAACAGGGCGGCTCGGAAGTCGAAGTCGAAGGCTCCGGTGGGCCCGAAGTGGAAATCTGCAACGGCAAAAAGGGCGACCCGGGACCCGAAGGCCAGCCCTGGACGCCCAACAGCATCTTGCCGGCGGGTGCCTCGGAGACCGGCACTTGGTACTTCCAGGCGGACTCAGGTACCGCCTACGCGCCGATCTCTTTCCCGATCGAGTTGCCAGGCAAACTCAAATGGGCCGGGCCCGACAGTTCCGAAAACAAAGTCCACTTCGAAGCCGAATCGAATTTCGGGGACTTCGACGAAGCCGGAGGAGAAACCCTCGGCTGTACGGGTAGCTTTCAACTCCCGGTGGCACCTCCTGGCCATCTTTGCGTCTACGTGAGTGAAGGATTGTCAGAAGCCGCTTTCGAAGGAGCAGAGACTCCTGGGAGGAATCCCGTCGGAGTGTTGCGAGCTGGCGGTCTGCTGGCCTTCGAAGTTCTGGCAGCAGATGGTCACGGCGGCGGCACCTTCGCCGTCAAGGCGCCTTGTGGCGATGACGAAGTGATCGTCGAAGTGCCGGAAGATCCCGACGCCGGCACGCTTACTGAATTCATCTGCGAAAAAGCGGCCTGAGCAGATATCTGAGGCCCGGGGGAACCGCCCCGGGCCTCAGATTCACACCGAGCAATCTCTGGGGAACACACCGATGAAGAAGTCACTCACCCTCCTCCTCACCGCCGCGGCCATCGCCGCGGCCCCCGCCGCGGCCCAGGCCGCCTCCCCGACGATCCTCTCGACCTCGACCTCGGCCACCACCACCGACTCGGTGGTCCTCGAAGCCGAGATCAACCCCCAGGGCAAAGCCACCAAGTACCGCTTCGAGTACGGCCCGGCCGACTGCGCCGCCAGCCCCTGCGAATCGACCCCCGAACTGCAGCTGGCAAGCGGCGGATCCCCGGTCACCGTCAGCGCCTCGGTCGGCGGCCTCGACCCCGGCACCACCTACCACTTCCGGGCGATCGCCACCCACAAAGAAGAAGCGGCGGTGAAAAGCCCCGACCGGCTCTTCGCCACCTACCTCCCTCCCCAGAGCTTCGGCCCCTGCCCCAACGACCAGCTGCGCACCGAA
>DATIOC010000038.1:0-82190 GCA_035473555.1 Solirubrobacterales bacterium
GGCTGCCCGGAGGCCTCCAAGGTCGGCGAAGTGAAGATCCAAACGCCGCTGCTGAAAGAGGAAGCCCGCGGCTCCCTCTACGTCGCAACCCCCTTCGCCAACCCCTTCAACTCCCTGATCGCCCTCTACATGGTCGCCAAGGTTCCCGAGCGCGGGATCCTCATCAAGCAGGCCGGCCTGGTCAAAGCAGACCCCAATACCGGCCAGCTGACGACGATCTTCGACGGCCTGCCCCAGATCCCGTTCTCAAGCGTCAAGCTGAGCCTGCGCGCGGGCGCCCGCTCCTCCTTGGTCACCCCGCCTGCCTGCGGGAGCTATGACGTGGTTGCGAAGTTCACCCCCTGGTCGGCCCAGGACCCGAACAACCCCACCCAGGCGGAGATCGTCCCCCGCACCAGCTCCTTTGCGATCGAACGCGGGGTGGGCGGCGGCGCCTGCCCCTCAGGCGCCACGCCGCCCTTCCATCCCGGCCTCTTCGCCGGCACGATCAACAACGCCGCCAAGAGCTACTCGCCCTTCAACCTGCGCCTGACCCGCAACGACGGCGAACAGGAGTTCACCAACTTCTCGATCAAGCTGCCGCCGGGCGTGATCGGCAAGCTGGCCGGGGTGGGAGTCTGCGCCGACGCGGCGATCGCCGCGGCAACGGCGCGCACCGGACCCAACGGCGCCCAGGAAGAGCTCGACGCCCCGAGCTGCCCGGCCAACTCCCAGGTCGGCAGGACGCTGGCGGGGGCAGGGGTGGGCGCCAGCCTCACCTACGTCCCCGGCAAGGTCTACCTCGCCGGCCCCTATAACGGCGCGAAGCTCTCGATCGTGGCGATCACCGCGGCCAAGGTCGGGCCCTTCGACCTCGGCACCGTGGTGGTGCGCGAGGCCTTGAAGGTCAACCCCGAGACCGCCGAAGTCTTCGTCGATGCGGCCGGGTCGGACCCGCTCCCCCACATCATCCAGGGCATCGAGGTCCACCTGCGCGACATCATCGTCGAAGTGGACCGACCCGACTTCGTCCTCAACCCGACCAACTGCAACCGCACCTCGACCGCCTCCACGGTGCTCGGCTCCGGGCTCGACTTCGCCTCGGCCTCCGACAACGAACCGGTGACGGTGACGAGCCCCTTCCAGGCGGCGGACTGCTCTTCGCTCGGGTTCAAGCCGAAGCTCTCGATTCAGCTGCTGGGAGGCACGAAGCGCGGCGACACGCCGCGCCTGAAGGCGGTCCTCCAAGCGCGCAAGGGCGATGCCAACATCGGCAAAGCCCAGGTCACCCTGCCCCACTCGGCCTTCCTCGAACAAGGCCACATCCGCACCGTCTGCACCCGGGTGCAGTTCAACTCCGGTGCCGGCAACGGGGAGGGGTGCCCAAAGGGCTCGATCTACGGCAAGGCCAAGGCGATCACGCCCCTCCTGGACGAGCCGCTGGCGGGCAAGGTCTACCTGCGCTCCTCCAACCACGAACTGCCCGACCTGGTGGCGGCGCTTCACTCCAGCAAAGCCGACATCAACCTGGTCGGCCGGATCGACTCCTTGAACGGCCGCATCCGCAACACCTTCGAAGGAGTGCCCGACGCCCCGGTGACCAAGTTCATCCTCGAAATGCAGGGCGGCCAGAAGGGGCTGATCGTCAACAGCACCGACCTCTGCAAAGGCAAGCACCGGGCGCTGGCCAACTTCGACGGCCAGAACGGCAAGCTGTGGGACCTCAAGCCGGTGGTGGGGGCGAAGTGCGGGGGCAAGGGGAAGAAGCGCAGGGCGGGCTGAGGGTTGCTGCTTTCCTTCGTCTGCGGCGGGCTCGAGCAGGGGAAAAAATTGGCTCTACAGAGGGGCCGTCAGCCGGACCGGCGAGGTCGCGTCCCGAACCACCAGCTGCGACGCGCCGCTGCCGTCGGCAGGCACCGCGTACACATTCACTTCGTCTGAGTAAGCCAGCGTCTTGTTGTCCAGCCACTCGACCTGATCGTCGATCGAGCGCGTCTCGGCGACCGCGTGATCCTTCAGCGTCGCCAGCTCGAGCACCCGCAGCCGCCAGCGGTTGTCGCCGATCCGGCTCTTGTAGGCGATCCGCTTTCCGTCGGGCGAAAGCGAGGGACACTCCACCCCGTCGCGCAGGACTTTCATCGTGCGGCTACGCAGATCGCCTTCGACCAGGTAGTGCTCCTCGCCGGTGCCGAGGGTCGCGTAGAAAGTGTTCGGGTCGGCGGCGAAGGTGACCCCCCAGAAGTTGAAGTCGATCGCGTCGAACGGCTTGCCGTCCTTGGTCACGTCGAACTGCTCGAGCTGGGCGATCTGCCTGCCGCTCGCCATCTCGAGGATCGTCGTCCGGGTCGAGAAGGCGCTCGGCGATTCGAGGTAGGAGTCGCCGCTGACGAACACCGTCATCGCCCCGTAGCGGCCGTCGGCGGAGACCCGGGCCCGCGAGGGGTAGCCGGTGAGATCGATGTGGTGGACCGGCTGCAGCTTCGAGTCGAAGATCGTCGCCTGATAGTCGACCCCGGAGGGGGCGACGCCCATGCAGATCCCGCGGCCGCCGGCGTAGTAGACGCGCTCGCAGGCGAGGTCGGCCGAGCTGCGCTCGACCTTGCCGTCGTCGACGCTGTAGACGCGGCCGTTGAGCCTGGTGTTGTTCGGGTCCACGGCCCGCACCATCAGGTCGGTGTGGGCGAGCAGGTCCTGCGCCTGCGGCCGGGCCTCGGTGGTGGTCTCGTCCGGCCCCAGCGCCGCCACCGCGACGTAGGCGCCGCCGACCAGGAGGCAGACCACGACGAAGGCGGTGAGGATCTTGGCGTTGCGGCTAGCCATCCAGGGAGGCGCGCTGGGCGCGCAGCAGGAGCGGCGCCGCCATCGCCATCGCCGCCACCAGGGCGACGGCGAAGATCAGGATCGCGCTGTGCAATCCGATCGCGAACCAGAGCGCGCCGAAGGCGACCGAGGAGACGAGGCGACCGAGGCTGACCACGGTGATCAGTATCCCGATCCCGCTCGCCTGAAGCTTCTCCGGCAGCACCGCCCCCGCCAGCGCGGTCAGCACCCCTTCGGTCGCGGCGAAGTAGCCGCCGAGGGCGACTAGGCAGACGGCGAGGGCCAGGTAGCCGACCGAACTCATCAGCAGCACCCCGTAGACGAGGAAGAGCAGTGCCTGGCCGGCGAGCAGCACCGGCACCTTGCCGATCCGGTCGGCGAGCTGGCCGACGGGAATCGCCAGCGCCATGAAGGAGATCGCGGTCATCACGTAGAGGAGCGGGAAGAGGGCCGGCTCGAAGTCGATCGTCCGCTGCAGGCCGACGTAGATCAGCGCGTCGGAGACGCTGGCGATCGAGAGCCCGGCGGCGGCCAGCAGCAGTGGCGCGAAGCTGCGGTCTCTTACCAGCGCGAAGGCGGCGCGGAATTGAGGCGGGGTCCCGTCGCGCGGCGCCCGCTGCGGCTTGCCTTCGACGTTGAGCACCAGCACCGCGAGGCCGAGGACCGCGAACAGGGTGCTGACGACGAAGACGGCGTCGAAGCGCGCCGGCGCGAGGAAGAGGATCCCGAAGGCAATCAGCGGCCCGAGCATCGCCCCGACGCTGTCCATCGCCCGGTGCACCCCGAACGAGGTGGCGAGCCTGTCCTTGGCGCTTGAGAGCGAGATCAGCGCGTCGCGCGGGGCGGTGCGGATCCCCTTGCCGACCCGGTCGACGGCGACGATCGCGCCGATCCCGCCGACCGTGTTGCCGGCGGCGACCAGCGCCACCTTGCCGAGCGCCGAGAGGCCGTAGCCGAGCCCGGCCACCTCCTTGTGGCGGCGCCAGCGGTCGGAGGTGAAGCCGCTTGCGACCTGGACCAGCGCCGCGGCGCCGCGGTAGGTGCCGTCGATCGCGCCGAAAACCAGCGGGCTGGCGCCGAGCGAGAAGATCAGGTACATCGGCAGCACCGTCGCGACCATCTCCGAGGAGATGTCCGTCAGCAGGCTGACGGCGCCGAGCATGATCACGTTGCGCGGCACCCGCAGGCGGGCCGACTGGCGCGCCCAGAGGCGCGGCTTCAAGAGGGCTTTGGAGGCTTCTACCTGATACATCGCTTCTCTGCGAGAGCTGAAGCCGGTGCGGCGTCCAACCCTCTAAGAGTGCAACGCGCCAGCTAGTTCTTTTTTCGCACTTCGATCTCCCGGCTGGCCGGAAAGGCCAAGCCGCGAGGCGACCTCGCCCGCCACCTCTTCGGCGAAACCCATCACCGAGTCGCCGTTCAGGAGGTAGGGGTAGATCTGCGCGTTGGAGGCCAGCGCCAGGCCGGGGACGCCGGGCCAGACGGGAGCGGCCCGCGGCCCCTCGTCGCTGCGAACCTGATGCACCGGCTCGACCAGCTTCGCCCGCTGCACCGTCCATTCGACGACCTCGTCGCGGCTGAAGCCGGGCGAGAGCCGCGCCAGGTAGTCGGTGAAGCGACGGTAGACGGACTCGTCGTCCTCGCTCTGCTCCGGCGCCTCGGGGTCGCAGTACTTCGGCAGGTAGACGAGCTCGAGGCCGTCGGTGTGCTCGGTGCCGAGCACCTGGGTCGTTTCGACCGCGCTGGTCAGCGGCGTCGGCTCGGTGATGTTGATCGCGTAGTAGGGCAGCAGTTTGCGCCGCACCTTGACGATCGGGCAGACGCAGCCGAGCCAGCGCTCGGGGTAGGGCGCGAGCAGGTTCTGGTGGCGCTCCGGCAGCAGGAACCGCAGCGCGGGTGGCTGCAGGGTCGGGATCGTCAGGTCGAACTCGAGCGTCTCCCCCTCCAGCTCGACCCCGGTCACCGAGCCGTCCTCGGCCAGGGCCAGCCCCTTGACCGGGGCGCTGGTGCGGGCCTCGACGCCGAGCTCCTCCGCCCGGGCGACCATCGCGTCGATCAGCCGCTGGTGGCCGCCGACGATGTGGCCCATTTCCTCGCCACCTTTGCCGCCGCCGCTGCGAGCCCCCGACATCCGCCGGGTGCGGGCCCAGAGGTAGGTCGCCGGCAGCCCCGAGGGGTCGCCGTCGAAGCGCGTGTCGAGCAGCGGTTTCCAGATCCGCTCCCAGACCTGGTTGCCGCAGATCCGCCGCAGCCAGGTCTCGAGCGGGATCGCCTCCAGCTTCTCGTAGGAGCTGCGCAGCTGGCACTGGGCGACGAAGAGTCCAAGGCGGAGGCGCGCCGGCGGGCTCAGCGGCGAGAACCGCAGCAGGTCGCCGACGCCGTTGAAGTCGTGCATCTCGCCGCCCGAGAAGAAGCCGGCGCCGACCGGGGTGAAGCGCAGCTGGTCGCCGAGCCCGACCTCCCCGGCCATCGCGATCATCCGCTCGTCGGCGGGGGTGATCACGTGGTAGAAGCGGTCGACCTCGTGGCCGCCGAAGTCGAAGGTGCCGGCCAGGCCGCCGAGGCTGGGGCCGCGCTCGACCACGGTCACCCGCGCCCCCTGCTGGGCCAGGCGCAGCGCCAGCGAGACGCCGAGGACTCCGCCGCCGACAACGCCGACGCGCGGTGCGACGCCGTCCATCAGCCCTGCGCTACCGGAGCCGCGCCGCCTGCCGGCGACCCCTCGGTCACCGTCGCGGCGGCCGGCTCGGGCAGTCCCTTCGGCGCCGTCGCCTCGGCCAGCGGCGATACCGGCGGCGGCTGGATGCGGCCGACGAGGTGCGCGGCCATCACCCGGAGGTAGGCGACCACGGTCGGTTTCAGCTGCATCTTCGACTCGCCTTTGCGGGTCGTCCAGTCGTTGGTCGTCGGCACCTCGGCCACCGTGGCGCCGGCGTTGTAGAGCTTCAGCAGGAGCTCGACGTTGGCGGCGAAGCCGGGCTCGCGGACGAGCAGGTAGCCGTAGGTGTCGGCCGCCTTGCGCAGCGTCCCCGCCCGGTAGACCCGGTACAGCGAGGAGAGCGTGTGCATCTCGCGCAGGCCGCCGAGGTAGCGGAAGGTGTTGGAGACCGATTTGCTCGCCGCCAGGCGCCAGCCGGCGACGCCGACGATCTTGCCGCCGGGCGCGTAGACCGAGGCGAGGACGACGTCGTTGCCCCGTTCGAAGAGCTCCATCATCCGCGGCAGGTCGGAGAGGTCGGAGGTCGTGTCGGCCTCGAGGGTGACGATCGCGTCGTCGTCGGAGGACTCCTTCAGGGCCGAGCGGATGCCGGTGTTGATCGCCGTGCCGAGGCCGCGGTTGACGGTGTGGGTGACGACCGCCAGGTGCATGTCCTGGGCGTGTTCGCGGATCACCTCGCCGGTGCCGTCGGTCGAGCCGTCGTCGACGATGATCACCCGTGCCCCGAGCTCGCGCGCCACCGGGGCCAGGTCGGCCAGCAGGCGCGGGATGTTTTCGGCCTCGTTGTAGGCCGGGATCACGAAGCGGATCATGCGAAGACCTCCAGGGGACGGGGAGTTGGGATGTCGAGCAGCTCGACCGGCCGGCGCACCGCCGCCGACTCGCGCACCGCGAGCGCCGCCGCCAGGGCCTTGACGCCGTCGTGGGCGCTGACCGGCTCGGGCGTGTCGTCGAGGACGCAGCGGCAGAAGGCTTCGAGCTCGGCCCGCAGCGGCTCTGCCTTGGCGAGCGAGAACCGCACCGCGGCGCCCTCGCCGTCGCCGCGCAGGACCGAGAGCCCGTCCCACTGCAGCGGCGCGGTCGTCGACTCGACGAACCAGACGTCCTGGGTGATGTAGCTGGCCCGCAGCAGCCCGTTCTCGCCGATTAAGGCGATCTCGCGCTTCTTCTCCGGGGTCAGCCAGTTGACGTCGAGCAGACCGAGGGTCTCCCCCTCCCCGGCGCCGCCGAAGCGGGCGAGGCAGGTCAGCAGGTCCTCCTGGGAGCTGTGCTGGAAGCGGCCGCCGTCGGCGTAGATCTCGTGGATCGAGCCGTCGAGGACGTACTGCATGACGTCGAGGTCGTGGGTGGCGAGGTCGATCGCGACGCCGGTGTCCTGGATCCGCGTCGGCAGCGGCCCGACCCGGGTCGTGTGGGCGCGGTAGACCCGGCCGAGGCGGCCGTCGGCGACCAGCTCGCGCAGCTTCTCGACCGCGGGGTTGAAGCGCTCGACGTGGCCGACCATCAGCTTGCGGTCGGCCTCGATCGCGGCGCCGCGCATCCGCAGCGCGTCCGGCAGCGTGGTCGCGATCGGCTTCTCGACCAGAACGTGGAAGCCGGCGGCGAGCGCCTCGAGCGCGACCTCGGCGTGGTGCTCCGAAGGGCAGGCGATCGAGATCGCGTCGAGCTCGTCGGCGTCTTCGAGCATGTCGCGCCAGTCGGAGAACTCGAGCGCCTGGGCGCCGGCCAGGGCGCGGGCGCGCGCCTCGGGGTCGGGATCGGCGATCGCGACCAGCTGCGCCGACTCGATCTGGGCGTAGTTGCGGACGTGGAAGGCGCCCATCCGGCCGCAGCCGATGACGCCAACTCGGAGTTGCTCAGACAAAGGACTCCTCCCGCGCTCGTTCCAGGTGGGTGACGGTCAGCTCGGCGATCCGCTCCGCGGCACGCCCGTCGCCAAAGATCGGCGGACGGGCGGCCGGCAGCGGTTTTGCGAGGGCGGCGCGGAACTTCTCCGCATCGACGCCGACCAGCGTGTTCCAGCCCGTCGAGACGGTCTCGATCCACTCGGTCTCCTCGCGCATCGTGATGCACGGCACCCCCCAGAGATAAGCCTCGCGCTGCACCCCGCCGGAGTCGGTCGCGATCGCCACCGCGTCGCGCTCGAGCGTCAGCATCTCGGTGTAGGTCACCGGGTCGCGGAGCTCGACGTTGGCGGGGACCTCGAGGTTCCAGGTCTCGAGGCTCTTTCGCGTCCGCGGGTGCAGCGGGAAGATCACCCGGCACTCGGCGGCGCCGAGGCAGCCGAGTACCGCGGCGAGCCGCTCGGCGGAGTCGGTGTTGTAGTTGCGGTGGGCGGTGGCGAGGACGTACTCGCCCTCCTCGCCGCGCTCGGGCAGGCGGGCGCGGGTCGCCAGCAGGACGTCGGCGAGGACGTCGCCGGTGACGTGGATCGCGCCGCCGACGCCCTCTTTGACGAGGACCTCGCGGGCGTGCTCGCAGGGGGCGAAGAGCAGGTCGGAAAGTTCGTCGGTCTCGATCCGGTTGGCCTCCTCCGGCATGTCCAGCCGGTAGCTGCGCAGGCCGGACTCGACGTGGATCAGGGTCACCCCGGCCGCGACCGCGGCGCGGGCGCCGGCGATCGTCGCGTGGGTGTCGCCGCGGACGAGGACCGCATCCGGTTCGCGGCTGGCGATCACGCGCCCGATCCGCTCCTCGGCCACCGCGACGGCCGCCGACGGCGGCAGCGAGCCGACGCCGAGGTTGAACTCGGGCAGCGGCAGGTGCAGGTCGGCGATCTGAAGATCGGACATCCCCGGGTCGTAGTGCTGCCCCGTGTGGACGAGGATCTCCTCGACGCAGCTCGAGTAGGCGAGCGAGAGCGGCGCCGCCTGCACGATCTCAGGACGGGAGCCGATGATGGAGACGATCCGGGCTGGCATGGGTAATCAACGCACGGAGAGCTCGTGACTTTTCAGCCGCCCGGAAATTTTTCCGTGCAGACGGGCGTGCGACCTTTTTCAGCCTCGAACAAGGGAGGCCGCCGCAAGTGTTTTGCACCTAAGACCGTTGCTCTAGTGCATGGAGGCCCACGGACTCACCCGCAGCGAGACCGCCGAGCAGGAAGTCGCCGGCGAGAGCCGGGTGGCCAACGCCCTGCGGCGCTGCCTCGACGTCGTCTTCGCCTCGGTCCTGATCCTCCTGCTCAGCCCGATTCTGATCGCCGTGACGATCGCGGTCCGCATCGACAGCCGGGGTGGCGCCTTCTTCCGCCAGCGGCGCGTCGGTTATATGGAACGGGAGTTCACCCTCTACAAGTTCCGCAGCATGCGGGTCGACGCCGATCCCCGCGGCCACCAGGAGTACGTGACCTCCCTTATAAAGGGCGAGAACGCGGCCCCCGAGGGCGACGGCGGCGGCGAGAACCTCTACAAGCTCGCGGTCGACAACCGGATCACCCCGGTCGGCCGCTGGATCAGGCGCTGGAGCCTCGACGAGCTGCCGCAGCTCTTCAACGTCGTCAAGGGGGACATGACCCTGGTCGGGCCGCGCCCGGCGATCCCCTACGAGGTCTCCGAGTACCCCGCCTGGTACCGCGAGCGGTTCTCCGTCAGGCCCGGCCTGACCGGCTACTGGCAGGTCAGCGGCCGCAACGAACGGACCTACGAGGAAATGGTCCGCCTCGACATCGAGTACGCCGAGCGGCGATCGCTCGGCCTCGACCTCCGAATCCTTCTCAAGACCCCATGGGTAGTCCTAAGTCGAAAGGGAGCAGCGTGAATCCAGCAGGTGCAATCGGAACCTTGGTCGTCGGCTATGGCTACTGGGGGCCGAACATCGTCCGCAACGTCGTCGAGAGCCCGGAGTTCCGGCTGATGGGGCTCTGTGAGCTCGACGAAGGCCGAGCCGAAGACTTCCGCCGCCGCCATCCCGGGATCTGGATCGAGCCCGACCTCGACGCCGCGCTGGCCGATCCGCGGATCGAGGCGGTGGCGATCGCGACGCCGCCCCACACCCACTACAACCTCGTCCGCCGCGCCCTGGAGGCGGGCAAGCACGTGCTGGTCGAGAAGCCCCTGGCGCGGACCGCGACCGAGGCCGCCGCGCTGACCGCCCTGGCCGAAGACCTCGGCCTGGTGATGATGCCCGGCCACACCTTCGTCTACAGCCCCTCGGTCAACGCCGTCCGCGACCTGATCCAGACCGACGAGCTGGGCGAGATCTACTTCATCACCTCCTCGCGGATGAACCTCGGGCTCTACCAGCAGGACGGCGTCGTCCTCGACCTCGCTCCGCACGACATCTCGATCCTCCTGCACTGGCTCGACAAACCGCTGCTGGAGGTCTCGGCGACGGGTCGCAGCGTCTTCCAGGAGGGCGTCCACGAGACCGCCTTCCTCACCCTGCGCTTCGAGGGCGGCACCCAGGCCAACGTCCAGCTCTCCTGGCTGGCGCCGCGCAAGATGCGCCAGATGGTCGTCGTCGGCAGCCGCCGGATGGTCCAGTACGAGGACACCGCGGCCGACGACTCGGTCCGGATCTACGACCGCGGCCTCGACTTCGCCGAGCCGCCGGCCAACTTCGGCGAGTACCGGCTCACCTACCGCACCGGCGACATGGTCGCCCCGCGCGTCCCGGCCCTCGAGCCCCTCGGCCAGGAGCTGAAGGACTGGGCCTCCGCCATCCGCCAGGGCACGACGCCGGTCTCCAACGCCCACCTGGGCCTGGAGATCGTCCTCTGCCTCGAGGCGCTGGAGGAGTCGCTGCAGAACCGCGGCAAGCCGGTTGCGGTCCGCTCCGTCGCCGAGGCGATGAGCACCGCCCGTGCCGCCGAGATAACGGCGCCGCCGGTTCCGAGCCAGGACTGAGGGCGGCTACCCGCCGGCCCTCAGTGGGGCTGGCGGGGAACGACGCCGAGGAAGTCGAGCTCGGCGAGGTAGACGAGCACCGCGTGGGTGGCCAGCTGAGTTGAGCTGATCTCCAGCCGGCGGGCCTCCTGCGCCAGCAGCGCTTCGCTTTCGCGGTCGAGGGTGAGGTCGAACTTCGCCTCGATCGGCGATCCCGGGCCGAGGAACCTGGGTGCAGGCATCGGCTTGCGCCCGGTTCTCAGCTTGTAGGCGTAGTGCAGCAGCGCCTTCCGGGCGCCGACCGTCACGTCTGTCCCGAAGTGGCCTTCGAGTCCGGTACGCGAGAGTTTTCCAAGTTCGACGGTGACCATCACACTGAGAAAACTCGCGGCGAACACCAATCCTTTTCACAAAGCGCTGTATTTCCTCCTATCTTCAGCCTCTCCCGAATGAACCAATAACCCAAGAAAGGCGACTCCTCTATGGGGAAAAGTGGGGTCGATCTTCCAAATAGTCGAAAATTCGGTTGACTTTGCGAGGCCCCGGTGATCAGCTTCCGGAAAATTATCCCGCTCCTTCCGGAATGGGATTCTTATCTATTCCCCCAGTTTTGGACCTTTTTGAAATGGAAAACCCAGTGGCAGTGCATGCGGTGAGCATGAGGGAGAACACCAATGAGCAGCGCGTCCACCGGTCCTTCCCCGGACCAGGGACCCATCAACCTGACTCGCGAGGCGGTAACCCGCGCGAAGGCGGGTGACTCCGAAGGACTGCATTACCTCTACGTTCGGTACGCGGATGACGTCCAGCGTTTCATCAACGGCCTGGTCCGCGATCATCACGAGGCCGAAGACATCACCCAGAACGTGTTCGCCAAGCTGATGACGGCGATCAACAAATACGAAGAGCGGGCGGTGCCTTTTGACGCCTGGATCCTGCGAGTGGCACGCAACGCGGCACTCGATCACCTGCGGGCAAAGCGCGCGATCCCGACCGAGGAAGTCAGGCTGACCGACACCGGCCGCGCCCAGACCGCCCAGGACCGCGGTCAGGCGCTGCGTCAAGCGCTGGAAGACCTGCCCGAGGATCAGCGCGAGGTGCTCGTTTTGCGGCACATTGTCGGTCTTTCCCCGGTGGAGATCGCCGACACCCTCGACAAGAGCGAGAGCTCGGTGCACGGCCTTCACCATCGCGGCCGCCGCTCGCTGCGGGCCAACCTGACCGAGCTGAATGCAGCACCGGTGGTCGCCTCGCCGCCGAGAGCCTAGGACAAGTTCGACTAGCTCTCGGCGGTGTCGGCGTCGTCCGGCCCGAGGTCCTCGAGAATTCTCTCGGTCACACGGCCCGCATCCATCTCGGCCGCGAAGTAGAAAGCGGCGTGTTCGGCCAGCTGCGCGACCGTCACTTCCTGTCTTTCAGCCTCCTCGCCGAAGGCACGCCACAGCTCTCCGGCGACTTCGATCTCGAACTCGAAGTCGGTTTCCATCTCGGCGCCGCGGAGAAAATCGGGGTAAGGCCAGGCGGGCCGCTCTGCGTCCCGGTCGCTGACGTACCAATGCAGCGCATCCACCATCTTCTTGGGAGCCGCCGTCGCCGGCCCACCGCCGGTCAGCGCTTCGAACGCCAGCCTGCTGAGCTCGACGATCACCCGCCGCTTTTCCACACTCCCATCGCCAGCCACGCGTATGTCTCCAAGAGTCGTACTCATCGGAGGGCCTGTACCCAGGTTCCCCGACTGGCTATCCAGCCAGGCTCTATATCTACCCGAATTTCATACTTCGGCGCAACCAACAGTGCAAACACTGTTAATCGAGCAGACCCTTTTCGCGAGCGCCGGCGACGGTTTCTTCGAGGGTTCGCCCCGCATCGTGCTCGGGCTGCCAACCGAGCTCACGGCGAGCCTTGGCGTTGTCCATCAGCACCGGGGTGTCGGCGGCGATCGCCCACTCGAGCTTCGGCGAAGCGAAGCTGAGGCGGCGGGCGGCGGCGGTGCCGAGGCTGACGGCGGCGCGAGGAACCGGGACCCAGCGCCAGCCCAGGGCGCGGGCGACGTCGCGGACCCGGACCTCGCCCTCGCCAGCCAGGTTGTAGACGCCCGGCGGGCCGTCGCCGCAGATCGCCGCCGCCATCGCCCGGGCGACGTCGTCGTGGTGGACGAGCTGGAACGGGACCCCCGGGTCGGGCAGCAACGGGCGCACCAGCGGCACCCTTTCGATCCCCCGGCGGACGAGCGGCAGCGGGTCGCCGGCGCGGACCGCCTCGACGGTCTGCTCGACCAGCATCGTCGCCCGCGGACCGGCGACGATCGAGGGGCGGAAGACGTAGGCCTCCACCCCGCTCCCCGGCAGGAGCTCGTCGAGCAGATCCTCGAGCTCGGCCTTTTGCGCGGAGTAGTAGAAGCTGTCCGAGCCCCAGGCCGGCACCTCCTCGGTCAGGGGCTGGGGATTCTCCGGATGGAATCCGTAGGCGGCGACCGAGGAGGCGTAGACGAGTCGCGAGACCCCCGCCTTGATCGCCGTCTCGAACGCGTTGCGGGTCCCCTCCAGGTTGATCTTCCGCGCCTCCTCCCGGTCGCCGAAGATCGCAAAGGCAAGGTGAACGGCCACGTCGGCCCCGTCGAAGAGGGCAGCCAACGCGCCCCGGTCCAAGATGTCCCCCCGCCGGTAGGAAGCCTTCTCCCACCCCTCGACCGCAGGATCGAACTCCCGCCGGGCCATCCCCACCACGGATTCCACCTCGTCCCGCCGCTCCAGCTCCGCCATCAGCGGCTTCCCGATCTCGCCGGTGGGACCGGTGACTGCGACGCGCAGGGTCAAGCGCCGGGCGTGACCCGGTAGGCGTCGAAGACCGACTCGACGTTGCGAAGCCGGCTGATACAGCCCTTCAGCTGCTCGGTGTCGCCGACCTCGATCACGAACTTGTTTTTCACCATCGGGTGGTTGGTCGTGCAGGAGGCGCCGATGATGTTGATCCCGGCCTCTGAGAAGGTCCGCGAGAGGTCCTCGAGCAGGCGGGTGCGGTCGTAGGCGTCGATCTGCAGCTCGACCCGGTAGGAAGCCTCGTTTTCGCCCTGCCAGCGGACCTCTACGAACCGCTCCGGGGCCTTTTTCAGCGCCTTGACGTTCTTGCAGTCGGTGCGGTGGATGGTGATCCCGCGGCCGAGCGAGACGTAGCCGGCGATCTCGTCGCCGGGAACCGGACGACAGCACTTCGCCAGCCGCACGGCGACGTTCTCGACGCCCTTGACGATGATCCCGTAGTTGGAGGCGTCCTTGGTGCGGCGGGCACGGTCCTCGCGGCCGAGCGGCGCGCCGGGGGCCTCCTCCTCGACGCCCTCCCCCGCCTTCAGCCGCTGCATCAGCTTGTTGGCGGCGGCTTTGGAGGAGACTTTGCCCTGGCCGAGGGCGATGTAGAAGTCAGTGCCTTTGCGGAAGCCCATCTCGCGGATCACGTCCGCCAGCAGCGCGGAGCCGGCGACCTTCTGCATCGGGATGCCACGCGTGCGCAGCGCTTCCTCGAGCTTTTCGCGGCCGTCGTGCTCGGCGTCCTCGCGCCGCTCCTCTTTGAACCAGGCGCGGATCTTGTTGCGGGCGCGGTTGGTCCGCACCAGCTTCAGCCAGTCGAGCGAGGGACCGCGCTTCTGCTTCGCGGTCAGCACCTCGACGATGTCGCCGGAGCGCAGCTGGTAGTGCAGCGGCACGATGTTGCCGTTGACCTTGGCGCCGACGCAGCTGTGGCCGACGTCGGTGTGGACCGCGTAGGCGAAGTCGAGCGGGGTCGAGCCGGCCGAGAGGTTCTTCACTTCGCCCTTCGGGGTGAAGACGAAGACCTCGTCCTCGAAGAGGTCGACCTTGAGCGACTCGAGGAACTCGGCCGGGTCCTGTTCGCCCTCGGCCTCGACCAGCTGCCGCAGCCAGGTCATCTTCTCCCGCTGCGGGTCGCCGGCGCTCCCCTCTTTGTAGGCGACGTGGGCGGCGATCCCGTACTCGGCGAGCTTGTGCATCTCCCCGGTCCGGATCTGGATCTCGAGCGGTTTGCCCTCGGGCCCGATCACGGTCGTGTGCAGCGCCTGGTACATGTTCGCCTTCGGCATCGCGACCCAGTCCTTGAAGCGGCCGGGCAGCGGCTTCCAGAGCGAGTGGATGACGCCGATCGCGCCGTAGCAGTCTTTGACCGAGTGGACGATCACCCGCATCGCGGTCAGGTCGAAGATCTCGTTGAACTCCCGGCCCTTCTTCGCCATCTTCGTGTAGATCGAGTAGAAGTGCTTGGCGCGGCCGGAGATCTCGGCCTCGATCCCGACCTGCTCGAGCTCGTCGGCGAGGAAGTCGCCGGCTTCGGTGACGTACTTCTCCCGCTCCTCGCGCTGCTGGGCGACGAGCTGCTTGATTTCCGCGTACTTGCGCGGGTGCAGGGTCGCGAAGGCGAGGTCCTCGAGCTCCCATTTGATCGCGTGGATCCCCAGCCGGTGCGCCAGCGGCGCGTAGATCTCCAGCGTCTCGTGCGACTTGCGGGTCTGTTTCTGCTTCGGCAGGGCGCCGAGCGTGCGCATGTTGTGGAGGCGGTCGGCCAGCTTGATCAGGATCACCCTGACGTCGGTGGCCATCGCCACCATCATCTTCCGGTAGTTCTCGGCCTGCCGCTCGTCGCGGCTCTCGAAGGTGATCCCGGTGAGCTTGGTGACCCCGTCGACGAGCTGGGCGACCTCGTCGCCGAACTCGGCCTGGATTTCCTCCAGGCTGGCGGTGGTGTCCTCGACCGTGTCGTGGAGGAGCGCGGCGCAGAGGGTCTCGGTGTCGAGACGCATCCCGGCGCAGATCTGGGCGACGCCGATCGGATGGGTGATGAACTCGTCGCCCGAGTAGCGGAGCTGGTCGGCATGCCGCTCGAGGGCGAAGTCGAAGGCGCGCTGGACCCGGGCCCGGTCGATCGCCGCCACCGCGACAGCGGTGCCGCCGTTGCTTCCGTTCCCGTTCCCGGGTGCGGACGCAGCCGAATCGAACTCCTCGATCACGGCGAGGAGATCGGCGAAGAGCTCTTTGTGAGCTACGGCGTTTTGGGTCTTGTCAGCGATCGCTGGGCCTCCGAAAGTCTGGCGCTGTAGGCACGGAAAGCAGCTGAGCGCTGCAGATCCGTCCTCACGGAGGATACGACCCGGACAACCCCTGCGCCGCCCTCCGGCGATCCCTGCAGCAGCCCGAGCTCGCGGAGAACCCGGAAACGGCGGGCGCTCGCCTCGGGGCAGAGGGGGTGATTGCCGCCACCGGAGAGCGCCTCGCGCAGCCGCCCGCCCTTGACGTCGCCGGTCTGCCGCAGCGCCCGGTAGGCGGCCGCCACGCCCTCGCGCGTCGCCCACTGCTCGTCCAGCGCCTGGGACGCGAACCCCAGCTCGGCCTCGGTCCAGGGCTCGTGCAAAAAGCCGCCGCCCTCCCCGCAGGGGACGCCGGCGAGTTCCTCGTCGGGCTCGCCGCGGGGCGGATCGACGAGGACGACGTGCTCGAAGGCGGCGGCCAGCTGCGGCTTCCACTCCAGGGCGGCGTAGTCGACGAGGGCAAGGCCCGACTCCGCCCGCGTCACCAGCCGGGCGATCTCCTCGTCGCCGCAGCGATGGCAGGCGATCAGCGCCGCACCGCCGTTGAAGCGGGCAAGCCCGGTGGCCCCATTGGCCAATCCAGCCCGCCGCGAAGCATCAGCGCAGACCGCCAAAACCCCCGCTCCACTGGAGACCAGCTCGGCAATCACAACCGCCACCGGCGCGTTTCCGCCAACCCGCCGCCGCCCACCTACGCGAGACCGCAAAATTCCCTCTTCAGGGAGGATTTTTGCGGTCTCGGCGTCAGGGTCGGTCGCCAGCTCGGATTCGAAGCGGGACCACCAGGCGGCTTCGTCGAGCGAGCAGGCGTGCGGGAGCACCGGGTCCTTCGTGCCCTCACCGTCGGCCTCGGGCTCCTCCAGCGCGTGCAGCTCGCGGAGGACTACGCGCGGCTCCACCGAGCCGTTCCAGTGGTTGAGCTCGAGGCGGACGCTGGCGTCGAGGACGTCCTCGTCCTCGACTCCGAGGCTGGCGCGGCCGAAGGCGACCCCGAGGGCGCGGTGGGAGCCGCTGTGGAGGCTGAAGCGGGCGTGCTTGCCCTCCCCCATCGTCCGCACGTCGCTGACCCGGGCCGAGGGGACCAGCAGCCGCACGCCCGGATTGCCCATCCCGAACGGCGCCAGCTGCTTCAGCTCTTCGGCCAGCTCCAGCCCGAGGCCGACGCCGCCGACGATCGCGTCGACCTTTTCGGTGCGCAGCAAGTCCTCCTCGCTGAGGACCCCGTTGGCGTGCGCGGCGAAGGCGCGCTGGAAGGCCTCCACGTTCTCGGCTTTGATCTGTAGGCCAGCCGCGGCCCGGTGACCACCGAAGCCCTCCAGATGCTCGGCACAGGCCTCGAGCGCGGCCAGCAGGTCGAAGCCAGGGATGCTGCGCCCCGACCCGCGCCCGTTCCCGTCCCCGTCCAGGGAGACAACGACCACCGGCCGGCGATGGCGCTCGACCAGACGCGAGGCAACGATCCCAACGACGCCCGGATGCCAGTCTCGCCCGGCGACGACGAACCCGCGTGCCTCCCGCAGCCCCTCGGGCAGCTCCCGCCGCGCAGCCTCGGCAGCAGTGTCGACCTCACGCTCGGTAGCCCGCCGCTCCGAATTAGCCCGGCTGAGCTCCACCGCAATCGCCTCAGCGCGCTCCGCGTCCTCGGTTAGGAACAGCTCAACCCCGGCATCCGCCCGATAGAGCCGCCCCGCAGCATTGATCCGCGGCGCCAACCGGAACCCGAGGTCACTCTCATCCAACCGCTCCGGATCGCATTTCGAGGCCTCGAGAAGAGCCCGAATCCCAGGCCGCTGCGCCCGCCTGATCTCCGCCAAGCCCTGCCGCACGAGCGCCCGGTTCTCACCAACCAGCGGCACCACATCTGCAACCGTCGCCAAAGCCACCAGATCGAGGTCAATCTCGGCGCCCTCGGGGGAACGGGGGAGGGACTCGCCGGACCCTCCCCGCTGTTGTCCGCCGAGTCCCTCCCCCGTTCCCCGCAACGCGCAACTCAGCTTCCAAGCCACCGCGGTCCCACACAGCCCCTCGAACGGGTAATTGCTCACCTGCGGATGAAGGATCAAGCAGTCCGGCAGCTCCGCAGCCTGCTGGTGGTGGTCGGTGACCACAACGTCCATCCCCAGCTCCCGCGCCAGCGCCACCTCCTCCACCGAGGTGATTCCGCAGTCCACCGTCAGCAGCAGCCCCGTCCCCCGCTCCGCCAGTCGCCTGACGTTCTCCGCCGAAAGCCCGTAGCCGTCCTCGATCCGGTTGGGGATGAACCAGTCGCAATCCGCTCCCAGGGCGCGCAGGGTCGAAACCATCACGGTGGTGGCGCAAACCCCATCGACGTCGAAGTCGCCGTGGACGGTGATCCGCTTCTCAGCATCGATCGCCGCACGGACCTGCTCGACTACCGCCTCCATCCCGTCGAAGGCAAACGGCGAGTGGGTCTCGTCGGCGGCGAGGAACGCCCGCGCCTGCTCCGGCGTCCGGTAGCCGCGCCGCACCAGGGTGACGGCCACCGGCTCGCTGAGGCCGAGCTCGCCCGTCAGGGCGTGCACCTCGGCGTAGGAGTAGGGCTCCGCGGCAAATGGACTGATGGCTCCGGGCACGCTTCCAGGCTAGGAACCGTGGCGGCGGAAGCCGGGCCCCCGGAGAGCCCGAAGGTGCGGGAAAAGCGCGGTCAGGCTCAGCCGACTCGCTCTTCGGAGCGGGCGCCGATGAAGTAGACGACCGCCAAGCCGATCGCGGTACCGGGGATCGCGATCAGCGCGGTGGAGAGATCGGTGTCACCGAGGGCTTTGCCGCTCGCCTCCTGGACGATCATCCCGAAGACGATCGAGCCGACGACGGCGCCGATGAAGGCGCCGACGATCCCCTGCCAGAAGCGGTCCGGGAGGAAGACGGTGAAGTGCCAGAGGGCGATCCCCATCATGAAGAAAACGAGCAGCGCCATTTAGCGTCCCCTTCCGTGCTTGCGTCGGGCTTGGCGGCGGGCGCGGCGATCGGCGTTCCGCTGGCGGCGCTCGGCCGAGGCCGCGGCGGCGGCATCGGTGTCGCCGTTCTCCCGCGAGCTGGTCCCGTTGCCTGCATCTTCGGGCCGCTCGGCCGTCGCCACGGCGCCGGGAGCCGTCTCCGCGGCGGCATCCTCGAGCTTCGCCGCGGCGTTCGCTTCGGTTTCGTCGTCGCGCTGCAGCTTCGCCATCTCGATCTCGTCGGCGTAGGCCGGGACCCGGCCGCCCTCGTCTTCGGCGATCCGCTGGCGGCGGCGGACGAAGCCCGGCTCGCGTTCCTTCCAGGCGGTCAGCACCGGCGAGGCGATGAAGATCGAGGAGTAGGTCCCGGAGGCGATCCCGACCAGCATCGCGAAGGCGAAGTCCTGCAGGGTGGCGCCGCCGAAGACCAGCAGCGAGGTCACCCCGAGGAGGGTCGAGAAGCTGGTCGCCAGCGACCGCGTCAGCACCTCGCTCATCGAGCGGTTGACGATCTGGGAGAAGGCGGCCCTCGGCATCCGCGGGACGTTCTCGCGGATCCGGTCGAAGACGATGATCGTGTCGTAGATCGAGTAACCCAAGATCGTCAGGAAGGCGGCGACCGTACCGCTGCTCACCTCTTTTCCGGTCAGTGAGTAGACGCCTGCGGTGATCAGGATGTCGTGGAAGATCGCGATCAGGACCGGCACCGCGAACTTCGGGTCGAAGCGCAGCGCCACATAGCCGCAGATCACCAGCAGCGAGAAGATCAATGCCTTCAGGGCGCTGTCGGCGACCTGCTGCCCGAAGGTCGGCCCGACGCTGGTGCTGTCGAAGCCGTCTTCGGCGATCCCGAATTCGGACTCCAGCGCGGCCTGCGCCTCGCGCACTTCGCCTGGCTCGAGCTGGTGCGACTGAATCTGGAAGACGTTGTCGCCGAAGTTCGGGTCGTTTTCGACCTGCTGGATCTCCTCGCCCTTGATCCCGGCTTCGTCGAGGGCGTCGCGCACGGCTTCCTCGTCGGTGGACTGTTCCAGCGCCACCTTGATCCGGGTGCCGGACTCGAAGTCGATGCCGAAGTTGAGCTGCTTCGTCGCCAGGGCGAGGCCGCCGACGATCAGGATCACGCCGGAGATCGAGAAGAACCAGCGGCTCGCGCCCATGAAGTCGAAGTGCCATTTTTTGCCCTCGCCGCCGGCCCCGAGCGCGCTCGGCGAGCGCAGCAGCCGCGAGCGGCTCATGCTGCCGAGCAGGGCCTGGGTGAAGACGACCGCGGTCAGCAGCGAGACGATCGTGCCGACGCCGAGGGTGAAGGCGAATCCCTTGACGCCCGAGGTGGCGAGGACGAAGAGGATGAAGGCGGTCAGCAGGGTGACGACGTTGGCGTCGATGATCGTGCTGATGCCGCGTTTGTAGCCAGCGGCGATCGCGCTCGACATCGAGCGTCCAGCCCGGACCTCCTCCTTTATTCGCTCGAAGATGACGATGTTCGAGTCGGCCGCGACCCCGATCGTCAGGACCAGGCCGGCGATCCCCGGCAGGGTCAGGGTGATCGGGATCAGGTCGATCAGAGCGAAGAAGATGACCGCGTAGGCGCCGAGGGCGATCGAGGCGATCAGGCCGAGGAAGCGGTAGTAGAGGAGCAGGAAGAGGATCACCAGGGCGAAGCCGACGAGGCCGGCTTTGACGCCCTGGTGGAGGGCTTCGCTGCCGAGGGTCGCCGAGACCTGGGTCTGGCTGATCAGTTTGAGGTTGATCGGCAGGGCGCCGATCTGCAGGGTCGTCGCCAGTTCCTGGGCCTCGTCGATGTCGTTGAAGCCGCCCGAGATCTGGGCGCCCTGGCGGCCGTCGATCCCGTCGGGGTTTTCGGAGAAATTGATGATCGGCCGGGTTTTGACTTCGTTGTCGAGGACGACCGCGAAGTGGCCCGAGAGTTCTTCGGCCTGTTCCCTGCTGACCGGGCCAATCGCCGAGGCCTGGCCGCGCTGGGCGATCGCGCGGGTCACTTCCTGGAAGGAGTCCTGGCCCGCCCCCGTGAAGTTGAAGGTAACGATCGGTTCGTTGGTGTTGGGCGCGTAGGACTGTTCGGGGTTGGTGATGTCGTGCCCGCTCAGCGCCGGGTTGTCTTTCAGCGCGTACCAGCCGGGGTCGGCGTCCTCAACGACCTTGCCTTCTTCGTCGACCGGCAATTCGGAGACCAGCACCGTGCCGGCGGGCACTTCGACGACGATCCCGTCTTTTGGCAGTTTTTTCCCGGTCGGGCTGACGTAGAGGTCCTTCTTCGCCAGCTCGGGCCCGGCGACCAGTTCGTGCGGCGGCGCTTTCTCGAACAGGTAGTAGCGGGGTTTGGCGACCGAGCAGTTTTCGCAGTTTTCGTCCGGTTCCTGTTCGGCGGCGAGCAGCGCCGCTTCGTAGGCGGTCGGGTAGGCGCCGGCGAAGACCAGCCTCGCCTGTTCGGGTTTTTTCGGGTTGCGCCCCGCGGCGAGCCACCGTTTTTCCGATTCTTTCAGCGCGCTTTCGGACGGCTGGCCGGGTTTGCCGCCGATCGCCTTCTCCGGGCCGATCAGGTTCGGCTCCCAGTCGTAGAAGTAGAGCTGCGCCGTCGTTCCCACCTGTTCGGCGGCGCGATTGGCGTCGGTGACGCCGGGGAGGCTGACGGTGATGTTTTCGTTGCCCAGCCGCGCGACCTCGGGCTCGGAGACGCCGAGCTTGTTGATCCGCTGTTCGATGATCGAGATCGACTCTTCGATGTCTTCGCCGGTGACTTCGGTGGCAGTGCCGGTCGGCTGCCCCTCGTAGACGAGCTCGAGGCCGCCCTGCAGATCGAGGCCGAGCTTCGTCTCCTTCGCCGCGATGACGACCCCGGAGACGATCACCAGCCCGAGGACGAGCAGGAGAACCAGGACGTGGCCGCGCCGGGTACCCATCGCTAGCCCTCCGGGGTGAGGACGAGGAGCAGGCCCCCGTCGTCGTCGTAGGCGGGGAAGACGTCGGCGACCGCGCGCGCCGGCAGGTCACCCTCGGCGTTGACGGAGACCCGCTTGCCGAGCGAGCGGACCCCCCACTCCAGCGAGGTCTCGATCGGGTCGCTGACGCCGTCGCCGTCGGTGTCGGCCTCGACCCCACCGTCGCCGTTGTCGATCCAGTCGAGCCCGAGGACCTCACGGACCGGGCGGCCGATCACGTCCTCGTCGGTCAAACCGGTCAGCTCGAAGCTGCCTTTGCCGGCGTCGATCACGCGTTCCTGCTTGTCACAGACGAAAAAGGCGGCATTGGGAGCCGGATAATAATCGTCGAGTAATTCGAAGACAAAGCCGAAGCCGCATTTAGAGCAGCCCTTGGGACGGGTGCTGAAACCCGCGGTGCGCTCCCCGCTCACCTCCCGGTGCCCACAATTCGGACAGATGAAGAACGGCATGTTCGACAGGCTAGCTGGCGCGGCTCAGAAGAGGCTCGCCGCACCTTCCGGCATCGGTAGGCCTAGATGCTCGTACGCGCGCTGGGTCAGAACCCTCCCGCGCGGGGTCCGCTTCAGCAGCCCCTGCTGGAGCAAATAGGGCTCGAGGACGTCCTCGATCGTGTCCTGCTCCTCGCCGATCGCGACCGCAAGAGTCGAGAGCCCGACGGGGCCGCCGCCGAACTTGGTCGCGATCGTTTCGACCAGGGCGCGGTCGCTGCGATCGAGCCCGCCGGCGTCAACCTCGAGCATCTCCAGCGCCCCGGCGGCGACGTCGGCGCCGATCCGCCCCGATCCCTTCACCTGGGCGAAGTCCCGGACCCGCTTCAGCAAGCGGTTGGCGACCCGCGGCGTTCCCCGCGAGCGCGAGGCGATCGTCTCCGCCCCCTCGGCGTCGATCTCGACCCCGAGGATCCCGGCCGAGCGCTCGATGATCAGCGCCAGGTGCTCGGTCGCGTAGTACTCGAGCCGGTGGGAGACGCCGAAGCGGTCGCGCAGCGGCGTGGTCAGCAGCCCCGACCGCGTAGTCGCGCCGACCAGCGTGAACGGCGGCAGCGGCAGCGTCACCGTGCGGGCGCCCGCGCCCTGGCCCAGGACGACCGGCAGCTCGCCGTCCTCCATCGCCGGGTAGAGGGTCTCCTCGACGGCCCGCCCGAGGCGGTGGATCTCGTCGATGAAGAAGACGCTGCCGGGCTCCAGGGCGGTGAGGAAGGAGGCGACGTCGGCCTTGCGCTCCAGCGCCGGGCCCGCGGTCTGGACCATCGGCACCCCCAGCTCGGCCGCGACGATGTTCGCGAGCGAGGTCTTGCCGAGGCCGGGCGGGCCGGCGAGCAGAACGTGGTCGAGCGGCTCACCGCGGCGCTTGGCGGCCTCGATGAAGATCGCCAGCTGGTCGGTCACCTGGGTCTGGTTGACGAAGTCCTCCAGCGTCGGCGGCCGCAGGGAGCGGTCGAGGTCCTCGTCGGGAGCCTCGGCGCGGGCGTCGTGGACCTTGACCTCGGCGTCTACCGGCACCGGCTCCTCGCCGATCCCGGGCGTGCGGATCCGGTTGCCCCCGATGTCCGGTGGCTCGCCGGTCACGCCGCGTTCCTCGACGAGGCGGCCTTACGCAGGGCGGCCGCCACCAGGTCCTGGGGCTCGGAGCCCTCCACCCCGTCGAGCAGCTGCTCGGCCTCCAGCGGCGCGTAGCCGAGGTTGACGAGGCCGTCGCGGGCGAGCGAGCGGGGGTCGCCGTCCTCGGCGCCGCCCAGGGCAACCTCTTCCTCTAGCGCGCCGGAGACTTTCTCGCGCAGCTCGACGATGATCCGCTCCGAGGTCCGTTTGCCGATCCCGGGCACGGCCTGGAACCGTTTCGCGTCGCCGGCCGCGATCGCGCGCAGCAGGTCGCGGGCGGTGCCGCCGGAGAGGGTCGCGATCGCGACTTTCGGCCCGACGCCGCTGACCGTGATCAGCAGCCGGAAGAGATCCCGCTCCTCCTCGGAGGAGAACCCGTAGAGAGAGAGGGAGTCCTCGCGGGAGATCAGCTCGGCGTGCAGGAAGGCGTCGCGCCCCGTCGCCGGGACGGCTTTCAGGGTCTCCGAGGAGACGGTCAGCCGGTAGCCGACGCCGGCCGCGTCGATCACGACGTGATCGGGCCGTCGGACCATCACCTCTCCACGCACCGCGGCGATCACCCGGCGATCTGCTCCCCGCGCAGCGCGCTCGTCGCTTCCCGCGCCACGTCGACCGCTTTGCGGTGGCCGCTGCCGTTGCCGTGGCAGATCGCAACCGCGAGGGCGTCGGCGGCGTGATCGGGGGTCGGCGGCTCGGGCAGGCCGAGGAGCGTCCCGACCATCTTTTGCACCTGGCGCTTGCCGGCGCCGCCAGAGCCGCAGACGGCCATCTTGATCGCCTGCGGGGTGTAGGCGAAGCACTCGATCCCGCGTTCGGCGGCGGCCAGCATCGCCACCCCGCTGGCCTGGCCGACGGCCATCGCCGAGCGCACGTTCTTGCCGAAGTAGACCTCCTCGATCGCCATCGCCTTCGGCTCATGCCAGGCGAGCAGCTCCGCCAAAGCGCGATGAATCCGCTCCAGCCGCCGCTCCATCGGCTGATCGGGCGTGGTCTCCACCACCCCTCCATCAAGAGCAACCATATGACTGCCCTCCACCCGCACGATCCCAAAACCAAGGTTGGCAGCACCAGGATCAATACCCATCACAACTTGCATAAGTAGTGATTCTCGGAGTCGGGTCGGATGCCTTCCCACCTGTCGCCGGAGGGGCTACGCAGCCAGTTTCTCCAGAACCTCCGCCGGAATATCGAAGTTCGCATAGACCTCGTCGACGTCGTCCTGGTCGTCGAGCGCGTCCAGCAGCTTCAGGATCCGCTCAGCGTCATGTCCTTTGAGCTCGACGGTGCTTTTCGGCTCGGTCACCAGCCCGGCGGACTCGACCTCGATGCCTTCCCCCTCGAGCGCTTCGCGTATGGAGGTGAGGTCGGTCGGCTCGCAGATCACCCTGAGCTTGTCCTCGTCCTCGCGCACATCCTCGGCGCCGGCGTCGATCGCGCCGATCAGGTCGTCCTCGCCGTAACTGCCGCCGTCGACGACTATCGACCCCTTTTTCTCGAAGATCCAGGCGACCGAGCCCGGCTCCCCGAGGCTGCCGCCGTGTTTGGAGAAGGCGTGGCGGATCTCGGCGCTGGCGCGGTTGCGGTTGTCGGTCAGAGCCTCGACCAAGACCGCGACTCCGGCGGGGCCGTAGCCCTCGTACATGATCCGTTCGATCGCGGCGCCATCGGCCCCGGCCCCCGTGCCGACGTCGATCGCTTTCTGGATCTTGTCCTTGGGCATCGAGGCGTCTTTGGCCTTCTGCACTGCGGTAGCCAGGGTCGGGTTGCCGCTGACGTCACCGCCGCCGTCGCGCGCGGCGACAGTGATCGCCCGCGCGAGCTTGCTGAAGAGCTTGCCGCGTTTGGCGTCGGCGGCGCCCTTCTTGTGTTTGATCGAGTGCCACTTGGAGTGCCCGGACATGTCCTGCCATTCTATGAAGTCGCTGCATGGACACCACGGAGAGAACCCACGGAGCCGGACGCGCCCTCGCCGCGGGGCTGGTCTTCGTCGCGATGCTGCTCGCCGCCTTCTCGCTCTGGACCGCGATCCCGCTGAGCTGGGTCTACATCGCCTCGAAGCTCTCCGAGACGCAGTTCCCGAGCGGCGGCCCCTACGCCGTCGTCGCGGTCGGGATCGTCTCCTCGATCCTCATCGTCGCCTGGCTGATCGGCCGCCTCAACAACCTCTACATCCGCATCACCGGCACCAATCGCCTGGCGCCGATGCGCCCCAGCTGGCTGAAGAGCATGCGGGACACCAGCCCCGTCGCCCACTCGGTGACGGTGGTCGAGGCGGTGCTGATGGCCTCGGTAATGCTCGCCGCCCTCGCCCTAACCCTCTGGTTCTTCCTCCTCGCCGGGTCCCCGCTGCCCGATCAATAGCCCCTGACGCGTCAGGACCAAGCAGTTCAAGGACGATCGAGGGAGTGTGCTCTGCACATGACCGAGTGAGGACGCCGAAATGCGCCGGTCATGACGCGTCAGACGACGAACTTTCCGTCTTCCTGCATCACGACGCCGTCTACTTCTAGCTTGCCGCCCAGGCGGAGGTCGCAGACGAGGTCGGTGTGGACTGCGGACTCGTTCTCGCCGCCGGACTCGGGGTAGCTGCTGCCGACCGCCATGTGGACGGTGCCGCCGATCTTCTCGTCGAGCAGGACCTCGCGGGTGCCTTTGGCGATCCCGTAGTTGGTCCCGATCCCGAGCTCACCCAGGGTGCGAGCCCCCTCGTCGGTGTCGAGCAGCTTCAGCAGGTACTCCTCGCCGCGCTCGGCCGAGGCGTCGACGACCCTGCCGGCCTCGAAGCGCAGGCGCACGCCGGAGACCTCGCGGCCGCCGATCACCGCCGGCAGGTGGAAGCTGACCTCGCCCTCGACCGAGTCCTCGACCGGGCCGGTGAAGAACTCGCCGTCGGGCATGTTGTTGTCGCCGACGCAGGGGATGAAGGTGCGGCCGGCGATGCCGAGCTTGATGTCGGTCCCCGGCGCCGTCACCCGCACCTCCTCGTGGCCCTCGATCCAGTCGGCCAAGCGGGTCGTCTCCTCCGAGGCGCGCTTCCAGGCGGTCAGCGGCTCGGGGTCGGTCGCCAGGCAGGCGCCGTAGTAGAAGTCTTCGTAGTCGGCCAGGCTCATCTCCGCCTCGGAGGCGTAGGCGCTGGTCGGGAAGAGCGTGTAGCACCAGCGGAACGAGCCTTCGGCGCTGCGCTTCATCGCCCGCGTCATCAGGTCGCCGGTGACCGACTGGCGCAGCGTCTGGCGCTCCGGCGCCACGCCGGAGAGCTCGCGCGTGTTGGTGCTGGCGCCGATCGCGATCCGCACGTCGACGTTGTCGACCATCCACTCGGCGAAGGGCGAGATCCATTCCAGCTGCTTGTCGGAGGCGTGTTTGAAGTAGGCGGCGATCTGGCCGTCGAGGGCGACGTTGAGGACCGGGTGGCCGCCCGCCTGCAGCACCTCCTCGTAGACCGCCAGCAGCAGCGGCGCCGCGGCGCTCTCGCCGTCGATCGCGACGACGTCGTCCTCCTGCACCTTGGTCGAGTAGCCGACCAGGATCTTCGCCAGGTTCTGGACCCGGGGATCGCCTCCGCTCATCGTCTCGCCTCCTCTCCCGCCCGTTCGCGGGCGGCCGTGGTCATCGCCATGAAGATCGCGTGGAACCGCGGGTCGTCGGTCAGCTCCGGGTGGAAGGCGCAGGCGAGGACGTTCCCCTCGCGGATCGCCACCGGGTGGCCCTCGTAGGAGGCGAGCACCTCCACCCCGGCCCCGTGTCGCTCGACCCAAGGCGCGCGGATGAAGACGGCGCGCAGCGGCTCGTCGCCGGCGCCCTCGACCTCGAGTTCGGCCTCGAAGCTCTGCAGCTGGCGGCCGAAGGCGTTCCGCCGTGCGGTCGCGTCGATGAAGCCGAGGTGGTCGGCGTCGCAGACGATCAGGCCGGCGCAGGTGCCGAGGACCGGCCGTCCGGCTTCGTGGTGGGCGCGCAGCGCGGGCTCCAGTTCGGCCGAGGCGATCAGCTTGCCGATCGTCGTGCTCTCGCCACCGGGGATGACCAGGGCGTCGAGCCCCTCCATGTCGGCCGGGGTGCGGACTTCGCTCGGCTCGGCCCCGAGCTGGCGCAGGGTCTTCGCGTGGGCTTCGAAGTCACCCTGCAGAGCGAGGACGCCGACCTCGAGGTCAGCCACCTACGCTCCGCGGTTCTGCAGCAGGGCGTCTTCGGCGGCGAGGTCGCCGATCTCGAGACCGGGCATCGCCTCGCCGAGCCCGATCGAGGCGGCGGTGACCCGCTCGGGGTCGTTGAAGTGGGTGGTCGCCTCGACGATCGCCCGGGCGCGCCGCGCAGGGTCGCCGCTCTTGAAGATCCCGGAGCCGACGAAGTTCCCCTCGGCTCCCAGCTGCATCATCAGCGCCGCGTCGGCCGGCGTCGCGATCCCCCCGGCGCAGAACAGCGGCACCGGCAGGCGGCCGGCGGCGGCGACCTCCTGGATTACCTCGAACGGCGCCTGGTGTTCTTTCGCTTCGGCGGAGAGCTCCTCCGGGCGCAGCTGCGCGAGCCGCTTGATCCCGGAGGTGATCTCGCGCATGTGGCGGACCGCCTCGACGACGTTGCCGGTGCCGGCCTCGCCCTTGGAGCGGATCATCGCCGCCCCCTCGCCGACGCGCCGCAGCGCCTCGCCGAGGTTGGTCGCGCCGCAGACGAAGGGCACGTCGAAGGCGAGCTTCTCGATGTGGTTGCGCTCGTCGGCCGGGGTCAGCACCTCGGACTCGTCGATGTAGTCGACTTCCAGCGCCTGCAGGACCTGGGCCTCGGCGAAGTGACCGATCCGGGCCTTGGCCATCACCGGGATCGAGACCGCCTTCTGGATCCCTTTGATCATCGCCGGGTCGGACATCCGGGCGACGCCGCCGTCACGGCGGATGTCGGCGGGGACCCGCTCGAGGGCCATCACCGCGCAGGCGCCGGCCTCCTCGGCGATCTTCGCCTCCTCGGGGGTGACCACGTCCATGATCACCCCGCCTTTCAGCATCTCGGCGAGGCCGCTTTTCAGTCGAAACGTCGCGCGCTCAGTCATCCCGGCCATCTTACGTGGCGGAGATGCCGGCCTGCCTCCAGCGTTACTTCAGTTTGTAGGCACGAATGCGGTCTTTGTGCGCGGCTTCATCCCGTGCGTACAGACCGTGGGCCAAACCTTGGACAAGCGCCATAAGAGCCGTGTGGCTGCGCGTGAAGCTGGGGCTGTTCGAGGAGAAGTAGAGCGTCAGCTCGGCGTGCTCGCCGACCTCGGACATCGAGGCGTCGGAGATCGCCAGGGTGCGGGCGCCGCGGTGCAGAGCCAGTTTCATCGCCCGCAGCAGCAGCGGGTGGGCGCGGCCGGCGGAAAGGGTGATGACCAGCGTGTTCTCGTCGATCCGGCCGAGGCGCTGGAGCGACTCGCCGCCGGTGCTGGCGACGATCTCGGCGCGGATGTCGAGCAGGCTGAGGGTGTGGCGCAGGTAGCTGGCGAAGAAGGCCATCTGGTCGACGCCGACGATCACGATCCGCTGCGCCGTCGCCAGGGCGGCGACGGAGGCGTCGACCTGCTCGGCGGTCAGCTTGCGCGCGGTTTCCTCGAGGTTCGAGTAGTCGGCGCTGAGCGATCCCTCCAGCTCGGAGTGGTCGAAGGAGAAGAGGGCCCCGCCGTTGGCGCCGCTGGTGGCGATCGTCGTGCGGTACTCCTCGATCGCCGCCTGCTGGAGCTCGGGGTAGCCCTCGAAGCCGAGGGCCTGGGAGAAGCGCACCACCGTCGAGGACGAGGTGCTCGCTCTCCGGGCCAGCTCCTCGGCGGTGAGGAAGGCTGCCTCGTCGAGATGGTCGACGATGTAGCGGGCGACGTCCTTCTGGGAGCGCGAGAACTCGTCGAAACGCTCCTGGATGTAGTCGGAAAGGCTTTTGAGCTGTGGGGACTTCGTCGCGGTCTTGGTCACGGCGGTCCATTTCGCCGAACCTGACCCTTTCCCTTCCGGGTTCTGGTTGGATTCGTTGAAGATGACCCTCGAAAAGGCCCTGCGCCTCACCAACAGAAACATGATCGCCTTCGACCTGCTGCTCGGCAGCGCTGCGATCGCGGCACCCGAGGCGACCCTCAAGGTGCTCGGCCACGACGAGCCCTCGCCGGACGCCAGACACCTCTTCCGCCGCTGCGGGCCGATCTGGCTGACCTTCGCCGCCGCGCACCTGGTGGCAGACCGGCGCGGCACCTCCGGCGACTGGCAGTCGCTCGCCTGGCTGCGGGGGACGGAGATCGCGACCGACGCGCTCTGGTCGGCCTCGCCGGCGGTCAGCCGACCAGGGGCAAAGCTCGGCCTGCAGCTCGCCGGAGTCGCCAACGTGGCGATGGCCGCCGGCTTCGCCTGGATGTCGAGGCGGCGCTGAGGTGAGCCAGTTCGAGGGACTCCCGAGCATGCGCTGGTCCCTCACCGGGCTGAACGAAGAGGGCGACGAGACCTGGCTGATCCGAGGAATCGCCCGCAAGCTCTACCACTGCCCCGGCTGCCACGGGGACATTCCCGTCGGCGAGGAGCACACCGTCGTCCAGTACGTGCGCCGTCTCGGCGGCACAGACCATCACCACTGGCACCGGCGCTGCGCCGAAGAGCTGCTGCTGCCCGAGCTCGGCAACCTCAAGCGGATGCCGGCGTCGGAGTCGAGCCAGTCGCGGCTCGAAGAGCGGGGACGGCGCCCGTCGGGCCGGCGGGACCGGCGCCGGTGAACCTGCACCGCCGGCTCGCCGCCACCTACGCGCAGATCTGGCGCACCTACTGGGGCTGGGCGTCCTCGATCCTGCTGCTGGCGGTGATCGTCTTCGTCCCGATCGGGCTGCTGAGCGCGCTGACGCTGAACGTCGAACTCGACGCGCTGAACATCACCAACGGGATCAAACTCGCGGCGCTGGCGCTCGCCGTCGGCGCCGTCACCCTCACCGGGCTGCTGGGCGAGGTCTTCTTCAGCGGCGCGATCGCGGTCTCGCTCACCCACCCGCACGGCGAGGACCCGCCGCCGCTGCGCGAGATCGCCCGGCGGCTCAACTACGGCCGGCTGATCGCTGTCGACCTGATCTTCGTCGCGATCGTCGGCCTCGGACTGCTGCTCGTCTTCGTTCCCGGCGTCCTCGCCTACGTCTGGCTCGGACTCGCCGGCCCGGTGGTCGAGCTCGAGGACAGGACCGCGCTCGGCGCCCTGCGCCGCAGCCTCGCTCTCGTCCGCGGCAACTTCTGGCTCGTCTTCCTGGTGCTCGTCCCGATCGAGCTCGTCGGCGACGCGATCGGTGCCGGCCTGGCCACCCTGGTCCACGATCTCTTCGGCCACACCTTCCTCGCCACCTGGCTGGCGGAGTCCCTCGCCGATGCCGCCCTCTCCCCCGTCTTCGCCGTCGCCGCGGTGCTGCTGACGGTCGAGCTGATGCGAGAGAAGGACGGCGAGGCGCCTCCGGTCCGCCTGAGTCCGGTGCCGGCATGACCACCGCCTCCGTCTTCGGCGACTTCTACGACCGGATCGCCGAACACGAGCTGCAGGGCCTCTACCTGGTCCTGATCGGGTTCATCCTCTCCTTCGCCTTCATCCGCATGAGCACCAGGCTGATGCGCAGCCCCAAGGTCCCCTGGTGGCCGGGCAGCATCGTCAGCGACAGCGGCGTCCACCTCCACCACCTCGTCTTCGGGATCGTGACGATGATGGTCGCCGGGGCCGGCGGTTTCGCCGCCTTCGGCAACAGCCCCTGGACGGAGATCTGCGCCTTCGCCTTCGGGATCGGCGCCGGCCTGACGATCGACGAGTTCGCGCTCTGGGTCTACCTCGACGACGTCTACTGGGCCGAGGAGGGGCGCAGCTCGATCGACGCGACGGTGATCGCCGCGGCGCTGATGCTGCTGGCGCTGCTCGGCTTCACCCCGTTCACGATCGAAGACGGCTCGATCGGCTCGATCCTCGGCACCGTCCTCAGCGCCCTGGTCGTCTTCCTCCTCGTCGCGATCTGCTTCGCCAAGGGCAGGATCCTGCACGGCTGCATCGGCTTCTTCGTCTTCCCCGTCGCCCTCTACGGCGCCTGCCGCCTCGGCAAGCCGAGCTCGGCCTGGGCCCGGCGGCGCTACGGCGATCGCCACCCGAAGAAGCAGGCCCGCTCGGAGGAGCGCTTCCCCCCGGACCGCCGCACCGAGCGCTTCAAGAACGCCTTCCGCGACATCGTCGGCGGCAAGCCCAGCGAGGGCCTGGCCGCGGCAAAAGAGGAGGCCTTCGCCGCGACCCGCGAAGCCAGCGAAGAAGTTCGCGAACGAGCCGAACGCATCACCCACCCCGGCGACGGCAAAGACGACTGAGCCGGCCCGGCTCAGGCTTCGCTGCCGCTGCAGACGTGGAAGCCGATCGCTTCCGCCATCTGCTTGCGGTCGGCTTCGGTGGCGGTGCGCGTTTCGCGGGCTTCGACGTAGGCGCTCGGGTCTTCGGCCTCGGCGGCGGCGAGGGCGTCGCGATCCCACTGCTTGACTTCCCGCTGCGAGGCGAGGTAGCGGTCGTATGCCGTCTTCAGCGATGGCGGCGGGACGAGCGCTTCGAACTGCTCGACGGCGTTGGTGGAGATCCCGACCAGCACCCGGGAGTAGGCCACGTCGGGAACCACCTCCGCTTCGGGATCGCGGAAGCGGAGGAACTTGTCGCGGCTTTCTTCGCAGATTTCGTCGCCCTGGCGGATCAGCTCGGCCTCGGTCAGCGTCTGCGGCTTGGGCTTCGGCTTTTCCTTCGCCTCCTTCGTCGTCGTGGTCTTGGCGGCGTTGGTATCGCCGCTGGCGCTGCCGCCGTCGCCTCCCCCGCTCGCGATCAGCGCGACGACCGCGGCGAGGAGGACGAGTGCCATCACCCCGGCGCCGATCAGCAGTGGCCGCCGCGAGCGCTCGCCAGCCGGCTCGTCGGGGAGCTTGCCGGTGGGGACCTCGCGCGGTCCCGGCTCGGGCGAGCGCCGCTCCCGCGTCGCGGCGGCGCCGGTGGCGACGGTGCGCTCCGGGATCGAGACCGCGGTCCCGATGAGGGCGGCCTGCGCCGCCCGGCCGAGGTCGCCGGCGGAGGGGTAGCGATCCTCCGGTGACTTCGACATTGCCCGGACGACGACGTCGTCGAGCGCCATCGGCACGGCCGGGGCGTAGAGCGAAGGGGCCGGCGGCGGGTCGTGGAGGTGGGCGTAGAGGCGCGCCGCCTCGCCCTCGCGCGGGAAGGGCACCTCGCCGGTCAGGAGCTTGAAGAGCAGGCAGCCGAGGGCGTAGACGTCGACCCGGGCGTCGATCGGCTCGCCGGAGATCTGCTCCGGGGCGACGTAGTCGAGGGTGCCGACGAAGCGGCCGGTCTGGGTCAGGCCGGACTGGGTGGCGACGTTGCGGGCGACGCCGAAGTCGGTGAGGTAGGCGTGCTCGCCGCCGGCCTCGCCGCTGAGCAGGACGTTGGCCGGCTTGACGTCGCGGTGGACCAGGCCGGCGGCGTGGATCGCGTCGAGCCCGTTGCCGATCTGGGCGATCAGGCTGACCGCGTCGGCCGGCTCGAGCCCACCCTCGCGGGCGACCCGCCGCTGCAGGTCGGAGCCGGCGACGAAGCGCATCGCGATCCACGGCACCCCGTCCTCCTCGCCGGCGGCGTAGATCGGAACCACGTTGGGGTGCTCGATCGAGGCGGCGATGCGGGACTCCTCGGCAAAGCGCCGGGCGAAGACCTCGTCGGCGGCGGCCTCGGGCGCGATCAGCTTCAGCGCCACCGATCGCTCCAGGCCCGGCTCGGTCGCCAGGTAGATGATCCCCATCCCCCCACGCCCCAGCCGGCGCTCGATCCGGTAGCCGGCGAACTCGTCCCCGGCAGAGAGCTCGGCCCAGCGGGAAGGCTCAACCATTGCTCAACCCTAGCCGCAGATTCCGGCGCCTAGACTCGTCCCCGGGAGCATGCGCCGCCGGACCCTCATCTTCATCGCGATCCTCGCCCTGACTCTCGTCTGGGTGGCCAGCTCGCAGGCCGTCAGGGTCGCCAAGGACGGGATCGTGGTCACCTTCAACGCCGATTTCGCTCCGCACGTGCTGCCGCGCCTGCGCCCGGCTCCGGTCGACGTCAACGTGACCGGCCGGGTCGCCACCGCCGACGGCAGCCATCCGCCGCCGCTGCGCCGGATCGAAGTCGCGATCAACCGCAACGGCCAGCTCGAAACCACCGGCCTGCCCGTCTGCACGGCGCCGACGCTGCAGTCGACCAGCAGCAAGGCCGCCCTGGCGCGCTGCCGGCCCTCCCTGGTCGGGCGCGGGCGCTTCCACGCCGTCGTCAAGCTCGGGCGCGAGATCGAGACCTCGGGGGAAATCCTCGCCTTCAACAGCCGCAGTCACGGCCGCCAGGCCCTGCTGCTCCACCTCTTCGGCGCCACCCCCGTCCGCTTCACGCTGGTTGTGCCGCTGACCATCGGCCATCTCCAGAAGGGCGATTTCGGCACCGTGCTGCGGGCGAACATCCCGCGCCTGGCGGGCGACCTCGGCTCGGTCACGGAAATCGACCTGACGATCGGCCGCCGCTACACCTTCGGCGGCAAGCGCCGCAGCTACGTCTCCGCGGCCTGCCGGACCCCGGCCGACCTGAACGAAGCGATCTTCCCCTTCGCGCGGGGCAGCTTCCGCTTCGACGGTCACCCGGAAATCAGCGAAACCCTGCTGCGCGTCTGCCGCGTCGCCAGTTAGCGCCTAGAGCCCGAGGCCGCCGACGCCGCCCTCGTCCCAGCCGAGGTGGTTGGCCAGCTCGTGGCGCAGCGTCCGCTCGACCTGGCGGGCGAGCAGCTCGCGGTCGTGGCCGAAGTCCCGTTCGAGCGTGTCGCGGTAGATGACGATCCGGTCCTCGTAGCGTTCCGCCGCGATCCCGTCGCCGAAGTACTCGCCGTAGGCATTGCGTTCGGTGCCGAGATCGGAGACAACGACCGCCACCCGCTCGATCACGCGCTGGAACTCCTCGGGAAGCGCGTCAATCGCGTCGGCCACGAGGTCCTCGAAGCTGTCAGGCTGCGTCTGATTCACTGCCGCACCACGTTAACCAGCGACCGATCGGGAGCATCTACATGAGCAGAAAGCTGCGCACCTTCTATTCCCTCTTCGCCGTGCTCGCGCTCGCCGCCGCAGGAGCAGCCTGGTCCGGCTGCGGCAGCAGCAGCAGCGACGAAAGCAACACGGTCCGCGAGCAGGCCGAAACGCAGGTCGAAGAAGGCACCAAGAAGGCTGAAGAAGCGATCGAAGAAGGCGCCGAAACGACCAAGAAGGGTCTCGAAGAAGCCAAGGAACAGGCCAGCGGCAAGACCAAGAAGAAGATCGAAAAGGCGCAGAAGGAAGCCGAAGAGGCTCTCGAAGAAGGCCAGGCGAAGGCCGAAAAGGGCATCGAAGAAGCCAAGGAACAGGCGGAAAAGTACCTGCCCTAGGCAGCCGCCTCAGCGGTGGAGGTCTGCGGTGGCGTCGATGCCGGCACCGAGGATCTCCACCGACCGCTCCAACAGCTCGTCGGAGATCGTGAACGGCGGCGCCAGGCAGAGGACGTCGTCGAGAAGTCCGCGGGTGAGAAGCCCGCGCTCTCGCGCTGCGAGCGCGGCCCGGCGACCGCGGTCGGCCTCGACCGGCCAGCGCTGACGCGTCGGCTTGTCGCAGACGAGCTCGACCCCGACCATCAGCCCCGCCTGCCGCACCTCGCCGACTTCGGGGTGCTCGCGCAGCGGCGCGATCAGCTCGGCGAGGCACTCGCTCAGCCGGTTGACGCGATCGAGCAGCCCCTCCCGCTCGATCGCCTCGATGCTGGCCAGGCCGACGGCGCAGGCGACCGGGTGCCCCGAGTGCGTGAACCCGTGCATGAGGTATCCAGGACGCTGCCGCGGGTCCCGCAGGTCGTCCCAGAGCTCGTCGGAGACGATCACGCCGCCGAGCGGAACGTAGCTGCTGGTCACGCCCTTGGCGAAGGTGATCATGTCCGGCGAGACGTCCTCGTGGTCGCATCCGAACCAGGCTCCGGTGCGGCCGAAGCCGGTGATCACCTCGTCGACGATCAGCAGCACGCCGCTGCGGTCGCAGACCTCGCGCAGCCGCCGCAGGTAGCCGCGCGGGGGCACGATCACCCCGCCGGAGCCGAAGACCGGCTCGACGATCACGGCCGCGACCCGGTCGGCCCCGAGCTCCCCGATCCGCTGCTCGAGCACCTCGCCGCGGCAGACGGGGCAACTCTCGGGCTCGCAGGGAACTGCATCGGGGCAGCGGTAGGGATACGGCGCCGGGACCTCGACCACGTCGGGGGCTTCGGCTCCGAATTCGGGGTGGTAGGCCGGCAGGCGGGTGGCCGTGGTGGTCACGCCCGAGAGGCCGTGGTAGCCGCGGTCATGGGCGATGACGATCGACTTCTGCGGCTGGCCGCGGCGGACCCAGTGGCGCCGCGCCAGCTTGATCGCGGTCTCGTTCGCTTCGCTGCCGCCGCTGACGAAGAAGACGCCGCTGAGACCCGCGGGGGCCAGCCCGGCCACTCGCTCCGCCAGTTCGATCGCGGGCGGTGAAGAGACGCCGCCGAAGGTGGCGGCATAGGGCAGCGTCCGCATCTGCTCGGTGGCGGCGGCGACCAGATCCTCCCGGTCGTGGCCGAGGTTCGCCGACCACAGCCCGGCCATCCCGTCGATCAGCCGCCGGCCGTCCGCGGTGACGAGTTCGCAGCCCTCGCCGCGGACGAGCACCAAGGGACCCTTCGCGGCCAGCTGAGAGTGGTCGGTGAGGGGATGGATCAGGTGAGCCAGATCCCCCGCGGCATGGTCTGGTGCGGACAAGAGCCCACACAGATTAATTGAGATTAGACAGCCTGTCTATGGACTGGCCGGCGCCGGTTTGCGGCCGAGGGGGCTCTGGGGCGCTTCCTCGGGCGGCACCGAGCAGATCGAGTACCAGTGGAGAAGGGCGAGCTGGTGGGCGACCTTGTCGATTTCCTCCTCGCTGGAGGAGACGTCGAATTTCGAGAGGACCGACTCGATCATCGCGAACGCCGCGCGAACGGCGAACTCGAGGTCGATGTCCTTGCGGATAAGGCCGGCATCCGCGTCGGCGGCGTGGACGTCCACTATCCACCCCAGCAGGGCATCGTCAGCCGCTTTGTCGGCCTCCTCCCAGCCGCTCCCGCGCAGGTTCTTGGCGACGGCGACGATCGGCCGCAGATCGGCGTTCTTGACCCGCCAGCTGAGCGCTTCGCGGACCATCTCCTGGATCAGGTCGAAGGAGGTTTCCCCGGAGCGGGCGTTTTCGCGCAGCCGGGCGGAGATCAAGGCGTAGCCGGTCATGTAGTCGCGGATGATCTCGGCGAGAATGTCCTGCTTATCGTCGAAGTTGTTGTAGACGGTGGCTCTCGCCACCTGCGCCGCTTTGGCGATGTCGCCCATCGAGGTCTCGGAGAAACCGCGGCGGGAAAACAGCTTCCGGCTCGCTTCAAGGATCTTCGTTCTCGCGCGTGGTTCGCCGCGCCGCGGGCGCGTCACGCTTGGCCTCTACAAAGGCGATTAGTCAGACCATTCACACGGGCGAGACTATCCAATGGACGTGACACGACCATTCCTAATGAACCTCTTCGGGTATCTCGTACCAGCGCTTCTTCTCCCCGACTCGCGCCCGTAGCTTCCACCGCCGGGTCTTGGGGGTACTGACCAGCTCCGAACGCAGCGTCTGCAGGCGTTCGGCGACCGGCTCGGCGGCATCGAATTCCGGCAGCTCGAGGGCGAACTGCTGGCTCCGCTCGGCCACCATCTCGATCGTTCTCCAGAGCCCCCAGTCGCCTGCGCAGAGGTGAGCGATGTACGCCGTGTTCACCCCACTCTCGTCCGCGGTCAGGTCATGGTCGGCGAAGATCGCGCAGAGGTCCAGGTAGTCCTTTTCGTTGGTCTCGACGATCTGCAGCTTCAGCACCACCAAGTCGGCGAGCGAAACGGTCAAGGGGACGAGGTCCAGCCGGCGGCTGAGGTCGATCCGGTGGCAGAGATTCGCCTCGTCGACGAAGACGTCGACCTGGCGGCCGTTGCCCTCATCCCAGAAGAAGAGGCGGCGGTGTCCGTGGAGCGTGTTGAACTCGCGATCGCCGGCGTAGCCGAGCGCTTTCATCAACTCGACCACATCGGCTCGGGCCGACCCCGTCGTCACCAGGTCGATGTCGCCGTACTCCCTCTTCAGCGGCGCCCGCCGGCTGCTGGGGCAGAGAATCGCGACGGCGACGCCGCCGAGAACCCGCAGGGGAATTCCGGCCTCGGCGGCAGCCTCGCCGATCCGCGTCGCCTCGGCAACGGGGTCCGGGAGCGGCTGCCGGTCGTTCGCGGTCACTCCGGTGGAATCTCCGCGGCGAGCTTGTCCACGTCCACACCCTGGCGCAGGCGCGCCGTGCGGGCGATGAAGAAGGTCAGCAGGGCGGCGCCGAGGACGACCGCGGCGTCGCGGAAGTAGCGGCCCTTTTCGACACCGAGATCGGGGTAGTGCAGGTAGACGAAGAAGAGCCCGGCCAGGAGGATCGCCGTCAGCGCTCCGGCCAGGGTGACGATCGGGATCCCGAGGACGCGAACGGTGGTCGCCGAGGCGCGCCACACCTCGGGCCGGCGGTACGGCAGCAGGACCGCGGAGACGCCGAGCAGGATCATCGTCACCAGCTGCAGCAGGACCGCCTCGAAGAGGATCTTCAGGAACCCGTCGTTGTTCAGCACGGCCCAGAGCAGCATCAGGATGCTGAGGACCACGGTCAGCGCGATCGCGTAGTTCGGGGCGTGCGTCCTGTGGGAGACCCGGGCGAACTGCGAGGGCAGGATGCCGTCGAGCGCCCAGGCGAAGAAGGTGCGGACCGCGATCGTGATGTTCGGGATCATCAGCAGCGGATAGGCAGCCGCCAGGGTGAGGAAGAGCCACCAGGCGAGCAGGGTGCTGCCGCCCGCGATCGAGGTCAGGAACGTGTAGTAAGGCGGCGCGGCGAACGGGTAGCTGGGCGATTCGTTGAGGGCGTTGATCGCGAAGAAGAAGTCGTGCCCGAACCTGGCGAAGAAGAGCAGGGCGAGAACCACCGCGATCCCGACGTGGAGGGTGCTGGCCAGGCTCATGACTTTCATCTGGGTGGTGTCGCGGGCGCGGCGCACCTCGCCGGAGATGTAGATCGAGAGCCAGGCGAACAGGGTGAGGCTGCAGATCGCCGCCCAGGTCGGCCAGGTGTTGTGCATGCTGAAGGCGGGCGTGGTGTCGATGCCTTCTCTGTGGGCGTTCTGGATCACCGTGTCGTAAGTGTCCGGTTCGCCGGTGATCGAGCTGGCGAACTGGTTGAAGCTGTGGACGAAGCCGGCGTGCGACTTGAAGATCAGCACGAGGAAGACCGTCCCAAGACCGACCATGGTCACAATCCAAAGGCCGTTCATGATCCGGGTCGTCCAGCGCCAACCGCCGGCGAGGAGCAGGGACGATCCGATGATCACGGCGCTGCCGATGCCGAACTGCCAGCCCTTGCTCGTGGCGAGATCGTTCCCCGCCGTGACCAGCGAGTTGTGGCCGCTGACGAGGCCGACCGCCGTCAGCGACGGACCCAGTGCGACGGTGACGAAGGCGAGGGCGATGAAGGCGATCGAGACGATCACCCCCGAGGTCCAGAAGAACGAGGAGATCAGACCGATGACCGGGTGGGTGACCCTGCCGACGAGAACGTAGTCGCCGCCGCTGCGCGGGATCGCTGAGGTGAACAGTCCGTAACAGACCGAGATGATGATCGCCACGCCGAGGGCCATCGCAAACCCCAGCCAGATCGAACCACCGGGGAAGAGGCCGAGGGTGAAGAAGATCGAGACCGCGAGGAACACCGAGGTCGGCTGCCCAGCCATGTTGAAGACGAGGGTCGAGAACGGTGACACTTCCCGCACCAGGCCCGTGGCCTTGCGCGCGTAGGTTCCCGTTGGGCCTCCCTTTGGGCTGGTCGTCGTCATCCCGACACCAGGTACTGGCTGACGACCCTTTCGGGCGCCAGATGGACGAGGCACCCGTCGAGGTGGCCGCTGCCGTAATCGGAGCCCGGGTTGATCGCCACCGTACGCCCGATCTTCGTCACGCCTTTGCTCTCGTGGATGTGACCGTGCAGGCTGAGCAGCGGCTGCGCCTCTTCGATGATCTGGCGAACCGCGGGGCTGCCGGTGGCGACCTCGTGGGGGCGCCCCCCCTTGGTCACGTAGCGAAGGTCCTCGTCGACCTCGAAGGCGGTGTCGAGGCTGCTCTCCCAGGGCGGGACGTGGATGTTGAAGATCGCCCGCCTGGGAGCCTCCAACTGGTCGACGAGCCGTTTCAGCCGGGAGTAGATCTCGTCCTCGTCGAGCTCTCGCGGGGTCTTCCAGGGGGTGCGGTTGGAGTATCCGAGCGAGACCATCTCGTGCGGCCCCACCATCCGCACCGCTTCGTCGCAGGCGTCGACGTGGGTGCCGGAGGCCAGCACCTCGTCGACCGACCAGGGGTCGTCGTTGCCGGGGATGACGTAGGCCACGGTTTCCGTCCCCGCGAGGCGCTCGTCGGCAAGCTCGACCCAGAGCCGCAGCTCGCCGAGCATCGCCTCTTCAAACGCCCGCTCGCGCCGCGCCGAATCCGCGGCCAGGGAGCGCGCCTCGTCCTGATCGACGATCAGTGGGTACATCCCGTTGGTCGAGATCGCCTGCTGCATCTGGTCGAGCTCCTCGGCGCTGCGGGCGACGCGCTCCTCGCCGATCACCCGGGCCCGGTAGGAGCCGTCGCCCTCGCGCACGATCGGGACCAGGGCCTTGCCGGTCAGGTCCCCGCCCATGACGAGAGCGTCCGCCGGGTAATGGGCGGCGGCGTTGATGAACTTCTTCCAGCAGACCCGCGATCCATGCACGTCCCCGGCATAGAAAATCCGCGTGATGCTCTGGTTCTGACGGCGCTTGAACATCTCTCCCCTTGGTCCCTTTCCCCTAGATCATGGGGTATCGGTACGACGTGTATCGCGCCGGTTCCGGAGCCGAATTGGTCACTCTGTCTCGTGCTGGGGAAGGTGGAGCTCCCGCCGCATCAGGCGCATCGCGGCCTCGGGGTCGTGCGTCGCCAGGAGCCCGGCGGCGGCGAGGATGTAGTTGTCGTCGATCACCACGGCAGGGTCCCGGGGTGCCAGGGACCGCGGAGCCCGTCGCCCAAGGGCCTCGCGCAAGATCCACTCGCCGTCGTCCCTGTGTGCAAATACCCCGCCAGTACCGAGAACTTGCTCCAACTCGCGCAAGTCGGGACCCTTGCGGACCAGCGTCGGCAGCCCGGCCTCGTTGCGGGTCAGGAGCATCGTTCCGCTGTGGCGGGTGACGGCGTGGGTCGCGCAACCGACCGCCAGCAGGGCGTCCAGCCGGGCCTCGTCCGGCTCCTCCGGAATCCACTCCGGATCCCCGGAACGGCGTGAGACAGCTCGTCCAATCGTCGCCTCGTCGAGTTCCAGCTCCGCCGCGATCCAGCGACGATCGGCGGCGAGAACACCGCCCGCGCCGCTGCGCAGGCCGAGGTCTCCCTCGACCGTTCGCAGCGTCGCCGGGGGCGGCAGCAACGGCCCCTCGATCCCCGGCGCCGCCGCCTCGTGGGCGTGGTCGGAGTGGACGTCGGTGGTCGCCCCGCCGATGTCGACCACCATCAGGTCGCCGAGGCCGGGCTCCGAATCGGTGCCCCGGGCCAGCAGCCGCGTCCCTTCGAGAACTGCCTCGGGGGTCGGCATCTTCACCATCTGCGCGAACTCCTCGGTGCCGCTGAGGCCCTTGCCGCCGATCACGTGGTCGAGGAAGGCCCGGAGGATCGCCTCGCGGGCGGATTCGATCTCCAGCCTGCCCAGCGCCGGCATCACGTTGCCGGCGACCTCGGCCTCGGTGCCCGCGGCGCGCAGCAGCCCCGCCGCCTCCTCGGCCACGTCCGCGTTGCAGGCGACGACCGCGAACCCGCCGAGCTTTCGCGCGGCGAGGCGCCGCGCGTTCTCGACCACCAGCTCGGCCTGGCCGCCGTCGGTGCCGCCGGCGAAGAGGACGATCTCCGGCCGCGCCGCCTGCAGCTCGTCCAGCTGCTCCTCGCCGAGGCTGCCGGCGAGGACGGCCTCGACCCGCGCCCCCGCGTTCAGCGCCGCCTGGTGGGCCGCGGCCGCGGTCAGGTCGGCAACGAGACCGACCGCCGCGACCCGCAGTCCGCCGCCGGCGCTGGAGACCGCCAGCCGCTCGTCGATCGCCGTCGTGCCCCCGAGTGACGCGGTGGCGGCCTCGAGCGCCGCCGCGTAGCCCTCCATCAGATCGGTGCCGATGCTGGTCGGCGCCTCGGCCCGGGCCAGCAGGCGGCCCTCGGCCGGGTCGACCAGGCGGACCTTGGTGTAGGTGCTGCCGAAATCCGCGAGCGCGACGACGCTCACGCGCGGTTCATACGGCGACACCGCCGGTGCGGCGCTCGGCCAGCGCGTCGACGAGGCGGTCGATCGTGCCCGGCGTCGCGATCCCGTTGGCGTTGAGGTCGGCGCTGACGTCGATCGGGATGTCGGAACCGTCGACGTCTTCGTTCAGCACGCCCCCCATGAAGACGGCCACCTCGCTCGCCCCCGCCGCGGCGAGCTCCTTCATCAGGTGCTGTCCGAAGGCGCGGGCGACGCCGTTGTGGGTGGTGATCACGACCGCGTCGGCGTCGGTCTCGATCACCGCTTTGACGATGTCCTCCGGGTCGCGGTTGATCCCGAAGTCGATCACCTCGGTCCCCACCGCCGTCAGCGTCGAGGAGAGCAGGAACTCGGCGAACTCGTGCACGTCGGTCGAGGTGACGAGGACCTTCATCCCGCGGATCGCCTCCTCTTCGCGCCGCCCCTGCAGCTCGACCAGCAGCCGCTCTTTCTCTTCCATCGTCTTGCGGACCAGGTCCGTTTCCAGCACCGGCCGGCGACCGCGGGGGAACTCCGGGGCGGCCTCGCCGGCGCCGAACAGCTCCTCGCAGCGGGTCGAGCCGAGGCGTTTGAGGACCAGCAGCAGCTGCGCCGGATCGCGGGTGTCGATCCCGGCCCCGGCGAGACCGCCGATCGCCGCCTCGAAGAAGGCTTTCCCCCCGCGCACCAGCCGGTCCCGGAGCGCCTCGATCTGCGCCCAGTCGACGACCGGCTCGACGATCGGCACGTAGTCCTCCAGCCGGCGGTTGATCGTCTGCACCGTCGCCACCTCCTGCCAGGTGGGGATCCGCTCGGTCTCGGTGACGGGGACGGCGATCGAGGCCGACCCCAGCCGGTAGCGCCGGTCGACCATCTTGGTGAAGAGGAGGTCGGTGTTCAGCACCGCCATGTTGGCGTCGAAGTCAGGGGTGTTGCCGATCGTGTCGCCCTGGGTGTAGAGGAACGGGACCCGGTCGAAGTTGACGGCCTCGAGGGCCAGCGTCACCGCCGACTTGATCACCGGGTTCTGGGTCAGGCCGCCCCAGGAGGGCGAGTAGGCGGCGCCGATCAGCTCTTCGCTGATGTAGCGCTCGATCATCGCCCAGCCGACGTAGTTGGCGTAGTCGTGGAAGACGCCCGGATAGCCGTCCTCGAGGTAGGAGTCGAAGACGACGCCCTCGTCCTTGAACGCCGCGAGCATTCCTGCTCCCTGCAGCACCTGCATCGTCTGGTTGACGTCGTCGTCGTAGTAGGGCCAGCGCCAGGAGTACTGCGAGAGGACGCCGATCGAGGTGACCCCCGCCTGCAGCGCGTCGCGGGCGTTTTCAACCGAGCCCGGGCCGCCGATCGTGTTGTCAGCCGCCTCCGGCTCGATCGGCACCGTGTGCGCCAGCTCCCACCAGTCCTGCTCGGTCATCATCACCGGCCCGGTCTCCTGCGGCGCTTCGGCGCGTTTGTCTTTCGGCAGGCCCATCCGCCGCTCGGCGATCAGGTTGAAGCGGTCGGGCGGCCGCACCCCGCGCGAGAGGGCGTCTTCGTAGATCGAGCCGAGGGCCTCCCGGGTTTCCGCCCAGGTCGGCAAGCCGATGTTCATGCAGGTGCAGACGATCCCCTCCTCGCGCGCCTTTTCGCGCCACTCCCGCTCGGAGCCGACGCCCTTCTCCTCGCAGTAGAGCGAGCGCGCGCGCTCGAGGCCCGAGGCCATCGCCTTGCCCTCCGCGACCGCTTCGCGGCCGTCCGGGAGGTCGGGCGGCAGCAGGGCTGAGAGGTCGACGTCGATCTCGGTCACGACTAGAACTTAGCCGCTGACCGCACCCGCTGCGAGCCTTTTGTCCTTACAACGGAGTTCGCAATAAACCGAGAGTGCTGTCATCGCTGCCGTCCCGTACCGCGACGCTCGGCAAGGAGGGCTTCGACTTTCCGCAGCAGGGGCTCCGAGGTGCCGCGGCCGGCCGCTGGCAGGGGTTGAGCGGCCGGCCGCGTGCCTTTAGCCCCGGCGGGGGAAGCGCTCGTCCGGCTGGATGGCCGGCTCCGAAAGGGGCCAGATGCCGGGGGTTCGCCTAGATCGAGCACGGGCTTCAACAATAGAGCGCATGGGGCCCTCCGAAGGAGTGGTTGAGCCCGCCCTGCGACTAGTCCATTATTGGGCCCATGGGCTCCGACTCGGGTGAACGAGCCTCTCCCCGGCCCCCGGACTCGCCGGAGGGGATTCAGGCAATGCTCAACGCCTTGCCGGCGATGGTCGGCTACTGGGACAGCGACCTGAAGAACCGGCTGGCGAACGACGCCTACATCGAGTTCTTCGGGATCTCGCCGGAGGAAATGCGCGGGACCCACATCCGCGACCTGCTCGGCCCCGAGCTCTACGAGAAGAACCGGGTCTACATCGAGGGCGCCCTCGCCGGGGAAAAGCAGCTCTTCGACCGGGAAATCGTCACCCCCTCGGGCGAAGTCCGCTACACCCAGGCGTCCTACGTCCCCGACGTCGTCGAGGGGGAGACGCAGGGGTTCTTCGTCCTCGTCACCGACATCACCGAGCGGCGCCGGATCGAAGAGGAGGTCCAGCGCAGCCGCAGCCAGCTCGCCGACGCCGAGCGGGTGGCGCGTCTCGGCAGCTGGGAGCTCGACATCCCCGCCAACCGGATCACCTGCTCCGAGGGGCTGTTCGAGATCTACGGAATCACCGCTGAGGAATTCGACGAGCACTACGAGGCGGGCAGCAGCCGCTGCGTCCACCCCGACGACCGCGATCGGGTCGAGGCTGAAATGCGAAAAGCGGTCGACGTCGGCACGCCGATCGACCTCGAGTACCGGATCATCAGGCCCGACGGGCACGTCCGCCGAATCCACAGCCGGGCCGAACTGATCGTCGACTCCGAGGGCAAGCCGCTGCGCCTGACCGGCACCCTCCAGGACGTGACCGAGCTCCACGCCGCCGCCGAGGCCCTGCACCAGACCGCCAGCGACCTCGGCCGCCGCGCCGCCGCCCTGCGCGCCCCCGCCACCCCGCCCCGAGACGGTGACCTGACCAGGCTCCTCTCTCCCCGCCAGATCGAAATCCTCACCCTCGTCGCCGAGGGCCTCAGCAACGCCGAGATCGCCTCCCGCCTCTACCTAACCGAGAGCACCGTCAAATGGCACGTCCGCAAGATCCTGCGGGCACTCGGTGTCTCGAACCGGGCGCAGGCGGTGGCGCGGTACCTGTCGGCTTCTCGATGACGACTACGGGCTCGACTGCACGGTCGCGGCCTCGAGGTACTGGTGGACGAAGGTAATGGGGCGGGGAGGATCGATCACAGATGGCCCAAATCAACCTGGTTCGGTGGAGTCGGGGGACAAGCCAGGCCCGGGTCGGACCAGGTCGTGAGGAGAATGTCCTCCCTGGGGTCGGACTAGCTCGTTATACTTCCGGTATGACTCATAAGGTGGGCATCAAGGGCCAAGTCGTGATCCCGAAAGCGATTCGAGATGAAATCGGCATCCAGCCCGGCGATGAGGTGGCCTTCGAGCCGGACGGCTCCGAAGTGAGGGTGCGCCGTGTCGAGGACGATCCGGCTCAACTTGCCAGCGATGTGAAATCGCTGCGTGGCCTCTGGACGGATACTCCCGGAGGCGGACCCGACGAGCTGCTGAAGGAACGCCGCCGAGAACGTGAGCTGGAGGAGCTCAAGGCCAAGAGGCAGGGCGTTGGTCGTCCTCGATAGCTGGGCGCTGTTGGCGTATCTGAAGGATGAGCCGGCCGCTGGACGGATCGAAACCGAGTGGCTCGAATCGGGAGCTGCGATCTCCTCGATCAACCTAGGCGAGGTTCTGTATATCCGCACCCGCGCAATCGGCGAGGACTCTGCCCGAGCCGACGTAGAGACGATCCGTCGGCGCCTGACTTTGGTCGAACCGGATTGGTCACTGGTGATGGCATCGGCGACGATCAAGGCGACCGGCGGCCTCTCGTACGCCGATGCCTTCTGCATCGCCACCGCCCTCCACCTCAAGGCTCCACTTTGGACCGGAGACCCGGAGATCATCGACCAAGCGGCCGAGCACTCCTGCGAGGTCATAGACCTTCGCCCATCCGCTGCCTAAACCGACGCGGGAACGCCCGCTCTCCCCTCTTCCCAATGGGGCGGGAAGGACTCGAACCTTCGACCGACGGATTATGAGTCCGCTGCTCTAACCAACTGAGCTACCGCCCCGGAGCCGCGAGGGTACCGCGAGATCGGTGGCTCAGGCGCTGAAGAGCTGGGCGAGGGAGCGGCCGACGTCTGGTGGCTCCTCTTCGCCTTTGGCCGCCGCGGCGGCGCCCTCGGCCAGGGCCTTGGCGGCGTCGGCGATCTGGTGGTCGCGGCCGCCGCGGATCGTGCCGGTCTTCTTCGCTTCGGCGAGGTCGGACTCCATCAGGCCGGCGAGCTCGGCGAGGCGGCGCAGGCCGACGACGCTGGCGGTGCCCTTGAGGGCGTGCGCTTCGGCGCGCATCGTCTCGAAGTCGGTGGTGGCGGTGGCGAGACCGGCGGCGATCACGTCGCAGCGGCGCTTCGCCTCGTCCGCGAAGGACTGCAGGAGCTCCTCCTCGGTGGCGGCGGCTTTGTCATTCATGGTGCGATGGCCTTTTCGACGGCTTTGTGCATCAACTGGAGACCGAATGCTCCCTCAATTGCGTCCTGGACGACTCCGTGGCGGTCGATCGTAAACAGGTAGGGCTCGCTGGGGAGGTGGAAGGCCCGCACCTGGGGGCGCACGCCTAGGGCGGGATCGTTGCCGTTGTAGATCTCCATGTGGATGAAGGCCGCCTTGTCTCCGTATTCCTGCTTTGCCCGCTCGGCCACGTCGACGACGGGGCCGCAAACCCGACTCTGGCAGAACTGCGGGGTCGCAAACAAGAGCACGATCGGTTCCTTTCCCAGCACTTCCGCGTAATCCACCTTGTTCTGGGAGTCGGGCGGGATGCGCGTCGTGATCTTCGACAGGTCACCGCCCGCGTCCTGCGCGGTCGGTGTGTGGATCAGCGGCGCTTTGTCGCCGGGCCGCGGGATGCGGTCGAATTCTCCGACCACCACGGTCGGCAGCGGCGTCCCCTTCAATTCGCCGTCTTCCCGGACGATCGCGGCCAGCTTCCACTCGCCGCCGCTGGGCAGGTCGAGCTGGGTCGAGTAGACGACGCGGGCCGCCTCGGGGTCGTCGGTGGTGGTCTTGCCGGCGAACTCCGGCTTCGTCGCGAGGGTTTCGATCGCGGCCGGGAACGGGCCCCACGCGGGCCGGTCGAGCGCCTGTTCTTGGGCTTTCGCGATCTGGCCCCGGTTGCCGGACTTCGACTTCGCGCTCGGTTTCGGTTCCGGCACCTTGGAGAAGTAGAGGGCGACTTCGGCGTCGTCGACCGGGCCGCTGTCGCGGTCGGTGACGCCGAACGGGTAGCGGTTCGAGCCCGGGTAGAAGACTTCGGCCGCCGGTTCCAGCTTCAGTTCGACCGGGCCGTCGGCGACCTTCAGCACCTGTCGCAGGGTCCGTTCCCCGGCGCTCGGGAATTTGGATGCCGGTGGAGCCGGGCGGCTTTCAGCGGTGTTGACGGCCGATGCGGTCGATTCGTCGCCGCCGGAATCGCTCCCGCACCCGGCTATCAGCGCCCCCGTCGCAAGCAGGCAGAAGAGCGCTGGGGCGAGGCGGGGGGCGCGCATCGGCGGCATGTTATGGAGAGATAGGGTGGCCGGGGTTCTCGACGAGAAGGAGATGGAGATGGAGATGGCTGAGCGGGCTGCACTGGTGACCGGAGCATCGAGCGGGATCGGCCTCGCGATTGCGAGGACGCTCGGCGAAGAGGGCTACGCGCTGACCGTCTCCGCCCGCCGGCCCGGGAAGCTCGAGGAAGCCGCCGAAGAACTGCGCGGCGAAGGCTTCGAGGTCGAGCCGATCCCGGCCAACATGGCCGAGGAGGACCACGTCGTCGCGATTTTCGCCGCCCACCGCCAGAAGTACGGCCGGCTCGACGTCCTCGTCAACAACGCCGGGGTCGGGATCGGGTCGCCGATGGAGGAGATCCAGACCAAGCACCTCGACATGCAGCTGGCGGTCAACCTGCGGGCGCTGATCCTCGGCACCCGCGAGGGGCTGCCGATGCTGCGAGTGGCCGGCGGCGAACACGGCAAGGCGCTGATCGTCAACACCGCCTCGATCGCCGGCAAGGGCGGCCAGGCCTGGCTCTCGATCTACGCCGCGACCAAGGCCGCGGTGATCAACTTCACCCAGTCGACCCACCGCGAGGCGGGCGGCGGGGGCATCCAGTGCACGGCGCTGGCTCCCGGCTTCGTCGAGACGCCGATGACCGAGTTCGTCCAGGGCCAGATCCCGCCCGAGGAGATGATCCGGCCCCAGGACCTGGGCGAGGCGGTCCGCTTCCTGCTGCGCACTTCGAAAAATTGTCACGTCCCTGAGATCGTCTTCACCCGCCCCGGCGAGGGTCTCGATACCCCCTAGCGGTGAACTGGGCGTGAATGAGCGCCTCCGCATCCTGATCGGCGCGTTTGGCGACGCCGGGCACGTCTTTCCCGCGATTGCGCTGGGTAAGGCCCTCGCGTCGCGCGGCCACGAGGTCGTGATCGAGACCTGGGAGGAGCGCCGGGGGGCGGTCGAGGGCGAGGGGCTGGGGTTCGCCGCGGCGGAGGAATACCGGATGTTCCCGCCGCCGGACCCGGAATCCGAGGAGGGACAGCATGCCGCCGAGGCGGCGCTGGCCCTGCGGCCGCTGCTGGACGAGTTCCGCCCCCACTCGGTGGTCAGCGACATCCTCACCCTGGCGCCGAGCCTGGCGGCAGAGCAGGCCGGGATTCCGCTCGCGACCCTGATCCCGCACATCTACCCGGTGGTCGAGCCCGGCCTGCCGTTCTTCGCGATCGGCCTGCGGCCGCCGCGGACGAGGCTCGGTCGGGCGCTCTGGCGCAGCGGGCACGACCGGGCGCTGAAGGTCGGGCTCGAGCAGGGGCGGCGTGACCTGAACATCCAGCGCTCCCGCCTCGGCCTGCCGCCGCTCGACCGCTTCCACGGCGGCATCAGTCCCGACCTGGCGCTGGTCGCGACCTATCCACAGCTGGAGTACCCGCGGCGCTGGCCGCCGGGGGTCGAGATCACCGGACCGATGACCTTCGAGATGCCGCATCCGGAGATCGAGCTGCCGCTGGGTGACGAGCCGCTCGTCCTCGTCGCCCCCAGTACCGCCCACGACTCCGAGAACCACCTGGTCCGCACGGCGCTGGCGGCCCTGGCCGAGGAGCCGGTCCGCGTCGTCGCCACGACCAACCTGGTCGCACCACAAAGGCCAATCGAGGTCCCCACCAACGCCCGCCTGGTCGAATGGCTCAGCTACAGCCAGCTGATGCCCGCGGCTTCGGCGATCGTCTCCCACGGCGGCCACGGCACCGTCGCCCGCGCCCTCGGCGCCGGCACCCCCGTCCTCGTCTGCCCGATCATCGGCGACATGAGCGAGACCGCGATGCGGGTCGACTGGGCCGGCGCCGGCCTCTCACTCCCCTGGCGGTTGTGCAGGCCGGCACCGTTGCGATGGGCGACGCGACGCTTGCTACACGAGCCGAGCTTCACGGCGAAAGCCGAAGAGATCGCGACCTGGGGCAGAGAGAACGATGGCGCGGCGCGAGGAGCGGAACTGGTCGAGCGGCTGGCGCTGAAGAACCTTGCCACCGCCTAAAAAGCTCCGGGGGTGGGATTCGAACCCACAACCTAACGATTAACAGTCGTTCGCTCTGCCCTTGAGCTACCCCGGATCGTGCTATGCCAATTGAGCTACTCCGGATTGGCCAGCGGGACAGAATTTAGCGGCACCGCGGTAATTCCTGCCTCGACCTCCCGATGGCAATTTGCGCAGAGCAGCACACACTTGCGCGCCTCGGCCCTAGATCTCGCCAGAGAACGGGTCGCACCGTTATGGCTGAGCTGGAACTTCTTCAAACTCGGATCCAGATGGTGGAACTCAAGGACTTGCTGACAGCGGCTGTATCCGCAGATCACGCATTTACCGCCAGCCTCCTCTACCAGCTTGCGCTTGATGGTTCTCCTCCGCTGTGCCACGCGCTCCAATCGACAGCGTTTGCACCGGTAGTAACCGCGCCCCTCGCGCACGAAACTGGTCTCACCGTGGCGCTTGCACCGAGAGACCATCTCTCGCGATCCATCCTCCGCCCCACGCTTTCGCCGGGGATTTGGTTTCAGCTCGTACTTCCCCATCCAGTGCCGAATCGTGGCCAGGCTTCGATCCAGGCGCTGGGCAATCTCTCGCAGGGATAGGCCGGCGGCCAGCAGTCTTTCCAGGTCCTTTTTTGACACTGCTCCCTTAGCCGCATGCTTCTCAGCCTCGACCGCCGCAAGCCCATGCTTCTTCAGCCAGTAGCTGACCGTCGATTCGTGTTTGCCGACGCGCTTGCCGATCGCTTCGAGCGACAGGCCCTCCCCCAGGCACTCTTCGAGCAGCTCCTTTTCCACGTCTGCATCATCGCAAATGCCGCAGACAGAAAGATGCGGTGCTACCGGCGCTAAACACTCCCAGCCGGGCGCTCCGAGTGGGCGATTCGCTCTACCAGCGCTGCCCTTTCGCGGCTGATCGCGGCGCGGCGCTCGTAGTCGCCGCGCTCGCCGGCAGCGGCGATCTCGCCCTCGAGGCGCCGCTGCTCCAGCAGCAGGAAGTTCAGCTCCATCGCCTCGTGGGAGGCCGGCTCTTCGCGCGACATGATCACCAGTTCGGCGATCACGCCGGCGAGCTCTCCGTCGTCGTGGGGAAGGTTCGAGGCCGGGTCCTCAGGGTGCTCGCGCAGCCAGGCGGCGGCGCGCTGACCGGTCGGCGAGAGGTGCGCCTCACCGAGCCTGGCGAGGAACTCCTTGCCCTCGTTCGGCATCGCGATGCACATCGCCAGCAGCGATCGCTCGCGGCGTTCGCGCGAGGTCAGCTCCCCCTGCCGCCGCGGCTGGGTCGGCCTCGAGCCGGGCGCCGGTTCCGGCGGCGGCGCCTGTTCGGGGCCGCCGCTGGCCGGGGTCGCGGCCACCACCCGTCCCATCACCATCGCCGGGTCGAGATCGAGCCGCTCGGCGACGCGGCGGACGAGGTCTTCGCGTCCGGCGCTCTCCCCCATCCCCGCCAGCACCGGCGCCACCTCGGCCAACGCCTGGTCACGTGCGACCGGGGAACCGGCATCGGTGCGCCCGAGGACGAGACCGACCTGGAAGGCGACCAGCTCCTCGGCTTTCTCCAGCAGACCGCGAAAGCGCTCTGGCCCCTCGGCGGCGGCCATCATCTCCGCCGGATCCTCGCCGGCCGGCATCGCCGCCACCCGCAGCCGCATCCGCCGCCCGGCCGCGACGCTCTGCGCCCGCAGCATCGCCTCCTGGCCGGCCGAATCGGCATCGAGGGCGAGGACGACCTCGTCGACCATCCCCGAGAGCGCCGCCACCTGGTCGGGGGTGATCGCCGTACCCATCACCGCCACCGCCTCCTCCAATCCAGCTTGGTGCAGGGCGAGGACGTCGGTGTAGCCCTCGACGACGACGGCGCGGCCGGCCTTGGCGATCGCCGCTTTGGCCTGGTCGACCCCGTAGAGGATCTGGCTCTTGTGGAAGAACTCGGTCTCGGCCGTATTCACGTACTTCGCCCCCTGGTCGGAGCGCATCGCCCGGCCGCCGAAGCCGAGCACCCGGCCGCGGCGGTCGCGGATCGGGAACATGATCCGCTCGCGGAAGCGGTCGTAGTCGCCGCCGCTGCGGCCTCGCTGCACCAGCCCGACCCCGCGCAGCTCATCGACGCTGAACCCGGCCCGTTGGCCGCGGACCAGCAGTTTGTCCCAGGCGCTCGGGGCGTAGCCGACGGCGAACTTGCGCAGCACCTCTTCCCCCAGCCCGCGCCCGGCGAGGTAGTCGCGCGCCTTGCCCGCCTCCTCCGACTCCCAGAGGTAGCTGGAGTAGAAGGCGGCGGCGCGGTCCAGCAGCTCCTCGAGGCGGCGCCGGCGCTGGCGTTTGGCCTCGGCCCGCGGATCCTCCTGCTCGCGCTCGAGCTCGACCCCGTAGCGGTCGGCGAGCAGCTCGACCGCCTCGGCGAAGTTGAGCCCGTCCTTCTCCTCGACGAACTTGATCACGTCGCCGCCGACCCCACAGCCGAAGCAGTGGTAGAGCTTTTCCGTCGGCTCGACGGAGAACGAGGGCGTGCGCTCGTCGTGGAACGGGCAGAGCCCGACGTAGCGGGCGCCCTGGCGGCGCAGGTCGGTGTGGGCGGAGACGACCTCGACGATGTCGGCCGCCTGCTTGACCCGCTCAACGCTGTCTGGAGAGATCAGCGCCATCAGAACCGGGACTCTTCCGGGATCGTCAGCTCGGTGAACTTGGCGATGCAGAAGCGGTCGGTCATCCCGGCGATGTAATCAGCCACGCGCTGGCAGTCGCTCGCCCCCGGGTCGCGGCTGGGGACCTCGTCGGGATGGGCGAGGTAGTGGTCGAAGAGCCCGCGCATCGTCCGCTGGACCCGGTCGTGCTCGCGGCGCGCCGCCGGGCCGAGGTAGACGCGGTCGAACATGAACTTGCGCAGGCGCAGCATCGCCTGGCCGACCTCGCGCCCCTGCGAGATCTCTTCTGCACCCTCGGAGTGCTCGACGATGTCGCGGACCAGGGTGTCGATCCGCTGCGAGCCGGTCGGGCCGAGCAGCTCGATCTCCGCCGCCGGCAGGTCCTCCGGCCGCAGAATGCCCGCCCGCAGCGCGTCGTCGATGTCGTGGTTGATGTAGGCGACGCGGTCGACCAGCTTCACGACCTGACCCTCGAGCGTCGCCGGCTTGCGCGAGCCGGTGTGGTTGAGGATGCCGTCGCGCACCTGCTCGGTCAGGTTCAGCCCTTCGCCCTCGCGCTCGAGCACGTCGACGACCCGCAGCGAGTGCTCGTTGTGGCGGAAGCCGCCGCCGCAGCGGTCCTTCAGCGCCGCGTCGAGCTCCTCCTCGCCGGCGTGGCCGAAGGGCGGGTGGCCGAGGTCGTGGCCGAGCCCGATCGCCTCGGTCAGGTCCTCGTTGAGGCGCAGGGCGCGGGCGACAGTGCGGGCGATCCCGCAGGCCTCGAGCGTATGGGTCAGCCGGGTGCGGTAGTGGTCGCCCTCGGGGGCGACGAAGACCTGGGTCTTGTGCTTCAGCCGCCGGAACGACTTCGAGTGGACGATCCGGTCGCGATCGCGCTGAAACGGCGTCCGCAACGGACTGTCCTCCTCCTCTCGCTGCCGCCGAGCGGGATAGGACCGCGTCGCCTGCGGTGCCAAGAACTCCTCCTCCCAGGCGGAGATGCGGTCCTCGAAGGTGGCGGTGGCTGGCACAGCCCGAGTCTAAGCGGCGGCGCGCAGCTGGACGTGGGCATGGTGCTCCAAGGTCTCGCCCACCGCCCTCTCGGCCTGCCGCAGCGCCGGCAGCTCGGCCTCCGGGGCTTCGCTGAGGGGCTTTGCAAGTGCCTCGACCAGGAACCGGTGCGCCTCCTCGCTGAGCGGGAAGGACCCGCCTTCGCAGCCGCCGCAGACGACCCCTCCGGCGGCCCCGGAGAAGCCGACGAGATGCTCGGCCTCGCCGCAATGGGCGCAGGAGGCGAGCTCGGGCGAGAAGCCGGCGGCGAGCGCCAGCTTGGCCCGGAACGAGAGCGCCGTCTCCAGGCCGGCGGCGCGGGGCTGCGCCGGGTCGTCGAGCAGGGCCAGGTAGCGGCAGAGGAGGTTGTAGGCGGGCGGGTTGGGCTCGGCGGAGTCGAGCAGCCGCAGCACCGCGTCGCAGCCGCGGGCGCCGGCGGTCAGGGCGGGACCGGAGGAGCGCAGGCGGGGGTAGCCGTCGACGGTGGCCGCACTGGTCACCGTCATCAGATCGCTGCGGCCTTCGTGCAGCATCAGGTCGAGCCGGAAGAACGGCTCCAGCCGGCCCCCGAAGCGTGATTTCGGTTTGCGCGCCCCCTTGGCGATGGCCCCGAGCCGGCCACGGCTCTTTGAGTAGAGGTGGAGGATGCGATCGGCCTCGCCGTAGCGAATGCTCCGCAGCACGACAGCCTCCGTCTTGACCGTGGTTCCTGCCACCCTCCTACTTTGCCCGGCGCCTCGGACGCCTTCGCAGTTTGACCTGGCAGGCGGGGCAGAAGTAGGTGGACCGACCGCCGACGACGATGCGGACGATCGTCCCGCCGCAGCGGAAGCAGTCCTTCCCCTCGCGGGTGTGGACGAGGAACTCTTCCTGCATCGACCCCTTCTCGCCACGCGCATCGCGGTAATCGTCGATCGAGGAGCCGCCGGCGTCGATCCCGGCCTCCAGTGCCGCGACGACGGCGTCCCGCAGCGCCTCTGCGTGCTCGGGCTTCATCGAGCCGGCGGGAGAGAGCGGGTGCAGCTCGGCGCGGAAGAGCGCCTCGTCGGCGTAGATGTTGCCGACGCCCGCGACCTTCGACTGGTCCAGCAGGAAGGACTTCAGCGGCGCCGTCCGCCCCGCCGCCATCTCCCCCAGCGCCGCCGGGGTGAACTCCGGCGAAAACGGCTCGACCCCGAGCTTCGCGAACCGCTCGTCGAGGCGGTCGTCGTCGAGCAGGAAGGCCTCGCCGAACCGCCGCGGATCGGTGAACCAGAGCTCGCGGCCGTCATCGAGGACGAAACGCGCCCGCAGGTGGCGTTCCTCGGTCGAACGCTCGCTCTCGTACAGACGGCGGCCCTCGGAGGGGTCGAGCACCTCGTCGCCCTCGCGGAGCACCAGGTTGCCGGTCATCCGCAAGTGCATGACCAAGGTCCGCTCCTCGTCGAGGCCCATGAGGATGTACTTGCCGCGGCGGCCGAGGCGCTCGATCGTCGCGCCGCTCACCGCGCCGCCCAGCTGCTCAGGAGGAACAGGGCGGGACCAGCGCGCGTCCAGCACCTCCAGCCGCTCGATCAGATGCCCTTCGACCTCGGGCTCCAGCTGCCGCACGACGGTCTCCACCTCCGGCAGCTCGGGCATGCCGAAGTTCTACTTCATGCCGGCGTTCGTCCTTTGTTCGTCGTATCGCGAATAAAGGACGAACGCCGAATCAGTCGCTGGCGCGGGGGTGGGCGGAGAAGTAGACCTCCTTGAGGCGGTCGCCCGAGAGGTGCGTGTACATCTGCGTGGTCGAGATGTCGGCGTGGCCGAGCATCTCCTGCACGGCGCGCAGGTCGCAGCCGCCGGCGAGCAGGTGGGTGGCGAAGCTGTGGCGCAGCGTGTGCGGGCTCATCTTGCCGGCGAGCCCCGCGTCGCGGGCGTGGCGCTGGACGATCTTGTAGAGCCCCTGGCGGGTCAGCGGACCGCCGCGGAAGTTGACGAACAGCTTCGCCTCGTGACGGTCGCCGATCAGCTTAGGCCGGCCGCCGCGCAGGTAGCCGGCGATCGCCGCGATCGCCTGCCGGCCGAGCGGCACCAGCCGCTCCTTCGAGCCCTTGCCGCGGGCGCGCAGGAAGCCCTCGCGCAGGTCGACGTCGCCGAGCTCGAGGCCGATCGTCTCCGAGGCCCGCAGCCCGCAGGCGTACATCACCTCCAGCAGCGCCCGGTCGCGCAGCGCCGTCGGCTCGCTCCCCTTCGGCGAGGCGAGCAGCTTCTGGACCTCGGAGTAGTTGAGGACGTGCGGCAGCTTCTTCGAGCGGCGCGGCGCGCTCAGCGCCGCGGTCGGGTCGTCGCCGATCAGCTCGTCGCGGCGCAGATGCTTGTAGAAGGAGCGCAGGCAGGCGGCCTTGCGGTGGATCGTCGCGGCGGAACAGGCGGGGCGCCCCTCCCCCGTCGCCAGCTCGGCGAGGAACTCGGCGACGTCGGCGCCGCTGGCGTGCAGGGCGTCGCGGTTGTGCGCCGAGAGGTATTCGCCGTACTGCAGGAGGTCGGTGCGGTAGGCGTTGAGGGTGTTGCGGGAGAGGCCTCGCTCCAGCTCCAGGTAGGAGAGGAAGTCGAGGACCAGGGACTCGAAGCGGGCGTCGGCGCCGGGTTTGGCCGCAGGGGTGGGTGCCTGGGGTTTGATCGCGACCGCCATGGCCGCAAAGTTCTCTCTGCGCCCTTACAAACCTCTGCTCGCAAGAAACGTTCCCGCGGCGAGCGGTGCGGCGAAAAAGAGCGGATCATCTTTGAGCTCTCGACCCATCGTCCTGCTTGGCAAGCCCGATGCCTCGTAGGCAGTCAGATCGACAGGCACGGGATGGAGAGCGTGGCGGGAATCTGCAAAGAGATTGTTCGCTTCCTCAGGAATGGGCAGGTCGACCGGGGCCAGGAGGAGATCAAGGACGGTGCGCGTGTGGTGGCTTAGGCCGCGGTGGCGATCGCGGGGGTCTGCGGAGGAGAGGCGGGGCGACAGGAGCGTTGGGAGTCCCAGGGACAGCGCGGCATGGGCGTTGTCCAGGGCGGACATGCCTCCGTGGCCGTAGGCGGTGTCGGAGCCGATGATTCCTGGGCCCGGACCGATCAGGGCTGCGTCCCAGCCGAGACTGGCCGCCGCGTCGAGGGCTCCAACGGCGCTGAGGGCCTCGTGTTCCCCTCCGTAGGCCGGCGCCGCGGTGATGTGGCCTGTTAAGAGGCCGCGCTCACGGAGTTGTTTGACGTCGCGGGAGAAGGATCCGGGCAGCGCGCCGCCTCCCGTCTGCACGTAGCCGACTCGCAGATCCGGGGCCGCCTGCGCCGCCGCCCAGGCTGCCGGTGCCAGGTGCCCGTGTAGGGGCAGCACAACCACCGACGGCCGTTCGTCTGTTCCTTTTCGTTGCTCCACACGGGAAAGGAACAGACGAAAGTCCTCGCGCTCGGCGGGCTCGACCGGGTGCTGGAGCGAGGTGTAGTTGAGCTTCATCACATGGGCGTCGCCCTCTGCCCCGCCCTCCAGCCCGCGGGTGAGGTTGACGTGGACGACGTCGAAGCCGCCGGAGCCGAGCCGCAGGTCGAGGGCGGCGACGTTGACGACCACCTCGTCACCCTCGCGCATCTCCCCCAGCAGGACCTGGTCGGCCCAGGCGCGTCGGCGCTCGCCATCGACCTCCACCTCCAGCGGGTCGGCGGAGACGACGACGCCCCGGCGCAGCTTCAGGCGCCCTGGCACTACTCGGCCGCCGCGGCGACGATCCGCTCGCAGACCTCGAGCATCTTGTCGAGGCTCCGGGCCGGGACCATCTCGTCGGAGGTGTGGACCGCGTCGGTGCCGTTGGAGAGCAGGATGCAGTCGAAGCCGTCGCGGCGGAAGACGTTGGCGTCGCTGCCGCCGCCGATCGCCACCCGCTGCGGATCAAGCCCGGCGCCGCTCAGCCCGGTCTCGGCCAGCGCCAGCGCCGCCGAGTCCTTCGGCACCTGGTAGCCGCGGAAGAGCTCTTCGATCCGCACATCGACGTCGCAGCCGTGCTCGCTCGCGCCCCAGGCGCAGGCGTCGGCGATCTTCCCCGCCACCTCCGCAGCCCGCTCGGCGTCTAGGCTGCGCGCCTCGGCGTGGATCGAGCAATGGCCGGGGACGACGTTCCCCGAGGTCCCGCCGCGGATCAGGCCGACATTAGAAGTCGTGCCCTCGTCGAGCCGGCCGATCTCCATCCGCGCGATCGCCTCGGCCGCGGCGGCGATCGCGCTGCTGCCGTCCTCGGGCCGGATGCCGGCGTGGGCCTCGACGCCGATGAAGTCGGCGAGGATCTTCTGCTGGGTCGGGGTCGAGACGATCACCTCGCCGACCGGGCCGGCGTGGTCGAGGACGAAGCCGGCGCGCGAGCGCAGCTGCGAGGCGTCGAATGCCTTCGCCCCGCGCAGGCCCTGCTCCTCGGCGACGGTCAGCACCAGCTCGATCCCGACCGGGCCGGGGCGTTCGACGTGCCGCGCGACCAGCTCCATGAAGACCGCGACCGCGGCCTTGTTGTCGGCGCCGAGAATGGTGTCGCCGCGGCTGCGGAAGACGCCATCGTCGTCGACTACCTCGACCTGCCCCCGGTGCGGGACGGTGTCGACGTGGGCGCAGAACATCAGCCACTCCTCGCCGCTGCCGGCCGAGCGGGCGAACAGGTTGCCGGCGCCGGCTTCGGCCGGACCCGCCGCGTCGTCCTCGCTGACCTCCAGGCCCATCGCCCGCAGCTCGGCCGCGAGGGTGTCGGCGATCTCCCGCTCCTCGCCGGTCGGGCTGCGCACCTCGCAGTAGCGCACGAAGCGCTCGTACAGTCGCGATCCCTCCACGAGCCGAAGGCTAACCGGGAATGGTCCGTGGGCGCTGGAGGACTAGGCGGAGCGGCGGAGGCTGGCGTCGTCCTCGACGCCCTCGTCCTCGGTCGCCTCGATCTCGCCGCCGTCGACCGGGCGGGCCCCGGCCTGCCGCGCGGCGGCGCCGATGAACTCGCGGAAGAGCGGCTCAGGGCGGTTCGGCCGCGAGTTGAACTCGGGGTGGTACTGGGAGGCGACGAAGAACGGGTGGTCGTGCAGCTCGACCATCTCGACCAGGCGCTCGTCCGGCGAGGTGCCGCCGCAGACCAGGCCCTCGTCTTCGAGCCGGCGGCGCAACTGGTTGTTGACCTCGTAGCGGTGGCGGTGGCGCTTGTAGATGACGGCCTCGCCGAAGATTTCGCGCGCTTTCGTCCCGTCGTGGAGTTTCACCGGGTCGGCGCCAAGCCGCATCGTCCCGCCCATGTCGGAGACCTCCTTCTGCTCCGGCAGCAGGTCGACGACCGGGAACGGCGTCTCGGGGTCGAACTCGGCCGAGTTGGCGCCCTCCATGCCGCAGACGTGGCGGGCGAACTCGACGACGGCGATCTGCATCCCGAGGCAGATCCCCAGGTAGGGGATCGATTTCTCGCGGGCGATCCGCGCCGCTTCGACCTTGCCCTCGATCCCGCGCTCGCCGAAGCCGCCGGGGATCAGGATCCCGTCGCAGCCCTCGAGCTTCTCCGGCTCGAAGTTCTCCGAGTCGACCAGCTCGACCTTGACCCCCACCCCGTGGTGGAAACCGCCGTGCTCGAGCGCCTCGATCACCGACTTGTAGGCGTCGGCGAGCTGGACGTACTTGCCGACCACCGCGATCCGCACCTCGCCGGTGGCGGAGTCGGCGCGGCGGACCATCTCCTCCCACTCGGAGAGGTCCGGGGAGGGAGCCTCCATCCCGAAGTGGTCGAGGACGAGGTCGTCGACGCCCTCGGCGCGGAAGACGAGCGGGACCTTGTAGATGTTGTCGACGTCGTGGGCGGAGATCACCGCGTCGACGGGAAGGCTGGCGAAGAGGGCGATCTTGCCGCGGATCTCGCGGTCGAGCCGTCCTTCGGAGCGGCAGACCAGCGCGTGCGGCTGGATCCCGATCCGGCGCAGCTCGTTGACCGAGTGCTGGGTCGGCTTGGTCTTCAGTTCGCCGGCGTGGCCGACGTAGGGCACCAGGGTGAGGTGGACGAACATCGCCCGCTTCTGGCCGAGGTCGGTGTAGAGCTGGCGGATCGACTCGAGGAACGGCAGCGACTCGATGTCGCCGACGGTGCCGCCGATCTCGGTGATCACGAAGTCGACCGCCTGGGACTCGGCGACGATGAGAATTTTCTGCTTGATCTCGTTGGTGATGTGGGGAATCACCTGGACCGTGGCGCCGAGGTAGTCGCCGCGGCGCTCGCGCCGGATCACCGAGTTGTAGACGGCGCCGGCGGTCACGTTCGAGGCCCGCGAGGTGTTCTCGTCGGTGAAGCGCTCGTAGTGGCCGAGGTCGAGATCGGTCTCCGCCCCGTCCTCGGTGACGAACACCTCGCCGTGCTGGAACGGGCTCATCGTCCCCGGGTCGACGTTGATGTAGGGGTCGAACTTCTGCAGCTGGACCCGGTAGCCGCGGGAGACGAGCAGGCGTCCGATCGAGGCGGCGGTGATGCCCTTTCCGAGAGCCGAAACGACACCTCCGGTAACGAAGATGAAGCGCGTCTCGCCTTTGATTGCTGGACTCATGCTCTGCCGAGCGAGTCTAGCCAGCGCAAAGGCGGAACCGAATCGATGGTTGCGGAAATTGAGCGAATCTCTCCGTAGATCGTCAGCGCCAGGACGACCGCGAGGGCGATGAGGCGCGCGTCGGCGCCGAGCGTAGTCAGCAACCAGACCCCGGCGATCGCCCCGATCAGGTTGGAGCCGGTGTCCCCCAGCATCGCCCGCTCCCCCAGCGTCAGCCAGGCGCCGACCAGCACCGGGCCGACGAAGATCCCCAGCAGCTCCAGCGGCCAGAAGGTCCAAGCGCCCAGGCAGAGCCCGACCCCCAGCAGCACCAACCCCTTCTCCGCCCGCCCAGGCCGCAGGTCGAGCAGGTTGAAGAGGTTCGTCGCCAGAATCAGCAGCATCACGTCGGCGAGGTAGCGCCAGTCTTCGAGCCCCCGCCCGGAGACGACGTAGGCCGCCAGCGCGAGCGCCCCGATCGCCTTGATCGCGCCGGTCGAGAGCGACCCCGCGCGCAGCGCCGCCAAGTGGCCGCGCCAGCCGCGCGGGGTCGAGACCGCCTCGCCGCGCCCGAGGGCGTCGTCGAGGAAACCGAGGAAGGCGATCCCCAGCAGGTAGGGCAGCCAGCGCCGCAGGTCGGGCTCGAGCAGGTCGAGGTCGGCGCGGTCGTCGAGGAAGGCGAGCGGGGCGAGCGCCACCAGCGCCGCCGTCGCCAGCACCGCCCCCAGCGGGAAGGCGAGCAGCGCGCCGCGGTAGTTCTCCCGCACCAGCCCCGCGTCCCGCAGGCCGCGCGCGCCGGCCGGGACGACGAACAGCGAGATCGCCAGCGCCAGCGGCAGCCCAACCCAGTACAAGGCCTATTCGCCTTCGGTAAGCAGGTCGGGCAGCAGCTGGTCGGCGCTGCTCTTGACCCCGAAGCTGCCGTCGGCGCCGAGCAGGGCGAAGACCGTCGCCAGCTTGCCGGCGGTGAGATCGACGTCATCGACGCTGGCGAGGCCGTTCGACTGGAAGAAGGAGATCGAAGACGAGTCGTCGCTCGAAGTCTCCACCCCGACTGCCGGCCGGCGGGTGGCGGTGGCGCCGCTCATCAGGGCGGTCTCCAGCTGGCTCGTCTTTTCACGCTGCACCGTGCCCATCTCTTCCGGCTGGTCGCGGACGACGATCACCCCGTCGAGGCCGCCGAAGTTGCCGCTGGCGCGGGAGAAGAGGTGGCCGCGGACGACGTCGGGCAGCTCGCCGCCGCGGACCAGCTGCCGCCCGAGCCCGGTTCCCAGTTCGCTGAGCTGGTCGGAGTCGGTGCGCAATTTCGAGAAGCGCGTCTGCGCCAGGTCTTCGGCCAGGCCGTTGACGTCGACCGGCTCGCGGACCACCCCCACCCCGACGAGCCGCCCCCCGGTCGGGGAAAGGGCCGCCTCGACTTCCTCGGTCACCGGGCTCGGCAGCCCGCCCAGGGCGAGGATCGCGTAGCGCTTGCCCTCGAGGCGTTCCCGGGTCAGCGCCGGGTAGACGCGTTCGGCGAACTCATCGGAGCGGTTGAGGTCGGCGTTCAGTTCGTCGGCCCGCGAGCGGGCGTCCTGGAGGTTGCCGACCAGGCTGTGCTCGAGGTCGCGGCGCGTGTTGGTCAGCGCGTCGCCGCCGAACTCGGCGCCGACCAGGATGCCGACGGCAAGCGCGATGAAGACCGCGATCAGCGAGGTGGCGTGGTAGCGGGCGGAGTAACCCATCGAAGCCGAAGGCTAGTGCCGCAGGCGTTTTTTCCGAAGGCGCAGGCGCTTTCCGGCGCCGTCAGTCGATGCCGAGCCAGATGCGGATCTTCAGCCAGACGAGTTCGAAGACGTCGTTGAGCGCCGGCGAGGTAATCACGAGGATCGTCAGCAGGACGAGGAAGGCGACGGCGAAGAAGAGCAGCGGCGCCAGCGTCGAGCTCGGGTTGTAGAGACGGCTGACGCCCTTGGCGTCGACCAGGCGCTCGCCGATCTTCAAGCGGGTGAGGAAGGTCGAGGACATCCCGCCGCGCTTGCGGTCGAGGAACTCGACCAGGTTGAAGTGGGCGCCGACGCTGACGATCAGCGCCGCCCCCTTCTCGTCGGCCATCAGCATCGCCACGTCCTCGCTGGTTCCCGCGGCTGGTACGAGCTGGTGGTCGAGCCCGGCCTCCTGCAGCCGCTCGCGCCCCGGCGCGCGGCCGTCGGGATAGGCGTGGACGATCAGCTCGGCGCCGCAGCGCAGCGCCGCGTCGCTGGCCGAGTCCATGTCGCCGAGGATCACGTCGGGCTTCAGCCCCGCTTCGAGGACCCCGTCGGCGCCGCCGTCGACGGCGACGATCAGCGGCCGCATGTCGCGGATATAGGCGCGCAGCGTTTTCAGGTCGCGGCGGTGGCGGTCGCCGCGGACGACGATCAGCACGTGGCGGTCGCGGAAGCTGGCGCGGGTCGGTGGGAAGGCGATGCTGCCGGTCAGCAGGTCGGTCTCTTCGCGCACGTGGGCGACCGTGTTCTCGGCGAATTCGCCCAGCGCCTCGTCGATCCGTTCGCGGTGTTCCTGCATCTCGCGCTCGAGCTCGGGCACGCGGAGGACGCGGCCGCGCGCCACCTCCTCACTGCCGACGAAGATCGTCCCCTCGTCGATCCGCACCCGGTCGCCGTCCTTGATCCGCTCGAACAGCTCGGCGTCGGGGGCGTCGATCAGCCGGATCCCCTCGCGGGCCAGCATCAGCGGTCCGGCATTCGGATAGCGGCCCTGGGAGGAGGGCGAGGCGTTGAGGACCGCGACCACCTCGGCTTCGATCAGCTCCTCGGCGGCGATCCGGTCGATGTCGACGTGGTCGATCACCGCGACGTCGCCGGGGCGCAGGCGCTTGACCAGGTGCTTGGTCCGCTCGCCGAGCCGGGCGGTGCCTTCGATCGGCGCCTCCGGCCGGGCGCCGTTCCTGCGCCCGAGCAGGGCAGGAAGGCGACGACGGCTACTGGTGGCCATCGGGTGAGGTTAGCCCTAAAAGCAGCCTGACCGGCGCTTATCGGGTCAGGCGGCCTTGAGAAGTTCGCGGGCGTGATCGGTCGCCGCGTCGTCCGACTTCTCGCCGCCGAGCATGCGGCGGATCTCGGCGACGACTTCCTCGCCCTCGAGCCGCTCGACCGTGGCCATCGCCTGCTCGCCCGCGACCTCCTTTTCGAGCCGGAAGTGGACGTCGGCGAGGGAGGCGACCTGGGGCAGGTGGGTGATGCAGAGAACCTGCCGGTCGCGACCCAGCGCCTGCAGGCGCTCGCCGACGACGCGCGCCGTCTTGCCGCCGATCCCGGCGTCGATCTCGTCGAAGACCATCGTCCCCGCGCTTGCCGCCTGACCGAGCCCGCTGAGCGCCAGCATCACCCGCGAGAGCTCGCCGCCCGACGCCGCGTCGCGCAGCGGCGCCGCCTCGATCCCGGGGTTGGGAGCGACCCGCAGCTCAACCGTCTCGCGACCCGAGGCGCCAAAGCCATCGGGGTGCGGCTCCAGCACGACCTCGAGCGAGGCACCGGCCATCGAGAGGCGCTCGAGCTCCGCAGCGACGCGCTCTTGGAGCGGGCCCGCCGCGGCCTCGCGGCCGGCGCTCAGCTTCTCACCCAGGTCCGCCCGCCGGGCTTCGGCCGTCGAAAGCGCCGCCTCGGCCTCCGCGCTGCGCACCTCCGCTCCCTCGAGCCGGGCGATCTCCTCGCGGCAGCGCTCGGCGTGGGCGAGCACCGACTCGACGCTGCCGCCGTGCTTGCGCTCGAGCCGGTCGATCGCCTCCAGCCGCTCCTCGATCGCCTGCAGGGCGACGGGGTCGGCGGCGATGCCCTCCGCGTAATCGCGCAGCTCCGAGGCGACGTCGCCGGCCTCGACCACGAGGGCCCCGACCCGCTCGGCCAGCGAATCGAGCGCCGGATCGAGTCCGGCGGCGCCCTGCAGCGCGGCTTCGGCCTGTGCCAGCGCGGCAGCGGCGCCGCCACCATCGGCATCGGCTCCCGCGAGCCCGGCATGAGCGCTGGACGCGGCTTCCCGCAGGCCCTCGGCGTGGCGCAGCCGCTCGCGCTCGGCGGCGATCTCCGCCCGCTCCTCGGGGACCGGCGCGACCTCCTCGATCTCGGAGAGCTCGTAGCGATAAAGATCGAGGTCCCGCTCCCGCGACCCTTCGCGCTCACGCAGCTCGGCAAGCTCCGCCGCCAGCCGGCCGCACTCGCGATGCGCCTCGCGGTAGGCGGCGCGCAACTTCAGGTGCTCGGCGCCGGCGAAGCCGTCGAGGATCTCCAGCTGCGCCGAGGCGATCGTCAGGCGGCGGTGCTCGTGCTGGCCGAAGAAGGCGATCAGCCGGCCGCCGAGCAGCTTCAGGTCGGCGGCGGTCGCTGCGCGGCCGGCGACGAAGGCACTGGTGCGGCCGCCCGCCGAGACCCGCCGGCCGAGGACGACCTCCTCGGCGCCCTCGGGAAGGCGCTCGGCAAGCTCGGCGAACTCCGGCTCTTCGAGCAGCCCCTCGGGCAGGTCGAAGACGCCCTCGACCCACGCCTCGGTGGCGCCGGGCCGGACGATCTGGGCTTTCGCTTTGCCGCCCATCAGCAGGTCGAGCGAGTGGGCCAGAACCGTCTTGCCGGCGCCGGTCTCGCCGGTAATCGCGTTCAGCCCCTCCCCCAGCCGCAGTTCGCCCCTCTCGATCAGGAGCAGGTTCTCGATCCGCAGCTCGCGCAGCATGGAATCTGTCTAGCAACGCCCGCGGACCGACTCGTGCGGTTCTCTTCGCTAGTTGCGACTAAGCGAGCGCCAAGCCCGCGATGACTGCACCGACGACGCTGGCGACGATGCTCGCGAAGCCAATGACCATCGTCCGCTGCATTGCATCGAAACGACTATCGACAGAGCTGAAGCGCTCGTTCATTTCTGCCCGAAGATCACGGATTTCACCTTTGACCTCGGCGAACCCCCTGTCGACCCGCCCCGCGAGGTCGTCGAGCCGCTCGTCGGTCCACTTTTCCCTTGCCATCACGGCCACGATTCAACCCTACGAAGTGTGTTGTCACGGGTGGTGCGCAGAATGCAAATTCTTCGGAGAATTTCTCGCGCGAGACTGCGTCAACCGCCCGCCGGCTCGCTCGGGCCGTCCGTCGGCTGGACGAAGTCTCGGGAGCGGACCAGCCAGAACCCGAGGGCGGCGCCGACGAAGGAGCCGATCGCGGCGATCAGGATGATCTCGTTGAAGGCGCTGACGAAGGCGACGTCGGCGGCGTGCGTGGCTTTGACGTGGATCTCCGGCGGCAGCTGCAGTTCGGCCACCGACCGCGAGCCGCCCGAGGCGACCGCTTCGCCCAGGCCATCGGGGGCGTTGGGCAGCAGTTCGCTCAGCTTCGAGTCGACGCGGCCCTGGAAGACGGCGCCGAGGCCGGCGACGCCGGTGGCGATCCCGACCTGGCGGAAGGTCGTGTTGATCCCCGAGCCCATCCCCGATTTCTCCACCGGAACCACGGCGATCGCCGCCTGGCCGATGCCGGGGTTGGTGGTCCCGATCCCGATCCCGGCGAGGATGAACCCGGCCAGCAGCGTCGTCCAGGTCGAGTCGACCGAGACGCCGTGCATCAGCAGCAGTCCGATGCCGACGATCGTCAGCCCGGTGCCGAGCAGGATCCGGATCGGGACCCGGTGCGAGAGCGCGCCGGAGATCGGGGCGACGACGAAGCCGAGGACGGTCAGCGGCAGGAAACGCAGCCCCGCCTCGAGCGGCGAGTAGTCGAGCACTCCCTGCATGTAGATCGTCAGGTAGAGGAAGAGGGCGAACATCCCTGCCGAGAGGAAGAAGGCGACCGCCGAGACGCCGTTGAAGGCGGGCTTGCGGAACAGGGTCAGGTCCAGCATCGGGTGGTCGGTGCGGCGCTCGATCGCGATGAAGCCCGCCAGCAGCGCGGCGGAGCCGATCAGGCAGGCGAGGATCAGCGGGCTCCCCCACCCCTCCGGGTTGCCCCGGATCAGGCCGAAGATCAGCAGGAAGAGGCCCGAGGAGAAGGTGACGAGGCCCGGCACGTCGATCGGCTCGGGGTCCGGTGCGGAGACGTTGACGATTTTCCGCTCGGTGAGGACCATTGCCGCGATCCCGATCGGGACGTTGACGAAGAAGATCCACTCCCAGCCGAGATGCTCGGTGATGACGCCGCCGACCAGCGGCCCGACCGCGACCGCGCCGCCGACCGTCGCCCCCCAGACGCCGAACGCCGTCGCCCGGTCTTTGCCCTGGAACTCCTGGCCGATCAAGGCCAGCGAGGTCGCGAACATGCCGGCGCCGCCGATCCCCTGCAGACCGCGGGAGAGGTTCAGCAGGGTCGGATCGCCGGAGATCCCGCAGAGGAACGAGGCGAGGGTGAAGACGCCGAACCCGATCGTGAACACCCGCCGCCGGCCGAGCCGGTCGCCGAGCGAGCCCGCGGTCAGCAGGAAGGCGGCGAGCATCAGCGAGTAGGCGTCGACAACCCACTGCAGGCTGGAGAGGCTGGCGTTCAGTTCCCGCTGGATGTCGGGCAGGGCGACGTTCACCACCGTGACGTCGAGCAGCAGCATGAACGTCGCGATCGAGACCAGGACGAGGGTCCACCACTTGCGCTCCATGGCGGGAGACCCTAGAGAAGTGCTTTCCTCGGCAACGGAAGTCGCTCTAGACCGCTAAGTGACCGAACTTCTCCCTGATGCGCTGGTAGAAGCTGGTGCCTGGCAGCTGCGCCAGGTGGCTGACCGCGTCGAGGAAGCGGACCTCCAGCGCGGCGCCAGCAGCGAGGTCGGCGACCTTGCCACCGTCGACCGCGACCTCGACCGGCTCGCGCCCGGGAGCGTTGCCGACGTGGAGCACGTCGCCGGGGGCGACGACCAGCGCCCGCGCGGTCAGCGAGTGCGGCGAGATGTAGCTGACCACGTACCCCTTCACACCCCAGGCCAGGATCGGGCCCTGGTTGGCGAGGTTGTACCCGGTCGAACCGGCGGGGGTGGCGGCGACGAGGCCGTCGCAGCGGACGTGGCCGACCTCCTCGCCGGCGATCCGGTAGCTGAGCTCGGCGACCCGGTCGTGGGGACGCCGGGCGAGGGTGATGTCGTTCAGGCCGACCTCCTCCCGGCCGTCGACCTTGACCGCGAGGCCGGGCAGCGGGACCGTCTCGATTTCGCCTTCGAGTGCCCGCCGGATTCCCTCTGCGGCCTGATCGCGCTCGACCGCGGCGAGGAAGCCGACGGTGCCGAAGTTGACGCCGAAGACGGGCACCTCGGTGTGGGCGTAGCGGCGCAGCGCGTGCAGGATCGAGCCGTCGCCGCCGAGGACGAGGCAGATGTCGGGAACGGTGTGTTCGGCGGTGACGTCGATCCCCTCGCCGGAGGCGCCGTGCTTGCACAGCTCGTCCTCGGTCGCCGCCAGGCGCCAGCCGAGATCATGGGCCACCTCGGCGGCGACCGCGACCGCTTCCGAGGCGCTGGGCGGGTGCGAGTGGGTGATCAGGGCCGCGGTCTTCACTCGTCCTCCTCGACGACAGCGGCGACGGCCGCGTCGAGGTCGTCGAGCTCCGCGCCGGAGCCGCCGCACCAGACGAAGGTCTCACGGTTGCCCTTCGGTCCCGGCAGCCCGGAGGAGGCGAAGCCGCGGATCGGCAGGCCCAGCTCGCGGGCAGCCAAGGCGACCGCGAGAATCGCCTCGCGCCGGTCGGCGGGGTCGCGGACGACGCCGCGCCCGACCCGCTCCTTACCGAGCTCGAACTGCGGCTTGACCATCGCCAGGACCTCGCCGCCGGGCTCGAGGCAGCGCGCCACCGCCGGCAGCACCTTGGCAAGCGAGATGAAGGAGACGTCGACCGTCGCCAGCGAGGGCGCAAAGGGCAGGTCCGCCGCCTCCAGCTCCCGGGCGTTGAGTCGCTCGATCACGTGCACACGTGGGTCTTCGCGCAGGCGCACGTCGATCTGCCCGTAGGCGACGTCGGTCGCGGCGACCCGCGCCGCGCCGCGCTGCAGGAGGCAGTCGGTGAAGCCGCCGGTGGAGGCGCCGACGTCGAGGCAGTCGCGGCCGGCGACGTCGATCCCGAGCGCCTCGAGCGCGTTCTCCAGCTTCGTCCCGCCGCGGGAGACGTAGCGCGGGCCCTCGTCGACGATCAGCTTCGCGTCGGCCTCGACCAGCTGGCTCGGCCGCAGCGCCACCGGCCCGTCCTGGCCGATCCGGACTTCGCCGGCGCGCACGGCACCGGCCGCGGCAGAGCGCGACGGGAAAAGGCCTCGGTCGGCCAAGGCTGCGTCTATGCGGGACTTCTTCACCGCCGGAACGCTACAGCGAGGCCCCCGATCTGGCCGTTTATCGGAGCTTGAGAACGCGATGCCACATTTGGAGCGACCCACGGGGCCGTCGGACGCGAAATTTGATCTGGTCGCCTAGAGCAAATCGGGTAGACAGGCCGCAGAGTCCGTCAATTGCAGGATCTCTGTGACCCCACTCACACACAAGTCGCACATACGTTCGTACGCTGTTCAAGGATTCGCAAGGGAAACCCGACGTAAGGACTACGACAAAGACTTCAAAGGCTGAACCCCGCGTCGACATATCGCCTCGCTGCTTCCCACAGCGACGCACTCGACATCAACCGGGCTCACCTACCTCCCACGGATCCACACATATATAGAGATACATATCTCTCCTCCCTGTAGTAACCCCAGAAGCGCCCCGCCTCCCCCGGCGGGGCGTTTTCTGTTGTGGAGCCGGGTTCCGGGGGTCGATCCTTCCGTCAGCGTTGCTAGAGCGCTCGTGCGTCAGTCCGTGCGCCAGCCGCCGAGGCGGCGCTTTGCTCGCGAAGGATCGGCGGGACAGAGATATCGGTGATGGCAGCTACCATCTGACGCATGGCAACGCAGCCAATCGAGGTAGACGCCGAGCTGCTGGCGCGTGCTCAGCGAGTCGCCGAGGAGCGCGGCGTTGCCGTGCCCCAACTCGTACAGGAGGCACTTGAGCATGAGCTGGGCGGCGAGAATCCGCAGCCTCCGTTTTCGCTGATCGGGGCGTTCACCGCTGGGCGCAGCGACCTCAGCGCGCGGGCAAGCCGCGACGAGTTCGAGCCTCGGCCATTCCGCTAATCCTCGACACCGGCCCGCTCGTCGCAGCGATGGTCGCCGACGACGCCGACCATGAGCGCTGCGCTGAGCTGCTCCAGTCGACTGATGGGCGCCGCATCGTTCCGGCACCTGTCCTAGTCGAGCTTGACCACTTGCTTGGGCGGGAGCTTGGAGCAGATGCCTTCCCGGCCCTGCTTGACACGATCAAGGCCGGCGAGCTGGCCGTCGAGGATCTAACCGCCGACGACTACGAGCGGGCCGCCGAACTGATGCGCACCTATGCCGACCTCGAGGTCGGCTTCGTTGATTGTGCCGTCCTGGCGGTGACGGAGCGCCTCGACGAGCCGAGGCTGGCGACGCTCGACTATCGCCACTTCGGCACGATGCGACCCCGGCACGTCGATGCGCTGGAGTTGCTACCCGGATAGCGATCGTGCGTGTGGGGGTGGTGCTGTGGGTGTAGGGCTCCTGGCCGGGAGCCCTGCTCCTCGACCTGAAAGCTGGCGATGGATCGAGGTCGGTGGCGTGGTGGCTGAGTCAGGTTCTCTCTGCGGGCTCTGACCCAAGTGTTTATCGATGGCTCATGGGTGTCGCCGGAGGGATGACGCGCCGCTAGGGGGTCGAACCGCTACTCCTCTCGCAGCTCGACGCCAATGGCTCGCTGCGCCGCTTCCAAATAGCGCCGCACGGCGGGCATCAAAGTCAAGGCTAATGCTCCAGGCCGGAGAGAAGTCTTCCTCCGGAAGGTTGCAGGGAATGAGGCGCCTTCGGACGTAGCTCACTTTGCTCGCCATCGGGTCCGCAGCATCTTCGGGCTGAGGTGGCATTCCCAGCCGCCAAGGTCGGATCTGAGGGTGTTAAGTCTTTCTTGAGTATTTAGGTAAACATAGGTCAAATGGGTTAAGTTCCTGCGGCCCGGCTCATTCCATTCCACAAGACATGAGAGGAAGCAATGTCATTCGCAAAGCAATTCCCTTTGTCCAAGCGCGGGAAGATCATGGCTGGGCTACTGGCCGCAGCAGCAGCGGTGACCATGATGGTCTCGATCCAGGCCTCGAACGCTCAGGCGGCAGGCTGCGCGGGCGGCGCCATCTGCGTCTGGTACGGCACCTTTTTCAGCGGGGAAGAGGTCAACATCTTCCAATGCGGCGCCGAAACCTGGGCCAGCGGTGAATTGAAGTCCGCCAAGAACCATTGCGGGGTCAACGTCCGGATTGGCTGGCAGGAAGGCGGCACCACCAACTGGAAGGCGTGCATGAATCCCAACGGTGAATACGCCAACCCGGGACGCTTCAACAGGATGTTGCCGGGCGGCTGCTAGGGCCGTCCGCGAAAGAGAAGGACTCGGAGGGCGGCGATGGGTTCTTCCCTCGCCGCCCTCGCGCTTGGAGTCCGGGCAGCCTCAGCCCAGCATCCTCCGCAGGACGGTGGTCACGAACTCTCGCTCTGGCGGCGGCATGTTCGCGATTTGAAGGCCCAGAGCGTCCTCCTTCTCTTGCGTCGGCCGCGCTCGGAGTTCGGCGACCATTTGCCGCACTTCCTCCTCCACTCGCTCTTGATCCTCGGGGCTCAGCTCCATGGTCTTCTCCATTCGCAGGGGCCGCTGGAGGCTAGTCCGTGCGGAAGCGCCTGCTACCGTGGAGGAGTCGGGTTTGGCTCAACGCCACCCGAGAGGTTCCGTTTCCTCCGCGTGCCAGCTTGGCGCCTAGGGGCCGCAGGATCTCCCTAGACGTTCAAATAAGGAGCACTTCCATAACTGTCTCATTTGCCGATCTCGGCATCTCACAGCCGGTGATCCGTGCGCTCGCGCGCCGTGACATCACCCACCCCTTCCCCGTTCAGCAGCTGGTCATCCGCGATGCGCTCGCCGGGCACGACCTCCTCGTCCAGTCCCCGACCGGTTCGGGCAAGACGCTCGCCTTCGGCATCCCGATGGTCGAGCGGCTCTCGCCCGAGCAGGGGCGCATCGGCGCCCTGGTCCTCGCCCCCACCCGCGAGCTCGCCGGGCAGATCGTCGAAGACATCCGGCCGATCGCCGAGACCCGGGACCTGAAGGTCGCCGCGGTCTATGGCGGCGTCGGCTTCGGCCCGCAGATCAAGGCCGCCGGCAAGGCCGACATCCTCGTCGCTACCCCCGGCCGGCTCGAGGACCTGATCGCCCGCGGCGTCGTCGTCTTGAAGCACATCCGCGTCCTCGTCCTCGACGAGGCCGACCGGATGCTCGACATGGGCTTCAAGCCCGCCGTCGACCGGATCGTCAATCGCACCTCCGACGAGCGCCAGACGCTGTTCTTCTCGGCGACGCTCGAGGGCGCGACCGGCAAGGTCGCGAAGGAATACACCCACGACGCCCGCACCCACACCCACGCGCCGAAGCAGGCCAAGGCCGACATCGAGCACCACTTCCTGCCGGTCGGGAGCCAGGGCGAGAAGCTCACCCACCTGGTCGCCCAGCTGCGCGACGGCGAGACCGGGCCGACGATCGTCTTCGTCCGCACCAAGCGCGGCGCCGACCGGCTGGTCAAGCGCCTGCGCACCGAGAAGATCGAGGCGGTCGCGATGCACGGCGACAAGAGCCAGCGCCAGCGCGAACGCGCCCTGTCCCGGTTCGAGGAAGGCGAGGTAGGGGCCCTCGTCGCCACCGACGTCGCCGCCCGCGGCATCGACGTCGAAGGCATCACCCATGTCATCAACTACGACGCCCCCGAGGACCGCGACTCCTACACCCACCGCATCGGCCGCACCGGCCGGGCGGGTCGCACCGGTACAGGCGTCAGCTTCGTCCTCGCCGACCAGGCCGAAGACGTCCGCCGCATGGCCGGCGACCTCGGCCTCGTCCGCGAGTTCGAGGTCTCCCACGGCGGTCGCGTCAAGAAGCCCCACTCCGGCGACTCGCGCCCGTCCCGTCCCTCCCGCTCCAACCAGCGCCGCTCCCGAGGCGGGAAGCGCAGGGGCTAACCATGGGGTCCGTCGAGATCGGCATCGCGCTGGCGCTGGTGGGAGCGGTGATGGCGAACTTCGCCTCGCTGCTCAAGCACCGCGGTTGCCAGCAGGTGCCGCCGGTACGGATCCAGGCGCCGCTGCAGAGCGCCCGCCGCCTCGCCGCCTCGCCGTGGTTCGCCGCGGGATGGGGCGTCGCCGCGGCGGCCTGGCTGATCCACGTCGCCGCCCTCTCGATGGCGCCGATCTCGCTGGTGCAGGCCGCCCTCGCCGGCGGCGCCGTCAGCCTCGCGGTCCTCTCCCAGCGGCTCTTCGGCCACGCCGTCGAGCCACGCCAGTGGCTGGCCCTGCTGCTGGGCGGCGTCGGCCTCGGTCTGCTCGCCCTGACCCTGCCGAGCATCCACGGCAGCCACTCCCAGTTCGCGATCGGGGCGATCGTCGCCTTCGAGGGCGGCCTCGCCCTCTGCGCGCTGGTCCTCACCTTCGGCTACCGGCGGGTCAGCGCCCATCGCGGCGCCCTGATGGCGATCATCGCCGGCACCCTGTTCGCCTTCGCCGGGGTGGCGATCAAGGCGCTCACCGGCGAGGCAGAGCTGCCGCTGCTCGTCCTCGCCCCGTGGGTCGGCCTGATCGTCGCCGGCGGCGCCCTGGCCCAGTACTCGGCCGTCGCCGCTCTGCAGCGCGGCGGCGCGATCGAGACGATCGGGCTGATGGGACTCGTCGCCAGCGCCGCGCAGATCATCAGCGGCGTGATCGTCTTCGGCGACCCGATGGCCAGCGGCTCGGTCGGGATCAGCCTGCAGGCGACCGCCTTCGTCCTCGTCTGCGTCTCCGCCCTGCTGCTGCCGCCCTCCGAGGCGGGCCGCGCCCGTCAGCAGCCGTTCATCGCCCGGCCTGCATAGCCCGCATCCCACGCTGCAGCCGAGCGACGCTGGTCGCGCCCGGTGGGACCGGCACGGCCCGGAAGGTCGAGGCCGGGAGGTGCAGCCGGAAGGCGATCCTCCCCTCGCGGTCGAACCCGGTCACCAGCGGGTTGTCGCCCCAGCTGACCAGCCAGCCGCCGTTGCTCGTTTCGCGGGCCGAGCCGCAGCAGTGGCTGCGCTTTACCTCGGGGTCGTTGAGCTGGCCGCGGTAGAGCGCCCGCCGGTGCTCCAGGTCCAGCCGGTAGAAGACGACCCGCGGCCGGCGCGGACGGTCCTTGCCGTTGTCGAAGATCGTCAGCCGCCCGCGGCGGTCGATCCGGGCGTCGTGCTGGCCGCCGAGCAGCTTCGTCGCCGGGTCGCCCGTCACCCGCAGGGACTTGCCGGTGGGAGTGCCGCCCAGCTTCCAGTTGATCTCCCCGGTCGCGCGGTCGATCCCGTAGACCGCGTCGGTGTGGCGGGTCGAGATCACCAATTCGCCGCTGCCGCGCGGCTCGATCGAGTTGATGTGGACCGGGTCGAAGATCTGGCGCTGCAGGCGGCGGCGGGGGTTGCTGAGCACGCTCCGCCACCAGCGGCCGGTCTCGCGCAGCCCGATGTGCCCGCGGGAGCTCCAGTGCCAGACGACGTTGCCGGCGGGGTCGACTTCCTGGACTTCGGCGGAGGCGATCGCCGCCCGTTTCGGGCCACCAAAGCGGCGCAGGTCGGCGGTTTCCGGGACGTAGGTGTCGAGCAGGACGTTGCCGCCCGGAAGCTCGCGGTACTCGTGCCCGTCGACGATCGAGCCCTTGGTGCTGACCAGGCGGACGAGCCTGCCGGACTCGGTGCGGACCTCGTGCGCCATCCGCGGGTCGAGGCCGTAGCCGTCGCCGAACGACCGCGCCCAGACGAGGTCGCCGTCGCCGATCACCTGGCCCCAGAGCGCCCGCGTGTCGGGGCTGTACCACCAGCGCGGCACCCCTTTGCTGTCGAAGACGATCACCCAGGGACGCTTGTCGGCGGGGTTCGAGAAGGTGACGACGAAGAGCCCGGGTGGATCGGGACGCAGCGATTCGAATCGCGACGAGGGAAAGTCGGCGGGTAGACGGACCCGGCTCTTCTCGACCCGCTGAGAGATGGGGACGCTCTCGCCGTCGCTTGCGCCGCCGCAGCCGGCCAGGGCCATCGCTGCGACGACGGCGGCCAGGACAGCCAGGTAGATCGGAAAGCGCATCATCCTCTTTGTCCAGGGTGACGTACGCAGGACGCCGACTCTTGACAGAGAAGTTGTTGCTTAGGAATCAAGCGAGTTCTATGGTCTGCGTGCATCCAGCGTGTTGTTGTCGGTAGGGGCGCTGTCTGCCACCAGATAGAGACCAAACCGGAGGGAGAGCAACATGGAGAGCAGTAGAGCCGCTGAGCGGCACAGGATCGAGGAACGGCAGCCGACGGGATGGACCGTCTTCGCCGGCGTCGTCCTCTTCATCGTCGGGTCGCTGGACGCCCTATGGGGCCTGGCGGCGGTCCTCAACAACGAAGTCGTCTTCGTCGGCGGCCAGGGAGTGCTCATCGCCGACGTCTCGACCTGGGGATGGATCCACCTCGTCCTCGGCTCGATCATGGCGATCACCGGCCTCGGCCTCTTCGCCGCCGCCGGCTGGGCCCGCTGGACGGCGGTCTTCTTCGTGATGATCAACGCCATCTCGCAGATCGTCTGGTTCCCCGCCGCACCGCTGTGGGCGTTCCTCATGATCCTCCTCGACGTGACGATCATCTACCAGCTGACCGCCCGCTGGGAGGAATAAACGGCTGACTAAGAGGGGGCCTCGGCCCCCTCTTCGGCCTCCACGGCCGCGGTGAGGTCCGCAGAGATCTTCACCGCGGCCGAGAGGAGCGGCGCCGCCAGGACCAAGCCGACGGTGCCGAACAGGCAGCCGCCGGCGATCGTCGCGATCAGCACCGCCAGGGGATGCAGCTTCAGCGCCGCGCCGTAGGCGATCGGCTGGACCATCTGCTGGAAGACGCCGTTGGCGAGCAGGACGATGACCGCCATCGCCCCCGCCGCCTCCGGGCCGGAGCCGCCGAGCGCGATCAGGACCGCGAAGCCGCCGGCGGTCCAGGCGCCGATGTAGGGGACGTAGCCGCCGAGAAAGGTGACCACCGCGATCGTCCCGGCGAGCGGTACGCCCAGGACCAGCGAGCCGACGCCAACGATCAGGGCGCTCCAGGCGGCGACGATCGTCACCCCGAGGAAGTAGCCGCGCATGCTGCCCGCAACCCGGCCGAGGATCGTGTGGGCGACCGGCACCGGGACACCGAGGTGGCGCTCGACGAAGGCGCCGATCTCGGGGCCGTCCTTGAGCAGGAAGAAGAGGCTCAGCACGGTGAAGGAGAGGAATACGGCGAGCGAGGCGAGCTTGTCCACGCCGCCGAGCACCCCGTGGGTGAGGGCCTGGAAACCGGCGCTGATCGAGGCGCTCGCTTCCGAATTGGCATCCGCGGCGGTGGGTGCCTTGACGCCGAGGCTGTGGGCCCACGATTCGATCTCGGCAGCGCCTTCCTGCAGGCGGGTGGAGAGGCCTTCGGCCTGGCTGGCGATCCCGGTGAGGACGATGTATCCCACCGCCAGGGCGATGAGCACGATCGCCAGGAGGACCAGGCCGGCGCCGATCCCACGGGGGATGCCGACACCGCGGAGACGATCGACCATCGGCCCGGCGACCGCGGCGATGATCCCGGCGGTGATCACCGGCATCACGATCGTCTCGGTAAGGGACATCAGCCAGATCGCCGCCACCAGGGCGGCGCCGACACCGAACAGCAGCCAGGATGAGATGCCGAGATCCCGCAGCCACTGCGGAGCGGAAAAGAGTCCGCTCAGCTGACCGGGGGCGATCGTGATGACTTCGTCCTCGGTCGTGCCTTTCTCTCGACGGAGCCATACTCGACGGGGCATGAGTGAACCGGACAGTGCCACCTACGTCGGACACGCGACCGTCCTCGTCGCCCTCGACGGCACCCGCCTGCTCACCGACCCGGTCCTGCGCCGCCGCGTCGGCCCGCTGATGAGGCACGGGCCGATGCCCGACCCGGAGGCCACCGCCGACGTCGACGCGGTGCTGATCTCCCACCTCCACCACGACCACGCCGACCTCGCCTCGCTGCGTGGGCTCGGCCGCGAGGTGCCCCTGCTCGTCCCCCACGGCTCGCGCGGGTTCTTCGAGCGCCACGGCTTCGCCGACCTCACCGAGCTGGCGCCGGGCGAGTCGAGCCGCGTCGGCAGCCTGACCGTGACCGCGGTCGAGGCGCGTCACGACGGCGGCCGGCGCCGCGGAGCCGGCGACGTCCAGCCCGTCGGCTTCCTGGTTACCGGCAGCCGGACCGTCTACTTCGCCGGCGACACCGACCTCTTCGCGGGGATGGAGGGTCTGGCGCCCGCGCTCGACCTGGCGCTGCTGCCGGTCTGGGGCTGGGGCCCGACCCTCGGACCCGGCCACCTCGACCCCGAGGGGGCGGCGCGGGCGGCGGCGCTCCTCTCCCCCCGCCTCGCCGTCCCGATCCACTGGGGAACGCTCTACCCCTTCGGCCTCCGCCGCCTGCGTCCCGGCCGCCTCGCGCTGCCGGCGGAGGAGTTCCTCGCCCGCGCGTGCGAGCTGGCGCCTCAGGTGGCGACGCGGGTGCTGGCGCCGGGCGAGTCGGTCTCGCTCGCGTAGGCCGTCTGGCCGAGCCCGGCGAGCCAGCCGCGGAAGACGCGGTGAACTCCTTCGGCCCCGACGACCTCCGTGGCCGGCCACTCAAGCTCGCTCGGGTGCAGGACGAAGGGAAAGCTCTGGGTCCCTCCCATGCCGCCATGGGAGCCGACCAGCTCCTCGAAGGCGGCGACCTCGCCGAAGTCCTCCCAGTAGGTGCTGTTGAGCATCAGGTCGGCGCAGTGCTCGAAGCCGTCGGTGCGGCGCAGGTGGTCGGCGGCGTTTTCGCCGAAGGGCGCCAGCGGGTCATGGCCCTCGACCCGGTCGTCGGCGAGGTAGCGGGTGCCGCCGGCGCCGATCGCCACCGCCCCGTCGCGCTCGGAGCGGACGAGGATGAAGCCGATGCCGGGATGGTCGCGCAGGGCCGGGATCAGCCGCGGGTAGAGCGCCTCGATCCGCTCCAGCGAGACGCGGCCGGGCTCGCGCGGGAAGGTGATCAGGCCGAGGCAGCCAGAGGCCATCACCGAGAGCTCGGGCAGCTCCTCGCCGTCGTGGGTCTCGGCGACCTCGCGGCGGGAGTCGGCGTCGAGGGCGACGGCGCCGTCGGCGAGGCGGTCGCGGGTCGCGGCGCGGACCGTGCGGGCGGCCATGGTGTCGTCGCGGGCGACCTCGGTCAGCCCGGCGCTGAGGTAGGAGAGCGAGTCGTCGTCGCCGGCTTCGGAGGCGACGACGCTGTCGGCCTCGCAGGCGCTCTGCACCAGCTCCTCGAGCGTCTGGTCGTAGCGGTCGCGGAACGTTTCCCCCTGCGACTGGCCGTGGTCGGAGAGGACGACCAGCCGGTAGGGACGCGGGGCGTCCTCGCAGGCGCGGGCGATGCGGGCGATCTGGCGGTCGAGGTCATGCAGGACGGCGAGCGCGTCTTGGCGCTCGATCCCGGAATGGTGGGCGACCTCGTCGTAGGCGAGGAAGGTGGTGTAGATGACCGGGCGGCCGGCGAGGACGTCGCCGATCACGGTCGCGACCTGAAGGTCGCGCTGGACCACCGTCCCCCAGGCGCGGGCGAAGACGTAGCCCCGGCTGCGGTGCATCCGCGGCCGCACGTCGTCGCGGACCTGGCTGCGCGCCGCCCGCCGCTCGCGGCCGATCTCCGCGAGCGAGAGGGCGAAGGTCCGCGCCACCGCGTAGGGCTTGGCGAAGTAGGCGGCATAGTCCTTGCCGATCGGCCGCCGGCGGCGCAGGGCGGTGCTCATCGTCAGCATCGAATGCGGCGCGTCGCCGGAGAGGATGTTGGCGCGGCTGGCACCGTCGGCGTGCAGCAGCCCGCGGCCGTCGGAGTGGCGGCGCTCGATCTCTTCGGCGTCACGCGGGTGGTTGGTGACGATCGCCTGGCCGCGGTCCTTCTCCCACCAGCGGAAGGCGGGCATGTCCTCGTTGGAGCCGTGCAGGAGCCCCGCCTGGCAGGCACCGGTCTGCGAGGACCAGTCGGTTTCCCAGCGCTGCAGCCGGTGCGAGCCTCCCCGCACCCAGGAGGACAGGGTCGGCGCGCTGCCGTCTTTCAGCGCCCGCAGGAGGATGTCGTGGGCGAGGCCGTCGATCTCGAGGAAGAGCACGCCGGGCACGTCGCTCTCGGTCACCTGCCCGCGCCGGCGCGCCTGGCGGCGGACGACGTTGCGGTACCAGGAGTCGTCCTCGTCGATCGCCAGCAGCGAGTAGATCGCCGCCGTGAGGGCGGCGACGACGAGCGTGATCACGATCCCGTCGCCGACGGTTGCGACTTCGGCGCGCGGGAGGAGATCGACCGCGAAGGTGACGAGGATGCCGTTGAGGACCAGGGCGGCGATCCCCAGCGTCATCACCGTCAGCGGCAGGGTCAGCCGCGCCAGCAGCGGCCAGACGAAGGCGTTCAGCAGGCCGATCATCGCCGCGGCGCCGAGGGCGGTGGCGGCGCCGTCGAGGACGAAGCCGTCCATCACCTCGGAGAGCAGCAGCAGGATGACGGCGTCGAGCAGCAGGACCAGGACGCCCCGCCGGATCGCCGCCAGGTTCACGAGTAGCTCGCCCCGACCTCGATCCGGCCGCTGTCGGCCGCCTCGCGGACCTGCGCGTAGTCCTCTTCGTTGCGGTCGGCGTAGACCTCGGCGAAGCGGGCAAGCGCTTCGTCGAAGGCTTCCCCGCCGCCGAGGTAGGCGGCGATCGCGATCCGGTCGCCGGAGCGGGCGTGGGCCCGCGCCAGGGCGCGTCCGCAGAGCCCCCCGTAGGTCGCCAGCTCCGAAGCGGAGAGCCCTTCGACGTCGGCCGAGCCCTTGCCGTCCCAGAGCTGGCGCACGTAGAAGCAGCGCTGCTCGCCGTCCACCCCGGTGACCGTCACCCAGCCGAGGAAGATGTCGCTCGCCGCCTGCATCAGCCGCTGCCCTTCGACGACGCGGCGGCCGGGATGGTCGTAGGCGCTCGCGCCCACGTAGGGCTCGAGGACCGAGGGCCCCGCTTCCTTCGCCTGCAGGAAGAGCGGGTCGTGCTGGTCGCGGCCGAGCAGCAGGACGATCCAGGCGCGGGTGCCGACGCTCCCCACGCCGACCACCTTGCGGGCGGCGTGGACGTAGTGGAAGGAGGCTGAGAGATGGCGGCGGTCGGGGCTCAGCGACTCGCGATAGGAATCGACGACCTCGCGCAGCTGGGTCTCGACGTCGGCGCCGCCCGCCAGCTCCTCGATCGGGACGATCAGCGGCGGGTCGCTGAGGATCCGCACCCGGCCGTCCACCTCCTCGGTGAGCTTCCCGTAAGCGCGGATGCTGTCCTTCGCCCGCGCCTTGTCGAGGTTGCGTTCGACCCGACGGATGCGCCGTTTGTCGGCCTGCGAGCGCACCGACTCGAGCGCCGGTTCGACGTCGATCCGCGAGTACCAGACCTCGAGCTCGCGCATCTCGGCGTACTCGCGGATCGCCTGCCGGTAGGCAGCGGCGGTGGCGAGCGCGGCCTGCTTCCGCTCCCGCTTGCCGAAGCCGTTCTGGCGGCCGGCGATGGCGACGCTGGCGACGAGCCGCTTCACGTCCCACTCGAACGGCCCCGGGCAGGTCTCGTCGAAGTCGTTGCAGTCGAAGACGAGGTTGCGGTCGGGAGCCGAGAAGACGCCGAAGTTGGAGAGGTGCGCGTCCCCGCAGAGCTGGACCGTGAGGTCGCTGGTCGGCGTCTGCGCCAGGTCGGCGGCCATCACCGCCGCCGCCCCGCGGAAGAAGGCGAAGGGCGAGGCGAGCATCCGTGCGTAGCGAATCGGCACCAGTTCGGGCACCCGGCTCTCGTCTTGGCGCCCGAGGATCGCCACCACGTCGCCGGTGGCCGGGCTCAGCTCAGCGTGCCTGGAGCGCGGAAGTTCGGCGCGCGCCGCCTTGCCGGCCGCTGCCCGATCGGCGGGGTCTTGGCCTGCGGTCTCGGTCGGCATGCCGTGAGTCTCCTACATTCACCCGGTGATTCCAGTTTTCGACGGCCACAACGACGCGCTGACCCGCGAGGGCCGCGGCGATCTCACCCAGCGGAGCCGTCAGGGTCACCTCGACCTGCCGCGTATGCGTGAAGGAGGAATGCGGGGCGGCATCTTCGCGATCTTCACCCCCTCGCCCGGGGAAGAGGCGCACCAGATCAGCTTCGGAGCCGAGGGCTCCTACTCCGAGCCCCTCGCCGAGCCGGTCGCGCACGAGGCGGCCGCTGCCCACGCGCAGGCGACCGCGGAGCACCTGCTGGACCTCGAGCGCCGGGGCGAGGCCGTCGTCGCCCGCTCGATCGCCGACGTCGACGCGGCCCGCGACGGCAGCACGCCGCCGGTGGCGGTGATGCACCTCGAGGGGGCCGAGGCGATCGACGCCGACCTCGAGGAACTGGACGCCTGGTACAGCCGGGGACTGAGGTCGCTCGGCCCAGTCTGGAGTCGGCCCAACGCCTTCGCCCACGGGGTGCCCTTCGCCTTCCCCTCCTCCCCCGACACCGGCCCCGGGCTGACCGAGCGGGGAACCGCCCTCGTCGCCGCCTGCGCCGAACTCGGCATCCTCGTCGACCTCAGCCACCTCAACGAGGCCGGCTTCTGGGACGTGGCGCGCTTGGAACCGGGGCCGCTGGTGGCGAGCCACTCTGGAGCCCACCGGATCTGCCCGGCGTCCCGGAACCTCACCGATCGGCAGCTCGACGCGATCGGCGCCAGCGACGGCCTGGTCGGAATCGTCTTTGCGACGCCGTTTCTGCGCCCTGATTTCGCCGATGACCCCGATACCCCGCTCTCGCTGATCGCGGAGCACGCCCGCTACGTCGCCGACCGGATCGGCGTCGAGCACGTCGGCCTCGGTTCGGACTTCGACGGCGCGACGATCCCCTCCGCGCTCGGCGACGTCGCCGGTTTACCCCGTCTCCTGGCCGCCCTCGAGGACGCCGGCTTCAGCCGCGCTGAGTCCGAAGCGATCTCCTGGAGCAACTGGCGACGGGCGCTCAACCACTGGTGGCGCTGAGAGATATCCGCGCCTTTCGCGATCTGTCCCTGTCGCCGATATTCACACGCGCAAACTTGCGGATGCACAAAAAGGTATGGTTTGCTCTAAGAATGTTTATGACACTCGGTCTAATCCGAGTGTCGGGGGAACTACAGAAAGGACCAGTCCATGAGAAGGCTATTTCTAGCCCTCGCCGTGACGGCGGCGCTTCTGGTGCCCGCCTCTTCGGCATCAGCTGCCCCGTTTCATCCAAAAGGGGAATACGCGAATTTCAACTACTGCCCGCTCGGGAAAGCGACGCTGACGGCGTGCTTCCGCTCGGAAACCAAAGCAGGCTTCCTCACGATCGGCGCCAAAACCACGCCAATCAAAACTCCGGTCGTGCTGCAGGGAGGGCTTGAATACGAACAGCTCTTCCAGAACATGCCCCTGATCGCCGCCCAGGACGGGAACACCCTGGTCAAAACGCCGCAGCCGGTTCCCGGCGGGCTGACGGGCATCGTCGCCCCCAGCTGGTGGCCGCAGATCCTCAAGGATCTCTTCAACGAAATGATCAATAACGGCCTCACGGGGGTTACGGCAACCCTTGAACTTGCAGGCCCGGCCAACACGGTCATCGTCAACCCCGGCAACTTGCTGACCAGCGCCGGGACGACCCTGACCCTGCCGGTGAAAGTCAAGCTCAGCAACACGTTCCTGGGCAGCGGCTGCTATATCGGCTCGAGTTCGAACCCGATGACGCTGAAACTGACCAGCGGCACCACCGCACCGCCGGCGCCGAACAAACCGATCAGCGGCGCGCCCGGCACCGTTTCGCAGAACCCGGCGTTCACCATCCTCTCGGTGAGCGGGAACAAAATCGTCGACAACTCGTTTGCCGCCCCGAGCGCAAACGGCTGCGGCGGGTTTCTGTTCTCCTGGGCCGTCGATCCGTTCGTCAACTCGATCGTCGGCGTTCCGTCGGCCGCCGGGACCAATACCGCGGTTCTGGAAAATGTTGACGTCCAGCTCGCCGAACCTGCCGCTGTCAAAGCCAGCGAATAGTTCGATCCGCAGTTGCAGCTACGAAAGCGCCCGCCGAAAGGCGGGCGCTTTTTGTTTCTCAGAGAGGGCGCGACGTTTGGCCTCCACGCGCGCCTCGCGCCCCGGCCTAAGAGGCGGGCGCGAGAGATCCGATTCCCCAAGCGGATCCACACATATAGAGATGCGCGCCTCTCCCTCCCCTTGGTGTTTTCCCCCAGAAGCGCTGGCTTGAAATTGCCTGCTCCTCCGTTCACCGGAGAGACTGGCGCAGGCTAATCGATTGCGCCAATTGAATCAATCGTCAAAATTGATTAGGAGGAGCGATTGCTGATTACGTCAGTGCCGGCTGTGCGCTGGGCAGCGAGCTGAGGACTCGATCGGCCACCGACTCCCCGGTCAGCCCGACCTCGGCCCGCAGCAGATCGGGCTTGCCGTGGGTCACGTAGGAGTCCGGCAGACCCACCCGCAGCACCCGCGCCCGCTCTCCGGGCGCCTCGGCGAAGGCGTCCTCGAGGTGCTCGAGCACCGCCGAGCCGAAGCCGCCTGGCAGGACGTTCTCCTCGATCGTCACCAGCAGCTCGTGCTCGCGCGCGAGGCGGTCGGCCAGCTCTCCGTCGATCGGCTTAGCGAAGCAGCCGTCGGCGACGGTCGGCTTCAACCCGTGCTTTTCGAGGATCTGCGCCGCCTCGCGGGCGACGGTGACGCCGTAGCCGTAGCCGAGCAGCGCGACGCCGCGGCCCTCGGCCAGCACCTCGCCCTTGCCGATCGGCACGAGCTCAGGCTCCGCCGGCATCGCCACGCCCTCCGCCGCGCCGCGCGGGTAGCGCAGTGCCGCCGGGCCGTCGTGGGCGATCGCG
>DATIOC010000039.1:0-2638 GCA_035473555.1 Solirubrobacterales bacterium
TGCGCAACGGCCTGAAGCAGCTCCAATTGCTGCTCGTATGCGCGTTTGGGCGGGCGGGCGGCCGGCTTCCCCTCGAGGTTCAACTTCTCCTGGACCTCGTAGCCGCTCGTGTACGCGACTTCGTACCCGAGCTCGCGGAGCTGGCTCAGGTCGCGGCGAAGGGTGCGTTCGGACACGCCGGCGCGCTCGGCAAGCTCGAGGGGGTTGAGCCCGGGCTCGGCGATGATCGCGGCGAGGATGTTGAGAAGTCGGGCGAGCCGGCGGGCGCGATTCACGCCGCCCGGTTCATGGACGGGCGGTTAGCCTATCTCTTCCCAGGACGTGGCATTACCCTCAAAAGGATCGGGTTCCGCCTCTTCCTGGTTGCCCACCTTCTGGTGGAACCTGCTGGCGATCATCTGGTAGGCCATGGCCTTCGGGATGCCCAGCTTGGTGAGTGACTTGACCTCGTCGGCCATAACCTTGTCGCGGGCGGTTTCGATCGCCGCCAGGACCTCTTCGATAGACGCGGTCTTCTTGACCATGAGTATCAAATGATACCCAAGCCAACCGTCCCTTAATCGCGCCTTAGACTTAGCTGTCGAACCTGCCGCAGTCTGAAGCTGGGGGTTGGATGGCAGCTGATTACCCGACCGACAAGATCAGAAACGTAGTCCTGCTCGGCCATTCGCACGATGGCAAGACGACGCTCGCCGAGGCGATGCTCTTCGCTTCGGGCGCCATTCCGCGCCTGGGTTCGCCCGACCAGCAGACGGCGACGCTCGACTTCGAGCCCGAGGAACAGAGGCGAAAGATCTCTATCAACCTCGGGGTCGGCTTCGCCGAGCACGGCGGCTTCAAGATCAACATCCTTGACGCGCCGGGATTCTTCGACTTCGCCGGGCAGGCGCTGAGCGGCCTCCGTGCTGCCGAAGGAGCTGTCGTCGTAGTCGGCCCGACCCCACAGCTAGCGGTCGGCACCGAGGTGTCGTGGGAGCTCTGCAACCGCACGAACAAGCCGCGGATCGTGGTCGTCAACAAGCTCGACAAGGAGCATTCCGACTTCTACGGCGCGGTGGGCGCGATGCGCGAGCATCTCTCGCCGCGGCCATTCCCGCTTCACCTTCCGATCGGCGCCGAGCATGACTTTCGCGGCATCGTCGACCTTCTCCATCTGAAGGCATTCGTGACCACGGAGGACGGCCAGGGCAGCGAAGCGCCGATCCCGGACGACATGAAGAAGCTTGTCGAGGAGTACCGCGGGCAGCTCGTCGAAGCCGCGGCCGAGAGCGACGATTCTCTCCTCGAGAAGTACCTCGACGCGGGCACCCTCAGCGAGGACGAGATACAACTGGGGCTGCGCGAGGGAATCCTCGCGGGCAAGGTCGCGCCGATCGTGTGCTGCTCGGCGACCAAGCTGCTCGGCGTGCGAACGCTCATGTCGACGATCGCCGAGCTGCTCCCGCCGGCCGAGGGCGAAGCGGACAAGCCGGCGAAGGCCTTCGTGTTCAGCACTGGCGGAGACCAGTTCGGTCGGGTCACTTACTTCAAGGTCGTGTCCGGATCGATCAAAGCGGACCAGCACCTGACCAACCTCAACCGCGGCGGTGACGAGCGGCTCGCGCAGATCTTCTTTCCACGCGGCAAGGAGCATGTGCCCGCAGCCGAGGTGCATGCCGGTGATATCGGCGCCGTGACCAAGCTGACTCACACCCTGACCGGGGACACGTTGGGCGCCGCCAAGGATGGAGGTCCGGTCGCACCGATCGACCTGCCCGCTCCCGCATACAGCCTCGCCATCACTCCCAAGGCGCGCGGGGACGAGGAAAAGATCTCGAGCGGCCTCGCCCGACTGGGCGAGGAGGACCCGACCCTCCACGTCGAGCGCGTCGAGGAGACCAAGCAACTCGTCATCGCGGGCCTGGGCGACGTCCACCTCGACGTGGTCCTGGAAAAGCTGAAGCGCAAGTACGGGGTCGAGGCAACGACGGCCACCCCTCGGGTCGCATACCGCGAAACCGTGTCGGGTCACAGCCGCGCCGAAGGCCGGCACGTCAAGCAGTCGGGCGGGCACGGGCAGTACGGCATCTGCGTCATCGAGGTCGGGCCCACCAAGCGCGGCGAGGGCTTCGTTTGGGAGGACAAGATCTTCGGCGGCGCGATACCCCAGAACTTCCGCGCCTCGGTTCAGAAAGGCATCGTCGACAACATGGCGAAGGGTGTTGTGGCCGGCTACCCGATGGTCGATGTGAGGGTGACGCTGGTCGACGGCAAGTTCCACCAGGTCGACTCCAACGACATGGCATTCCAGATCGCCGGCTCGCTGGCCATCCGCAAGGGAGCGCTTGACGCGGGGCCGGTGCTGCTGGAGCCGGTAGTCGAAGCCGACATCCGTGTGCCGGAGAAGAACCTCGGCGACATCATGTCCGACATCAACGGCCGCCGCGGCAAGATCATGGGCACCGAGCCCGACGACGGTTATCAGAAGGTCCGCGCGACGGTACCAGAGCACGAGATGCTGCGATTCGCGCTCGACCTTCGCTCGATCACGCAGGGACGCGGGAGCTTCAACAAGAAGTTCTCGCACTACGACGAGATGCCTGCGCACCTCGCGAAGGCGATCATCGAAGAGTTCCAGAAGCAGCACGAAGCCGCGAGC
>DATIOC010000040.1:0-62098 GCA_035473555.1 Solirubrobacterales bacterium
GCGCTGCCGTCTCCGCCGGATCGGCCCCCATGATCAGCCCGCTCTCGACGTTGGGACAGGAGACGTTGAGTTCCAGGCCGGCGACCTCATCGCGCTCGCCCACGGCCTCGACGAGCCGCGCCACCTCGTCCCGGGTGAACCCCATGACGTTCACGATCAGGGGAACGGGCAGCCGCGCGAGCACGGGAAGGTCGTGCTCCAGATAGCCCGCCAGGCCCTTGTTGGGCAGCCCGATCGAGTTGATCATCCCGGCGGGCGTCTCCCAAATCCGCTGCGGCTCGTTCCCCGCCCGCGGCTCAGGCGTAATCGTCTTCGAGACAAACGCGGAGAAGGGGAAATTCTCCAAAAGCGCGTCGCCGAAGACTTTGCGAGCGGCAATCGCGTCGTAGGTGCCGGAGGCATTGATCACCGGATGCGCGAGTTCGATCCCGCAAAGGTCAGGCATGCGCCACCTCGGCAACGGCGTCGCCACGAACCACCGGCCCGTCGATGCAGAGACGCATGTAGCCACCGCTGGGCTTCGGTACGGCGCAGCCGAAGCAGGCACCGAAGCCACAGGCCATTGGCGACTCCATCGCTAACTCGCAGGCGACGCCGTGCTCGGCACACAGCACCCGCACCGCTTCCAGCATCGCGGGAGGCCCGCAGGAATAGACGACGGCGGAGGTCGCGTCGTCGCCAGCCAGCATCGTCACCAGGAGATCGGTGACGTAGCCCTGATGCCCTGCGTGGCCATCCTCGCTTGCCAGGCGAATGTCGGGGCAGAGAGTGCCGCCGGCGCAGAAGAGCTCGTCGAGGCCGCCGGAGTGGGCTTCGTTGCGGAAGCCGAGCAGAACTCGAAGCGGGATCCCTTTTTCGACGAGCTGCCGCCGCCAGATTGCCATCGGGGCGATGCCGATGCCGCCGCCGACCAGAATTGCTCCCGCGGCGTCGGGGTTGACCTGCTTCGGGGTCGAGAAGGCGTTGCCGAGCGGGCCGGTAACCCAGACGTTCTCGCCGGCCTCCATCTCACAGAGCCTGGCGGTGCCCGAGCCGACTCCCTCGACGAGGAAGTCGAGCCGTACACCGCCCTTCGATGGCGCGGTCTCGGCTACTGAGATAGCCCTCGGCAGATAGGGCCTACCTCCCCCCTCGCCCCAGCCCTTCTCGCTGGCCAGCATGTAGAACTGCCCCGGCTCCGGCGCCGGCCCCTCACGATCGAGGAGAGAGAAGATCCGGTAGCCGCCGGAGACCTGGTGGGTCGCTACTGCGCAGAGCCGGCGTCCGAACGGCGCGCTCATCGCGCCTCCGCGGCCCTGACCTGACCGGCGTGGATCTCCTGCAGCGAGCGGACCTCGGCGTCGCCCTGCTTGGCGGCCGCAATCGCGCGGACGGCGGCGGTTGCTCCGGTCATCGTCGTCACGCAGGGAATCCCCTGGCGGACGGCGGCGGAGCGGATCTCGTAGCCGTCGGTGCGGGCGCCCGACCCCGTCGGGGTGTTGATCACGAGGTCGCACTGGTGCTTGCGGATCAGGTCGAGGACGTGCGGCGAGCCTTCCTGCAGCTTGTTGATCGGGGTCACCGGCACCCCCATCCGCTCGATCGCCTGGGCGGTGCCGTGGGTGGCGATCACCTCGAAGCCGAGGTCGTGGAAACGCGTCGCCAGCTGCGTCGCCGCCGCCTTGTCGGTGTCGGTGACGGTGATGAAGACCGAGCCGGATTCGGGCAGCCGCACCCCGGCCGCGGCCTGGGCCTTCCCGAACGCGGTCGGGAAGTCGCCGGCGCTGCCCATCACCTCGCCGGTGCTCTTCATCTCCGGGCCGAGCACCGAGTCGGCGCCGGCGAAGCGGGCGAAGGGCAGGACCGCCTCCTTGACGCTGACGTGCTCGGGCAGGCCGTCGGGCAGGTCCTGGTCGGACAGCTTCTCGCCCAGCATCAGCCGCGCGGCGATTTTCGCCAGCGGCACCCCGATCGCCTTGGAGACGAAGGGGACGGTGCGCGAGGCGCGCGGGTTGGCCTCGATCACGTAGAGCTTGCCGCCGGCGACCCCGTACTGGATGTTGATCAGGCCGATGACGCCCAGCTCGAGCGCGATCCGCTCGCTGGTGGCGCGGATCTGCTCCAGCATCTCCTCGCCGAGGCTGAGCGGCGGGATCACGCAGGCCGAATCGCCGGAGTGGACGCCGGCCTCCTCGACGTGCTGCATGATCCCGGCGACGTAGACCTCTTCGCCGTCGCCGAGCGCATCGACGTCGACCTCGATCGCGTTCTCGAGGAAACGGTCGAGCAGCAGCGGGTGCTCCTGGTCGGCCTTGACGTGCTTGCTGAGGTAGGCCTTCAGGTCCTCGGTCGAGTAACAGATCTCCATCGCCCGGCCGCCGAGCACGTAGGAGGGCCGGACCAGCAGCGGGAAGCCGACCTCTTCGGCGATCACCTCGGCCTCCTCGGCCGAGAGCGCGGTCCCGTAGGGCGGGTGCTCGACCCCGAGGCGTCGCAGCAGGGCGCCGAAGCGGCCGCGGTCCTCTGCCAGGTCGATCGCGTCGACCGGCGTGCCGAGCAGCCGCACCCCCGCCTCTTCGAGCGTGCGGGCGAGCTTCAGCGGGGTCTGGCCGCCGAACTGGACGATCACGCCCTCCGGCTGCTCCTGCTCGCAGACCGCGAGCACGTCCTCGGCCGTCAACGGCTCGAAGTAGAGGCGGTCGGAGGTGTCGTAGTCGGTGGAGACGGTCTCCGGGTTGCAGTTGACCATCACCGCGTCGCGCCCCAGCTCGCGAGCGGTCATCGCGGCGTGGACGCAGCAGTAGTCGAACTCGATCCCCTGGCCGATCCGGTTCGGGCCGGCGCCGAGGATCACGACCGAGTCGTTGTCGCCGCGTCGGACCTCGTTCGCCGGCGGCGAGCCGTCGTGGCGCGGGCGCTCGTGGGCGGAGTAGTAGTAGGGCGTCGCCGCCTCGAACTCGGCGGCGCAGGTGTCGACCGCCTTGTAGGTGCGGACCAGGCCCTCGGTGCCGTCGCCTTCGGTCGCCAGCGCCTGCAGCTCGCGCAGGAACCAGGGATCGACCATGCAGGCCTCGTGGACGGCCTCGACTGAGAGGCCGCGCTCGAAGGCGGCGTGGATCAGGTCGAAGCGCTCGGCGCAGGGGACCTCGATTGCGGCCAGCAGGTCGGCTTCGGACTCCGGGATGTCCGCCGGGCTGTCGAGCTCGCGCGAGCGCATCGCCTTTGAGAAGGACTCGCGGAAAGTGCGACCGATCGCCATCGCCTCGCCGACGCTCTGCACGTAGGTCGAGAGCCGGCCCTCGGAGCCGGGGAACTTCTCGAAGGCGAAGCGCGGGATCTTGGTGACGACGTAGTCGATCGTCGGCTCGAAGGAGGCGGGCGTGGCGCGGGTGATGTCGTTGGGAATCTCCTCCAGCGCGTAGCCGACGGCCAGTTTCGCCGCCATCTTCGCGATCGGGAAGCCGGTCGCCTTGGAGGCCAGGGCCGAGGAGCGGGAGACACGCGGGTTCATCTCGATCACCGCGATTTCGCCGTTCTCGGGGTTGACCGCGAACTGGACGTTGGAGCCGCCGGTCTCGACGCCGATCGCCCGGATCACCTTGATCGCCTGGTCGCGGAGGTCCTGGTAGAGCGGGTCGGTCAGCGTCTGGGCGGGGGCGACGGTGACCGAGTCGCCGGTGTGGACGCCCATCGGGTCGACGTTCTCGATCGAGCAGATGATCACGACGTTGTCGTTGTGGTCGCGCATCACCTCGAGCTCGAACTCGCCCCAGCCGATCACCGACTCCTCGACCAGCACCTGGTTGATGGGGCTGGCGGCGAGGCCCTCGGAGACGACTTGCAGGAGCTCGGTCTCGGTGTTGCCGATCCCTCCCCCCTGGCCGCCCATCGTGAAGGCCGGGCGGACGATCGCCGGCAGCGAGATCTCGCCCGCGGCCAGCTTCTCCTCGACCTCGGCGACGTTCTCGACGGTCACCGACCAGGGGATCCGCAGCTCCGCCTCGTTCATCGTCTGGCGGAACTTCTCGCGGTCCTCGGCGCGGCTGATCGACTCTGCGTTGGCGCCGATCAGCTCCACCCCGAGCCGCTTCAGGGTCCCGTCCTCGTCGAGTGCCATCGCGATGTTGAGCGCGGTCTGCCCGCCGAGCGTCGGCAGCAGCGCGTCGGGGCGCTCCTTTTCGATGATCTTCGTCACCGGACCGGGCAGCAGCGGCTCAATGTAGGTCCGGGTGGCGAACTCCGGGTCGGTCATGATCGTCGCCGGGTTCGAGTTGACCAGCACGACTTCGTAGCCCTCCTCGAGCAGCACCTTGCAGGCCTGCACGCCGGAGTAGTCGAACTCGGCCGCCTGGCCGATCACGATCGGTCCCGAGCCGATCAGAAGGATCTTCTGGATGTCGGTGCGTTTGGGCATCTTTCTCCGTTAGGCGAGGGCGAGGAAGCGGTCGAAGAGGTGGCGGGCGTCGTGCGGGCCGGGGCCGGCCTCGGGGTGGTACTGAACGGTGGCGCCGGCGACGTCGCGGAGGACGAGGCCCTCGACCGTGCGGTCGTAGAGGTTCAGCTGCGAGAGCTCGGCGATGCCGAAGTCGGTGTCCCAGCGGACCGGCTCGTCGCCCTCGATCTTCGGCTCGCCGCCGGGGCCGACGACCGCGAAGCCGTGGTTCTGGGAGGTGATGTCGATCCGTCCCGTCTCCAGGTCCTTGACCGGGTGGTTGGCGCCGCGGTGGCCGAAGGGCAGCTTGTAGGTCTCGAGGCCGACGGCGCGGCAGAGCAGCTGGTGGCCGAGGCAGATCCCGAAGACGGGCTTCTTGCCGATCACGCCGCGGACGGTGTCGACGACGTAGTCGAGGGCGGCGGGGTCGCCGGGGCCGTTGGCGAGGAAGACGACGTCGGGGTCCTCGGCGAGCACCTCCTCGGGGCTGCTGGTGCAGGGCAGCAGGGTCAGCTGGCAGCCGTGCTCGCGCAACTGGCGGACGATGCTGAGCTTGACCCCGGTGTCGATCCCGACCACGTGCGGGCCCTCGCCCTCGAAGCGGATCGGTGCTTCCGGGGTGACGGTACGGGCGAAGTCGGCGCCGTCCATCGAGGGCTCGGCGGCGATCCGTTCGCGGGCCTCGGCTGCCGGCGTCGAGGCCGGGAAGATGCCGCCGCGCATCGAGCCCTTGTCGCGCAGGTGGCGGACCAGGGCGCGGGTGTCGACGCCGCTGAGCGCGGGGACGCCGCAGTCGCCGAGCCAGTCGAGCCAGCCGCCCTCGGCGGTGGCGACGTCCTCACGGTTCTTGGCGTCGGGCATGACGACGCCGCGGGCGTGGACCGCGTCGGACTCCGTCGCCGCCGCGGAGACGCCGTAGTTACCGATCAGCGGGTAGGTGAAAACGATGATCTGGCCGGCGTAGGAGGGGTCGGTGACCGACTCCTGGTAGCCGGTCATCGCGGTGTTGAAGACGACCTCGCCGGTGACCGCACCGTCGTGGCCGCAGGCAAGACCGTCGAGCCGGGTCCCGTCCTCGAGAAGCAGGTAGGCGCTCATTCGCCTGTTCCTTTCTGGTCCATGGCAACGAAAAAGAACAGACGAACAGTCATGCCGCCACTCCCAGGGAGAAGCTGCGGAGGCGGAAGGCGACTTGGCCGGCGGCGACGGTCATCAGGACGCGGCCGGTGAGGGTCTGCCCGGCGCACCAGGAGTTGGCGGACCGGCTCTCGTAGCCGTCCTCGCCGACGGTCCACTCGGCGCCGAGGTCGCAGAGGACCACGTTCGCCTCTGAGCCCGGCGCCAGGGTCGGGCGCTCGAGGTCGAAGGGCGCGGCGCCGCCGGCCAGGCGCTCGACCAGCAGGCCGAGCTCGATCGTGCCGGGCAGGACCAGCTCGGTGTGGAGCGCGGCGAAGGCGGTCTCCAGGCCGGTTACCCCCATCGCCGCCTGCTCGAAGGGGACGTCCTTTTCTTCCGGCTGGTGCGGCGCATGGTCGGTGGCGATGCACGCGATCGTGCCGTCGCGCAGGCCCTCGATCAGCGCCTGGCGGTCGCTCTCTTCGCGCAGCGGCGGGTTCATCTTTGCCCGGTGCGGGTCGAGGCTGCGGACCGCCTCGTCGGTGAGGCAGAGGTGGTGCGGGCTGGCCTCGGCGCTGATCTGGACGCCGGCGGCCTTGGCGGCGCGGACCGCCTCGACCGACTCGGCGGCGGAGAGGTGCTGGACGTGGATGCGGGCGCTCTCGTAGCCGGCGAGGGCGGCGTCGCGGGCGACCATCGTCGACTCCGAGACCGAGGGGATGCCGGCGATCCCGAGCGCGGCGGAGACCGGGCCCTCGTGCATGGCGCCGTCGCGGGAGAGCGCTGGGTCCTCCTCGTGCAGGGCGATGTTGCCGCCGCAGAGGTGCTGGTACTGCAGGGCGCGGCGCATCACCCCGGCGTCGACGATCGGCAGGCCGTCGTCGGAGAACCCGATCGCGCCGGCTTCGCGCAGTTCGACCATCTCGGTCAGGTCGGTGCCCTGCATCGCCTTGGTCACGGTGGCGAGGAAGCCGACCGGGACCGAGGCGCCGGCCCGGGCCTGCTCGCGCAGGGCGGAGATGTCGGCCGCGGTCGAGACCGGCGGCTGGGTGTTGGCCATCGCCAGGATCCCGCAGTAGCCGCCGGCCGCGGCGGCGCGGGTCCCCGTCTCGACGTCCTCTTTGTGCTCGTGGCCGGGGGTGCGGAGGTGGACGTGCGGGTCGAAGAAGGCCGGGAAGGCGTGCAGGCCCTCGGCCTCGACCACCTCGGCGCCCTCGACCTCGGCCTCGCCGGGGGCGGCGAGAGCGGCGATCGACCCATCGCGGATCACAACGTCGTGGATCGCGCTGATGTTTGCGACCGGGTCGAGGACCGTGGCGCGGCGGAGGACCAGGTGGGCGGCCTCCCCGGCGCGGACGTCGAGTGCGTCGGTGAGGCTCATGCGGGCGTTCCGATCGGGGTCGGGCGGCTGCCCTCGCCGTCGCCGCTCGGCGCCTGCTCGGCGCCGGCGAGCAGCTCGTAGAGGATCGCCATCCGCACCACCAGGCCGGCGGCGACCTGCTCGGCGATCAGCGACTGGGGCGAGTCGATCGCCTCGCCGGAGAGCTCGACGCCGCGGTTGACCGGGCCGGGGTGCATCAGCAGCTGGCGCGGGTTGAGGCGGCGGGTGTCGATCTGGAAGTTGGCGGCGTACTCGCGCAGCGAGGGGACGAAGCTCTCGCTCATCCGCTCCTTCTGCATCCGCAGCGCGTAGACGACCTCGGCCTCCTCGATCCCGTCGAGGCTGTAGGAGACCTCGCAGCCGAGCGCCTCGATCCCGCGCGGGATCAGCGTCGGCGGGCCGCAGACGGTGACCTCGGCGCCCATCCGGGCGAAGGCGATCAGGTTGGAGCGGGCGACGCGGCTGTGGAGGACGTCGCCGACGATCCAGATCCGCGTCCCCTCCAGCGAGCCGAGGCGGCGGCGCAGGGTGTAGACGTCGAGCAGCGCCTGGCTCGGGTGCTCGTGCTTGCCGTCGCCGGCGTTGACGACCGCGGCGGAGGTCCAGCCGGCGACCATCTGGGCGGCGCCGGCGTAGGGGTGGCGGATCACGATCGCGGCCGGGTCGTAGGCGGAGAGGGTCGCGATCGTGTCCTTCAGCGACTCCCCCTTCTCGACCGAGGAGCCGGCGGCCTTGACCGAGACGAGGTCGGCGGAGAGGCGCTTGGCGGCGAGGTCGAAGGAGCTGGAGGTGCGGGTGCTCGACTCGTAGAAGAGCGAGACGACGGTGCGGCCGCGCAGAGTCGGCACCTTCTTGATGTCGCGGCGGCCGACCTCGGCGAAGCTCTCTGCCCGGTCGAGGATCGACTCGATTTCCTCACGCGAGAGCTGCTCGATCGAGAGCAGGTGCTTCATGGGCTCACCTCCACTGGGCTGGGCTCGGAGATCGTCACCTCGTCTGTGCCGTCGACCTCCTCGAGGCGGACGTTTACCCGCTCCTCGCGCGCCGTCGGCAGGTTTTTGCCGACGTAGTCGGGGCGGAAGGGCAGCTCGCGGTGGCCGCGGTCGCAGAGGACCGCCAGCTGCACCCGCTGCGGACGGCCGTAGTCGAAGAGGGCGTCGATCGCGGCCCGCACCGTGCGCCCGGTGAAGAGGACGTCGTCGACGAGGATGACCGTGCGGTCGGAGAGGTCGAAGTCGATGTGGGAGGCGTGGACGACCGGCTGCGAGGCGGGTGCCTTGGCGCCGACGTCGTCGCGGTAGAAGGAGATGTCGAGGTCGCCGATCGGCAGCTCGGAGCCAGTCAGCTCGCCGAGGAAGACGTGGAGGCGCCGGGCCAGGACGGCGCCGCGGGTGTGAATGCCGACGATCGCCAGACGATCCGAATCGGGATTCTTCTCGGCGATCTCGTGAGCGATCCGCCGCAGCGTTCGCTTCAGATCGTCGTGCTCGAGCACGACCTTCTCGTTCACTTCGGTTGCTTCCTTCCTGGCCTCGCGGGACCGGGTTAAAGGACGGGGGCAATGTAGCAGCGGGCCAGGCGGCGAGGGGTAGGGGTCCTCGCCGGACAACAGCGGGGAGGGTCCGGCGAGGACCCCTACCCCTCGCCGTTCGGGGCCCGGGCTCCATTTGGGATGAGCTGGGGGTCTCCTCGCTCGGGGAATGGGAGTTCGATTACGTCGAAGTCTTTGGGGGCTACGGTGGGTTCGAAGAGCTCTTTTGCCTCTTCGATCACCTTGCCGACGTGGTAGCGGGAGGAGATGTGGACCAGGGCCAGGAGCTTTACGTGGGCCTCGTCGGCGACGGCTGCCGCCTGGCGGACGGTGGAGTGGCCGGTCTCGGCGGCGCGCTGGACCTCCTCCTCGGCGAAGGAGGCGTCGTGGATCAGGAGGTCGGCGTCGGCTGCGGCGGAGACGGTGGCTGGACTGGGGGCGGTGTCGCCGGTGATGACGAGCGTGCGGCCGAGCCGACTTGGGCCCATCACCTGGTCGGGGGTGACGGTCCCGTTCGAGCCTTGGACCTCCTCCCCGCGCTGCAGGGCAGCGTAGGCGGGGCCTTCGGGGACGCCGGCGGCGGCCGCGGCGGCGGGGTCGAAGCGGCCGGGGCGCTCGGCCTCTACCAGCGCGTAGCCGTTGGCTCGGGTATTGCGGTGCGAGGCTTCGAAGGGCCGGATCTCGTAGCCGTCGTGCTCGACCGCGTCTCCCGGTCCCAGTTCGGCCAACTCCAGACCGAACCCCAGCCGGCCTACCAGCGGCGAGAAAACCTGGAAGAGCTCGGTCAGGCCGGGGGGTCCGAAGATCTTCAGCGGCACCTGGCGATCGGTCAGGTCGTAGGTCTTCAGCAGCCCCGGGATCCCCAGCACGTGGTCGGCATGGAAATGCGTCAGGTAGATCTCGTCCGCCTGCACCAGGCCCAGCGAGCGCTGCATCTGCCGCTGCGTCCCTTCGCCGCAGTCGAACAGCAACCGCTCCCCCCCACGCGCCACCAGCACGCTCGCCGTAGAGCGCCGCGCCGAGGGCACCGACCCCCCAGTGCCAAGAAAAGTCACCGCCAAATCCATCGGCGGCGAGCCTACGCGAAGTTCGGTTCCGGTTCCGGCGCAGTTTGCTGCGCACCAACCAGTTCTTGGAGAGACCTGTCGCTCCATCGGCTGATCTCGAATTCGGCCGCAAAGCGAATCAGCCGCTTTTGGTTGTTTCGGGTTGGCTCGAGACGGAGGCGACCCTCAAACGAGGCCACCGCTTCGATCGGGACCAGATAGACAGCTTCAGCGGGCGGGAAGTACACACCGAAGATGTCGGCCAGCCCTACATAGGAGCGAGGACCGTGGCCATGATCCGTTGAGCGACTATTGAAGACCACGCAGCCCTGCAACGGCCAAGCCCGCTTGCACTGGACCCGCAGGAAGTCGCGCCCACCCAGATCAACGATCAGGTCATAGGGCTGCCCCTCACCAAACGGCACCGCCACCTCGTATCCCTGCTTTACGAGAGCGGCAAGGACCGCCGCCTCTGCCTCGTTTCCCCTCCTGGCACTGGTCATTCCCGAAATCTATTGTCTTCAGCAGACGGAACCTCGCGCCAGAGCGTTCAGACGTAGCAACTGGCTAAGCTGCGATTCACGCGCCCGTAGCTCAGCTGGATAGAGCGACGCCCTCCGGAGGCGTAGGCCACAGGTTCGAATCCTGTCGGGCGCGTCTTAGTTCTCGGCGGCCTTGAATCTTGCTCGCCACTCGTCGCGGTCGAACTCGGCCGGCTCGGTTTCGGCGAGGAAGCGTTCGAGGACGGCGATGAAGCGGCCGGGGCGCTCCAGCTGGGGGACGTGGCCGGTGTCCTCGAAGATCTCGAGGCGGCTGCTGGGGAGCTGCGCGTGGGCCTCGCGGGCGTGGTCGACGGGGATGATCGGGTCGTTCTCGCCCCAGATGATCTGCAGTGGCAGGGCGTCGGCGAGGTAGAGCTTGTCGAGGGCGGCGACGCGCTGGCCCTGGGTGCCGACGACCGAGCGCAGGGTGGCGACGAAGGCCTTGCGACGCTCGGGGTTCGTCAGGGTCGCGTAGCCGCGGGTCACTTCGGCGAGGTCGGCGTTGGGGCGCAGGCCGAGGAGGCCGAGGCCGCGGCCGACGACGGAGCCGACCTTGCTCCCCACTCCGGCGGTCGCCGAGATGAAGAGCTCCGCGCCGGGCAGCGCCGCCGCCCGCAGGATCGGGCTGACGTCGGGGCCGAGGCCGCCGCTGGAGACCAGCGCCAGGCGCTCGACCATCTCCGGGAACTGGTAGGTGAACTGCAGCGCGACGCCGCCGCCGAGCGAGTGGCCGACCAGGGTCGCCCGCTCGTGCCCGAGCGCCAGCATCAGGTCGCGCAGGCCACTGGCGAGGCTGCCGAGCGAGTAATCGCCGCCCCCGGGCGCCGAGGCGCCGTGGCCGGGGAAATCGGGGGCGATCACGGTGTGGTGGATCGCCAGCGGCTCGATCACCGCTTCCCAGTTGACGCAGGTGCCGGCCATCCCGTGGATCAGCAGCAGGACCGGGCCGGAGCCGGCTTCGATGAAGCTGACCGGGTGCCCGTGGACGTCGACCGTCCGCGGTCGGGCCTCGGCCATGCTCAGACGTGTCACTTTGCCTGCCACGGGGAGAACCTACCCAGGCGGACGGCCGCGGTATCCCAACACCGCGATTCTGTGACCGATTCCAATACCGTGGCGCTGTGACCGACGCCCCCCAAGGCAGCGCCTCGCCGGACCGGCGTCCCCCCCGCGGCGCCCTGATCGTGGTCGCTGTCGGCCTCCTCGCCTGCGTCGTCGCCGCGCTCGCCAGCACCGGCAAGGGCGAGGGCGAAGCCGCCAACCTGGAATGGGTGCAGTCCAAGGACGGTCCCGATTCGATGGCGGTCCCGGTCCCCGGCGGCAAGGGCGAGATGCAGCTGAGCGATACCCGGATCCGCGCCACCGGCACCAACGTCAGCGGCTACGCGCTCTACATCGCCAGCTCGAAGCTGACCATCTCCGCTGGCTCCCCGATCGGCGGCGGCCGCGTCGTCTGCACGGTCAAGGCGCCGAAAGGGACCGAAGTAGCGCAGAGCTCGGGTGGCCTGCGCGGCACCTACCCGCGCTCCTCCGAAGACGGGATCTACAACCAGGAAGTACCGGAAACGGTGCTGATGGACTTCAGCTCGAAGAGCAGCGAACTCGCGGTGCTCGAATTCCCCGACCGGCCGGCGCGCTTCACCACCGAACGCGGGGTCAAGGTCGAATGGCCGCCCTACAAGGTCGGCGAAGAGCGGATCAAGTACTTCGTCGTCGGCAAGCCCAAGCAGGACCTGGAACTTCCCTTCTTCACGATCTGGCGCAGCCAGGACGTCCCCGAGGCGAAAATCGCCTGCACGCTGGAAACCAGCGCCGGTAAAGCGACGGCGAGCACCGAGGCCGCCTTCACCGAGCACACGCCGCCGATCGACGAAGAAGCCGAAGAGCTCAAGGCCGAAGAACGCGAAGAAGCCGAAGAAGAGGCGGAAGGCGAAGAAGAAGGCTAGGCGTCGAGGGTGGTCTGCGGGGCGACCAGCAGCTCCGGCCCCTCCGAGGTCCCTTTACCGACCTTGTTCAGCGCCGGGTTGGCCGGCGCGCTGGACATCCGCCGCGCGTCGAGCGGCCCGCACATCGCCACCGCGTCCTCGGCGCTGAGGTCCGGGCGCAGCCAACCGGCCTCCGCCTCGGGGCTGGGCAGGATCGATGGCATCCGGTCGTGGACCGGAGCGACGACCTCGTTCGGGGTCGTCGTCACCAGCGTGCAGGTGTAGAGGTAGCCGTCGTCGTAGCCGCGCTCGTCGGGGTCGGACCACTCCTTGCGGGTGCAGAGGCCGGCGAAGGCGAAGGGCTCGCCGCCGTCCACCTGGAAGTGCCACGGCTGGCGCGGCTGCTTAGGGTCCTCGGCCTTCATCCACTCGTAGAGGCCGTCGGCGACGATTAGGCAGCGGTGGCGGTACTTGTCGAGCAGCGGACCGTAGGCCCGGCTCTTCAACAGGTTCTCTTTTTTCGCGTTGATCATCCGGTAGCCGACTTTCAGGTCCTTGGCCCAGACGGGGACCAGGCCCCAGCGCATCAGCCGCGCCTCGCGCTCGCCCTGTTCGGCCTCCTCCGGCTCCGGCGAGGCGCGGACGACGAGCACCTCCTGGGTCGGCGCGACGTTGAAGCGGCCGAAGCCCGGCGGCGATTTCTCTTTCGCCTCGGAGCCGTCCTTGGCCGACTCTTTCGGCGTCCCGTCGACTTTCCGTTCCAGCGCCTTCTCGAGCTCGACCTGGAAGCGGTCGGCAACCTTCTTCGTGTCCTTGGTCGTATTGGTGAAGCGCCCGCACATGGGCGCCCAGACTACCCAGATGCGTCCCTCACTCCGACTGGGATCCCTTTGGACTTTTCTCGAGAACATCAAGGTCGACTGGATCGCCATCGCCCTCTTCAAGCCGCCCCGTTCCCCAATCCTCTCCTCGGTTCATCTTCATGATTTCCTCGGTCGTCAAGCGGTAATCGCCTCCCCCGGCCCGGCGAAGACGTTCAACGATCTCTCTGCCCCGAATCCGGTCAGACCCTGCGTCGGAGACTTTCACCCTTGGATTCCTGCCAGCACCCGCCATCGGCGCTTCGTACCACGTCCTGCGTAATGGCTACGAGCTATGGGCGGAGCTCGGCGTGGTCTCGGTACCAGTCGAGGGTGCGGATCAGGCCGTCGCGGAGCTCTACCTCGGGGGCCCAGCCGGTCATCTCGCGCAGCTTGGTCGAGTCGACGAACTGGCGGTCGATCTCGCCCTCGGGGTTGCCGGTGCCGAGGTATTCGGGGTTGAGATCGGTGCCGGAGACGGAGACGATCGTCTCCAGCACGTCGCGGACCGAGTGCGGGGTCTCGCCGCCGGCGTTGAAGGCCTCCCCCGCTCCGGGTCCGCCGGCGCCGACGGCGCTCTCGACCGCCAGGTAGGCGGCGACCGCGTCGCTGACGTAGAGGAAGTCGCGTTCGGGGCTGCCGTCGGAGCGGATCTGCGGCCGGCGGCCGTCGAGGACCGCGGCGATCGCCTCCGGGATCAAGCGCGAGAAGTTGGGGTCGCCGCCGCCGTAGATGTTGGCGAAGCGGGTCACCGCGACCGGCAGGCCGTAGGCGGGCCGGTAGCTGAGTGCGATCGCGTCGGCCGCCGCCTTGCTCGCCTCGTACGGCGAGGCGGGCTGCAGCCGCATCTCCTCGCGGTAGGGCAGCTCGTCGCTGGGGCCGTAGGCCTTGTCGGAGGAGGCGACGACCACGGCCGGGACGTCGGCGCGGCGGCAGGACTCGAGCAGGCTCCAGGTGCCGCGGACGTTGATTTCGAAGGTCTGGGTCGGGTCGGCCATCGCCGGGCCGACGAGGGTCTGGGCGGCGAGGTGGAAGACCACTTCGAACTCGCCGGCGGCGATCGCCGCGTCCACCGCCTCTGCGTCCCGCAGGTCGACCTGCAGCAGCTCCACGTCGGCGTCGATCCCCTGCAGGGCGAGCCCCGAGTGGGGCGGCGGCGCCAAGTCGAGGACGCTGACCGTGTCGCCGCGTTCGAGCAGCGCCCGCGCCAGGTTCGAGGCGACGAAGCCGTGGCCGCCGGTGACGAGCGAGCGCTTCACGAGGCCTCCACCGCGGCCGCGTCCCAGATCCGCCAGGGCGCACGGCCGGCGGTCCAGAGGTCGTTGAGGACGACGGCGTCCTTGTAGGTGTCCATGCAGTCCCAGAAGCCGTCGTGGCGGTAGGCCCGCAGCTGGGCGTCGGCGGCGAGGCGCGAGAGCGGCTCGCGCTCAAGGACGCTGCCGGCGTCGAGATACTCGAATACGCCCGGCTCAAAGCAGAAGAAGCCGCCGTTGATCCAGTGCTCGCTGCGCGGCTTCTCGACGAAGCCGGTGACCGCGTCGCCGTCGAGCTCGGCAACTCCCCACTGGATGTTCGGCTGGACGACGGTGACGGTGGCGAGGGCGCCGTGGGCGCCGTGGAAATCGAGCTGCGCGCCGAGGTCGACGTCGGCGACGCCGTCGGCATAGGTGGCGCAGAACCGTCCACCGTCCAAGCGTCCCGCCAGCGCGGCGATCCGTCCCCCGGTCGGCGTGTCGAGCCCGGTGTCGATCGCCTCGACCTCCACCCCCTCCGGCCAGCGCTCACCGGCGGCGAACTCGGCCACCGCCTCGCCCATGTAGCCGGTCGCCAGCAGGAAGCGGTCGAACCCCTGCGCGGCGTAGATCTGGATCACGTGCCAGAGGATCGGCCGGCCGCCGATCTCGACCAGCGCCTTGGGCACCGACTCGGTCCGCTCGCGCAGCCGCGTCCCGCGGCCGCCGCAGAGAATGACGACGGGTGGCTTCATCGATTCCGACATTGTGGGGGCTATAGCCCCCCAAAGTTCGGAGCCAGCGTCAGCCGCCGGCCACCGCCGGCAAGATAGTGACCTCGGCGCCGTCCTCGATCGAGGTCTCCAACCCCTGCTGGAAGCGGATGTCCTCGCCGGAGACGTAGACGTTGACGAAGCGGCGCAGGTCGCCGTCCTGGGTGATCCGGTCGCGCAGGCCTTCGTGGGAGTCGAAGACGGCGTCGAGGACCTCGCCGACGGTGCCGCCCTCCACCTCCAGCTCCGATTCGCCGCCGGTCGCGGCGCGCAGCTGGGTCGGGATCTTCACGGTGACACTCATCTAGACGGCTACCTCCTGGCGGAACTCGGCCTCGAAGCTGTCGAGGTGGGGATCGATCTCGTGCATCTGGAACGTATCGCGGGTCGCGTCGAGCGTCTTTAGGCCCTCGCCGGTGATGTAGACGACAACCCGCTCGCCGGCGGCCAGCTCGCCACGTTCGGCCAGCTTGCGCAGGACCCCGACGGTGACGCCGCCGGCGGTCTCGGTGAAGATCCCGGTCGTCTCCGCCAGCAGCTTTATCCCCTCGCGGATCTCCTGGTCGGTGACCGAGTCGACGCCGCCGCCGGTGCGGCGGGCGTGCTCGACCGCGTAGGGCCCGTCGGCGGGGTCGCCGATCGCGAGGCTTTTGGCGATCGTCTCCGGCTTCTGCGGCTTGCAGACTTCCCAGCCTTCGGCGAAGGCGGTTGCGACCGGGCTGCATCCCTCCGCCTGGGCGCCGTTGAAGATCGGCTGCGAACCCTCGACGAGGCCGAGGTCGAGCCACTCCTGGAAGCCGCGCCCCAGTTTGGTGAACAGCGAGCCGGAGGCGATCGGGCTGACCACCCGGTCCGGCAGCTCCCAGCCGAGCTGCTCGACGGTCTCGTAGGCGAGCGTCTTCGAGCCCTCGGCGTAGTAAGGCCGCAGGTTGACGTTGACGAAGGCCCACGGGCGCGTCTCGGCCAGCTGGGTGCAGAGCCGGTTGACGTCGTCGTAGTTGCCGCGGACGCCGACCAGGTTGGTCCCGTAGACGCCGGTCGCGAGCAGCTTCTGCTCCTCGAGGTTGGCGGGGACGAAGACGTAGGAGTCGAGCCCGGCTGCGGCGGCGTGGGCGGCGACGGCGTTGGCGAGGTTGCCGGTCGAGGCGCAGGCGACGGTGGTGAAGCCGAGCTCCTGCGCTTTGGCGACGGCGACGGCGACGACCCGGTCCTTGAACGAGTGGGTCGGGTTGGCGGCGTCGTTCTTGATCCAGATCTCGGCGTCGGTCCCGAGCCGCTCGGCCAGCCGGTCGGCGCGCAGCAGCGGCGTCAGCCCCGGCTCCAGCGGGTCGCCGGGGCGGCCGGCGAAGGGGAGGAAGTCGGCGTAGCGCCAGATCCCCTGCGAGCCGGCCTGGATCCGCCTTTTCACCTCGGTCGCGTCGAGGCCGCTGTAGTCGTAGGTGACCTCCAGCGGGCCGAAACAGTTTTCGCAGACGTAGCGGGCGTCCAGCTCGTAGGCCGTCCCGCACTCCTTGCACTTCAGGCTCTCTACTGACATCCGATCCTCTTTTCGCTCTTCAACGCAAAAACCTCGCCATTTGTGGGGCGAGGTCCGATCGGACATCCCCCACATCTTCCAGGCCTCTGTCGAAAACAGACCTGCTGGATTTGGCACCTGTCTCGACCTTGCGGTTCGAGATGGTTGCCGGGGCTTCACTGGGCCAGTCCCTCCACCCCTCTAGATGTGGCGCTTATGTGGGAAGAACCTTACCAGGCACCCTCCCGGCCTTCCATAGCGCGCGGTGCGGCTAACCTAGGCGACGCTATGACCCCGCTGCACACCGAGACGACGGGCCTGAACGATGCCGAACCTTCCGAAACCGAGGCTGCGACGGCGGCCCGGCCGGCGCGGCGAGCTCGTCTCTCAGCCGGCGGCGCCTGAGCCCCAGCAGCCGAACGTCGAGCAGATCGACTCCAACGGCCTGCGCTGGGTCAACATCGAGTGGCCGGGATCGCTGGAGCGGACCTGGCTCGAGGAGCACTTCGACTTCCACGCGCTCGACCTCGAGGACGTCCTCTCCCGCAACCAGCGGCCGAAGATCGACGTCTACGACGACTACCTGTTCATCGTCCTCCACCTGCCGATCTTCGATCCCAACGCCGGGCGGCTCGGCGCCGGCGAGCTCGACCTCTTCGTCGGCCCCGACTACGTGGTCACGATCCCGAACCTGCCGCTGCAGCCGGTCGAGTACCTGTTCGAGCGCTGCCGGGCCAAAGAGGAGCTGCGCGAACAGCTCTTCTCGCGCGGCTCCGGCTACCTGCTCTACCGCTTGGTCGACGACAGCTTCGACTACTGCTTCCCGATGCTGCGCAAGATCGGCAACAAGCTCGACGCGCTCGAGGACCAGATCTTCGAAGAGCGGGCCGAGGAGGTCGTGCGCGACATCTCCAACGTCAAGCAGGAGATCATCAACTTCCGCAAAGTCATCCGCCCGCAGCGGCCGGTGCTGCGCGAGCTGGAGAAAGTGAAGCAGCGCTACCTCGCCTCCGACCTCGACCTCGAGATCTACTTCGACGACATCGTCGACGCCCACGAGCGGATCTGGGACATGCTCGAGAACTACAAGGAGGTCGCCGAGGCGCTGGAGGAGACCAACGAGTCGGTGATCTCCCACCGGCTGAACGACATCCTCCGGGTGCTGACCTCGATCAGCGTCGTGATCCTGCCGCTGACCCTGATCGCCAGCATCATGGGGATGAACACCTGGGTGCCCGACCAGGGCAACGAGGCCGGCTTCTTCGTCGTCCTCGGGGTGATGCTGCTGCTCCTGCTCGGCCTCGTCGCCTACTTCCGCAAACGTCGCTGGCTCTGACGGCGCCTGCGGCGGGGGCGCCTCTGTAAGGATGAGTCGCCCGTGGCAAATTTCCGCATCTGGGCGCCGTGGCGCCTCGCTTACGTGAAGGACGCGTCCAAGGACATCGAGGAGGAGTGCATCTTCTGCGCCAAGCCGGCGGCGGGAGATGACGAGGCGAGCCTGATCGTCCACCGCGGCGAGCACAGCTTCGTGATCCTCAACCTCTTCCCGTACACCAACGGGCACCTGATGGTCGCGCCTTACGCGCACATCGGCCGCCTGCAGGAGATCCCGGCCGAGACGCTGGCGGAGATGCTGGCGCTGGCGCAGCGGGCGATGGACCGGCTCGAGGCCGTCTACGAGCCGCACGGCTACAACGTCGGCTTCAACCAGGGCCGGGTCGCCGGGGCGGGCGTCGAGCACCACATCCACCTGCACGTCGTCCCCCGCTGGGCGGGCGACAACAACTTCATGCCGGTCATCGCCGACACCAAAGTGATGCCGCAGTCGATCGAGCAGAGCTACGAGGCTCTGAAAGGAGCGTTTTGAGCGACCAGTCCCCCCTCGCCCCCGCCGGGATCTTCAAGGCCTACGACATCCGCGGGCTGTACGGCTCGGAGATGGACGAGACGACGGCGCTGGCGATCGGGCGCGCCTTTGCCCGGGTGCTGGGACGGCTGCGCGGCAAGGCGCCGAGCGAACTGAAGGTCGGGCTCGGGCGCGACATGCGGCTGACGGCGCCGGCGATGGCGGGCGCGGTCCGCGACGGGCTTATTGCCGAGGGCGCGACCGTGGTCGACGCCGGCCAGGTCGGGACCGAGATGCTCTATTACCTGGTCGGCTCGAGCGAGCTCGACGGCGGCGCGATGGTCACCGCCTCCCACAACCCGAAGGCCTACACCGGGGTGAAGCTCGTCCGCGAGGGGGCGCTGCCGCTCTCCGGCGACGCCGGGATCGGCGACGTCAAGGCGGAGATCGAAGCCGGCCTCGGCGAGGCGCCGGGCGGCGGCTCGGCCGAGGAGGTCGACGTCTGGGAGGAATTCCAGGCGCACGCGCTCTCCTTCATCGACCCCGCCAACGTCAAGCCGATGAAGGTCGTCGTCGACGGCGGCAACGGGATGGGTGGGCCGATGGTCGGCCCGATCCTCGAGAAGCTGCCGCTGGAGCTGGAGGAGATGTACTTCGTCCCGAACGGCGAGTTCCCCGACCACGAGCCGAACCCTCTGCTGGAGGAGAACCGGCGGATGATCATCGACCGGGTCAAGTCGACCGGTGCGGACCTCGGGATCGCCTGGGACGGCGACGCCGACCGCTGCTTCTTCATCGACGGCAACGGCAGCTTCTGCGACGGCGACTTCATCTGCGCCCTGCTGGCCCGCTCGGTGCTGCAGAAGAACCCCGGCGCGACGATCCTCTACGACCCGCGCTCGAGCCGCGCGGTGCCGGACCTGGTCGCCGCCGAGGGCGGGCGTTCCGACCTCTCGCGGGTCGGCCACGCCTTCTTCAAGGCGCGAATGCGCGAGGAGGGTGCGGCGTTCGGCGGCGAGGTCTCCGGCCACTACTACTTCCGCGACTTCTGGAACGCCGACTCGGGGACGATCCCGGCGCTGCTGGTCCTGGAGCTGCTCTCGCTCGACGGCCGCACCCTGGCCGAGCTGATGGAGGAGTTCCGCTCGCGCTACTTCATCTCCGGCGAGATCAACTCCACGGTCGACGACGCCGCGGCGAAGATGGCGGAGATCGAGGAGCGCTACTCCGACGGGCGGATCACCCACCTCGACGGGGTCTCCGTCGATTACGACGAGTGGCACTTCAACGTCCGCCCCTCCAATACCGAGCCGCTGCTGCGGCTGAACCTCGAGTCGCTGGTCTCGCGCGAGGACATGGAACGGCGGCGCGACGAGGTCCTGGGCCTGATCCGGGCGTGACCGCGACCCCGGAGCAGGCGCTCGAGCAGGCGGCGCTGGCCGGGATCCACCGCTTCGCGATCCCGACCCCGTTCGCGGTCGGGCGGGTCAACTGCTACCTGATCGAGGACGAGCCGCTGACGCTCGTCGACACCGGCCCGAACTCAGGCAAAGCGCTGGACGAGCTGACGGCGCGGCTGGCCGAGCGCGGGCATGGGCTCGCCGACCTAGAGCTGATCGTCGTCACCCACCAGCACATCGACCACCTGGGGCTGGTCGAGATCCTGGTCGAGCACTCCGGCGCCGAGGTGGCGGCGCTGGGCGCGGCGGCCGAGCGGCTCGCCTCCTTCGACGAGGACGCCGAGCGCGACGACGCCTTCGCGGTCGAGGTGATGCTGCGGAACGGGATTCCCGAGGACGTGACGGTGGCGCTGCGCAGCGTCTCGCGCAGCTTCCGCGGTTGGGGCTCGCACGTGACGGTGACGCAGCCGCTGGAGAACGGGGGCGTCCTGGAGCTCGGCGACCGGCGGCTGGAAGTCCTGCACCGGCCGGGGCACAGCCCCTCGGACACGGTCTTCTGGGACGAGGAGCGGCAGATCCTGATCGCCGCCGACCACCTGCTGCCGAAGATCTCCTCCAACCCGCTGATCACCCGGCCGCTCGACGGCTCCGAGCGGCGGACCCAGGCGCTGGTCACCTACATCGAGTCGCTGAAGAAGACCCGGGAGATGCCGGCGGAGATCGTCCTGCCGGGGCACGGCGAGCCGATCACCGACCACGCCGAGCTGATCGACTCCCGCTTTGCGAGCCACGATCGGCGCAAGGAGAAGATCTACAAGCTGATCGCCGAGCGGCCGCGCACCGGGTACGAGCTGGCGCAGGCGCTGTGGGGGAACGTCGCCGTCACCCAGGCCTTCCTCACCCTCTCCGAGGTGATCGGCCACGCTGACCTGCTGGTCAACGAGGGCCGGGTGCGCGAAGTCGAGGCCGGCGGCGTGATCCGCTACGAAGCGACCTAGTCGACTTCACCTGTTCCTTTTCGTTGCCATAGACCGAAAAGGAACAGACGAAAGGCGGCCTCGGGCCGGCTTCGGGAATCCCTGGCTACAGCTGCCCGCCGAGAACCCGGCCGAGGGCGGCGGCGGCGAGGCCGAGGGCGATGCTGAGGACGACGTTGATGATCCCGATCCGGCGTTTGCCCGCCTCCTCGATCCGCTGCGTCTCCAGCATCCAGGTCGAGAAGGTCGTGTAGGAGCCGATCGCGCCGGCGCCGAGCAGCAGGCGCGCGTCTCCCTCGAGCGAGGCTCCCGCTATGAGGCCGAGGAGGAAGGCGCCGCTGACGTTGACGGCCATCGTCCCGAGCGGCAGGTGAGGATGAAAGCGGTCGGCGACGAGCAGGGTGAGGCCGAAGCGGGCGAGCGCGCCGCAGCCGCCGAGCAGGGCGACGCCGACCCAGACCGGCCAGTTCATGCCGTCTCCCCCCGGCGGGCGACGGCCGTTGCCGCCTGCACTCCCGCCAGGCCCGCGGCGAGGCTGACCGCGAGGTAGAGGACCGCCAGCGGCACCCGGCCGGCGTCGATCATCTCCACCAGCTCCAGCTGGACGGTCGAGAAGGTCGTCAGGGCGCCGCAGAACCCGGTCGTCAGCAGCGGCCGGCGGTAGCTCGCGTGCGGCAGGGTCGTAAACCAGTAGCCGAGCAGGCCGGCGCCGACGACGTTGACCAGGAAGGTCGCCCACGGCCACTCCCCCGCCGCCGGCGGCAGCGCTTCGGTGAGCCCGGCCCGCAGCAGCGCCCCCAGCGCACCGCCGAGGAAGATCGCTCCCAGCTCGCGACGGTCGATCATCGGCGGCAGGGTAGTCGCAGCGTGGGCGGCATTAGGGTGCAACGTCCGTGACTGCGCAGCTCAGGTCCTTCCGCCGCCGCAAGACCGCGAAGAAGCGGATGCTGCTGATCGTCAATCCGTATGCGACGACGGTCTCGGATCGGCTGAAAAACCTGGTGATCTACGCGCTGCAGGGGCGCTTCGACGTCGAAGCGGTCTCGACGCAGGCGCAGAACCATGCGACCGAGATCGGGCGCGAGGCGCACGATGGCGACTACGACGTCGTCGTCGCCTTCGGCGGCGACGGGACGCTGAACGAGGTCGCCAACGGGCTGGCGGGGACGGACCTGCCGGTGGCGGTGCTGCCGGGCGGCTCGACCAACGTCGTCTGCCGCACGCTCGGGATCCCCAACGACGTGGTCGACGCGACCGAGCACCTGCTCTCGCTCGCCGACGACTGGCAGCCGCGGAAGATCGACCTCGGGATGGTCGACGAGCGCTACTTCGTCTTCGCCTGCGGGGTCGGGATCGACGCGACCGTGGTGCGGCGGGTCGACTCGAACCCCAAGCTGAAGTCCACCGCCGGGCCCTACTACTACAGCTGGGCCGGGATCTCGGGCTTCTACCGCAAATACCTGGTCAACCCGGTCAGGGTGCGGACGACGGTCGACGGGCACGAGCCGGTCGAGGGTGTGACCACGATCGTTCAGAACTCCGACCCGCTGACCTACTTCGCCAGCCGTCCGATCCGGGTCTGCGAGGGAATCGCGATCGACGACGGCACCCTCTCGGTCGCGGTCCTGAAGCGGGCCACTCAGCGAGACATGCCGACCCTGATCAGCCGCCTCTTCAGCGAGACCCGGCCGGCAGCCCACCACAAGCAAGTCACCCACTTCGACGACGTCACCCACGCGGTCGTCGAGACCGCATCGATCAACAAAGACGGCACCCCCCGCCCCTTTCCCCTCCAGGTCGACGGCGACTACATCGGCGAGCGCGACCGAGTGGAGCTGAGGGCAGCGCCAGGAGCGCTAACGATCATCGCCTGAGGGGCCTCAGGCACCGCCACGGCGTCGATTGTTCGCTCCGATTGCGAATAGCCAGCGCCCGAACGCGCCCCCAGATTGCGACTTCCACCTCGAACCACGGGGGCGAATCCAGGTCGTTTCCACCTTTGGAGTTCCTATGGGAACCAAAAAGGTGGAAACGATCCATGGGGAGGCTTGGAGGTTGGTGCGGCGACAGCATGGGGTCGTTGCTCGTCGGCAGCTGCTGAGTCTCGGGTTCACGGCAATGGCGATCCGCCACCGGGTCAAGTGCGGGCGGCTCCATCCGCTTTGGAGGGGCGTCTATGCCGTGGGGCGCTCGGAGATCAGCCGGGCGGGCAGATGGATGGCGGCGGTGCTTGCCTGCGGTCCGGGGGCGATGCTCAGCCATCGCAGCGCGGCTGCGCTTTGGGGATTTGGCGAGGAGCACCCCGACTACATCGAGATCAGCGTGCGTCGGCATCGCAGGCCTCGACGCTCGGGGATTCGTACTCATGACCGGCCGGGGCTCTGGAACCGCGACGTCGGGACTCATCTCGGCATTCCGGTGACCATGCCCGTCCGCACCTTCCTGGACCTGGCGACCGTCACGGGGCCGAAGACGCTGGAGCGCTCGATCAACGAGGCGGACAAGCTCGACGTGATCGGCGCGGACTCGCTGCGCAGAGCGCTAGAGGACCATCCCGGTCTTCCCGGCATCTGCCTGCTCCGCCACGTCCTCGACAAGCACACCTTCCGCCTCTCCGACGACGAGCTGGAACGGCTCTTCCGCCCGCTAGCCGCTGCCGCCGGTCTCCCGACCCCCATGACCAAACAGATGGTCAACCGCTTCGAGGTCGACTTCTTCTGGCCCGAACTCGGCCTCGTCGTAGAGACCGACGGCTGGCGCTACCACCGCACCCCGTCAGCCCAAACCCGAGACGCGCTGCGCTCCCAGACCCACACCGCCAACGGCCTGACCCCGCTCCGTTTCTCCCACTGGCAGGTCAAGCACAAGCCCCGCCACGTCATCGCCATCCTCACCAAGACCGCGGCGAACTTACGCGGCTCCCCTGCACCCTTACCTGCTTAGCGAGGGCGCAGGGGAGCCGCGCCTCCGACCGTCGCCGCTACGATCCCGCCTCGATGAGCGGCCTCGCCCTTCTTCCCTCCGACCTCGCGCCCGGTCTGCTGATCGGGGACAAGGTGTCGATCGGCGAGGGGGCTTTGATCGGCGGGCACGTGGTTATTCATTCCGGCGTGCGGATCGGGCCTGGCGCGCGGGTCGGGGATCACGCTCAGGTTCGGGATGGAGCTGTGATCGGTGCCGGCTCGACGGTCGGGAGCTACGTCTGCGTCGACCCGGGGGTCGTGATCGGCGAGCGGGTCAGCGTTCAGACCCGCTGCTACGTCACCGGCGGCACCCGGATCGAGGACGACGTCTTCGTCGGTCCTGGCGTCACCCTGACCAACGACAACTCGATGAACCGGCACGGGCCGGAGTTCGAGTTCGAAGGGCCTTTGCTGCGGCGCGCCTGCCGGGTCGGCGGCGGTTCGACGATCTGCCCCGGGGTCGAGATCGGCGAGGAGGCCTTCGTCGCCGCCGGCGCCGTGGTCACCGCCGACGTCCCGCCCCGCACCGTGGTGATGGGAGTCCCGGCCCGCGCGGTCCGCGAGGTGCCCAAGGCGGACCTACTGCAGCGCTGGCGCTGACTCGGCCGGCTTCGCCGGCTGCACCCGGGCCGGATTGCCGACCACGGTTGCGCCCGCGGGCACGTCCTTGACGACGACCGCCCCCGCCCCGACCGTCGCTCCGGCCCCGATCCGCACGCCGCCGAGGATCGTCGCCCCCGAGCCGATGCTGGCGCCGCGCTCGACCACGGTCGGCAGCAGCTCCCAGTCGGCCTCGGTCTGCAGGGTGCCCGCACCGTCCGTCGCGCGCGGATTCTTGTCGTTTACGAAGACGACCCCGTGCCCGACGAAGACCTCGTCCTCGATCCGCACCCCGTCGCAGACGAAGGAGTGGCTCTGGATCTTGCAGGCAGCGCCGATCACCGCTCCGCGCTGCACCTCGACGAAGGTCCCGATCCGGGTCCCGGCCCCGATCTGACAGCCGTAGAGATTGGTGAAGGAGTAGACGATCGCGCCCTCGCCGAAGGTGACGTCGTCGAGCAGGCGGTGCGGCGCGTCGTTCGCCGGCGAAGTGAGGTTTTGTGCGCCCATCCGCTGGTTAAACGCCCCTGCGTCGCGCAAGCTTTCGGTGATCTCGCCCGTTGATCATCCGTGGCCGTCCTTAGCGAACCAGTTGCCGACCTCAGAAACGCTTCCGACCACTCGTGCGTGGTCCTGGCGCCGCAGTCGAAGCGAATCCGCAGCCGCATCGCGGCCGTGCTGGAGGACGACGGGCAGAGCTCGCCTCTCCACTTCGTAGACGACGCCGAGGAGCTGATCGCCCTCGGCGAGGGCGCGCCCGAAATCGCCATTCTGGTCTGCGACTTCGACCGGCCCTCGGAGATGGCGCTGCTGCGCCGCATCCGCCGCGAGCTGCAGCTGGCGATCGTCGTCGTCTCGCCGCCCGCGACCGCCACCGGCGTCCGCCGCGGCCTCGACGCCGGCGCCGACGCAATCGTCTTCGAGCCGATGATCGAGCCGACCCTGGCGGTGACCGTCAGGGCCGTCGGCTCCGGCCAGGCCGTGGTCCCGCGCGAGCTGCGGGCAAGCGTCCAGCGCCCAACGCTCTCGCACCGCGAGCGGCAGGTCCTCACCTACGTCTGCGACGGCCTCACCAACTCGCAGATCGCGGAGGAGCTGTTCCTCTCCGAAAGCACGGTCAAGAGCCATCTCTCCTCAGCCTTTGCGAAGTTCGGCGTCCGCTCCCGCCGCGAGGCGGCGGCGCTGTTCCTCGAGTTCGACCAGCCCACCCACAGCGAGGTAACCACTTGAGCACCGCCACCGCAGCGAATCCCGTCCTCCCGCTCGCCGCGACCGAGGGCACCAGCGTGCCCTTCATTCGCCTGGACGCCGCCTTCCCGGAGCTGTTCGCCGAGCTGATGGAGACGGTCGAGCGCATCGCCGGCAAGTCCGCCTTCACGCTCGGCCCCGAACTGGAGCGCTTCGAGGGCGCCTTCGCCGAGTTCTGCGGCACGACCCACGCGGCCGGCGTCTCCTCCGGCACCGCGGCGCTGGAGATCGCCCTGCGGGCGCTCGAGATCGGCCCCGGCGACGAGGTGATCGTCCCCACCTACAGCTTCATCGCCACCGCCGAGGCGGTCAGCACCGTCGGCGCCACCCCGGTGATCGTCGACGTCGATCCCGAGACCGCGCTGATCACCGCCGAGATCGTCGAGCGGGCGATGACGCCGAACACGCGCTGCGTGATCCCCGTGCACCTCTTCGGCCGCCCGGTCGAGATGGACCCGCTGCTGGCCCTCTGCCGCGAGCGCGGGATCGCCGTGATCGAGGACGCCTGCCAGGCCCACGGTGCCCTCTACCGCGGCCGCCCGGTCGGCTCGCTCGGCGACGCCGGCTGCTTCAGCTTCTACCCGACCAAGAACCTCGGCGGCTGGGGCGACGGCGGCGCGATGGTGACCAGCGACCCCGAGCTCGACCACAAGGTGCGCCTGCTGCGCTCGCACGGCGAGGGCACCCGCCACCACCACGAGCTGGCGACCGGAACCCACCGCCTCGACACCCTGCAGGCGGCGATCCTCGAGGTCAAGCTGCGCCACCTCCCCGACTGGAACCAGCGCCGCCGCGACGCCGCCGCAGCGCTGCGCGAGGGGCTGGAGGGCAGCAGCGTCATCTCCCCCGCCCCCGCGGCGGCCGAGAGCGACCACGTCTACCACCTCTTCGTCGTCCGCTCCGCCCATCGCGACGCGCTGCGAGACCACCTCGACGGCCGCGGGATCGCCAGCGCGATCCACTACCCGACGCCGATCCACCTGCAGCCGGCCTACGCCGACCGCGGTCTCGGCCGGGGCGACCTGCCGGTGGCCGAGCGGCTCGCCTCGGAAAACTGCTCCCTGCCGATCTTCCCGGCGATCGAGGACACGCAGATCGCGGAGATCGTCGCGGCGGTGGAGAGCTTTGAAGTCCCGGCAGATAACTGAGGAGCCACCGGCTCGCGAACGCCGTGGTGGCCTGCGCATCTGCATGGTCCACTACTCGGACTTCGTCGTCGACTCCCGCATTCAGCGCCAGGCCCGCGCCCTCGCCGAACGCGGCGACCGGGTCGACTGCGTCTGCCTCAACGACGACGAGGAGATTCCGGTCGGCGAGGGGACGATCGCGCTGCACCGGGCCTCGAAGGAGAAGCCCCGCGGCGGCGCTCGCGCCTACCTGAGCGGCAACGCCCGCTTCCTCGCCGGCGCCGCGCGCAAGGTGAGCGAACTCGACCGCGAAGAGCCCTTCGACCTAGTCGAGATCCACAACATGCCCGACGCCCTCGTCTTCGCCGCCTGGCGGCCGAAGCTGCGGGGGACGCCGCTGATCCTCAACTTCCACGACACCTTCCCGGAGCTCTTCGCCACCCTCTTCGACCGCTCCCCCGGCCACCCGCTGGTGCGTTTGGTGCGGGTCGAGGAGCGGGTCAGCGCCGCCCTCGCCGACGGCCTGATCTTCGTCACCCCCGAGGCGCGCGACCTGCTGGCCGGCCGCAAGGTCACCGCGAAGCGCACCCAGGTCGTGATGAACACCCCCGACGAGCGCGTCTTCGGCGAACGCCGCGCTCCGGCCGCGCCTCCCGGCGACGGCGAGGAGCTACGGGTCGTCTACCACGGCGGTCTCGCCGAGCGCTTCGGGGTCGAGGTCCTGGTCCGCGCCGTGGCAACATTGCGCCAGCGCGGCCGGCCCGTGCGGCTCGACGTCTTCGGCTCCGACGCGGAGGCGGCGGCGCGGATCGCGGCCCTCGCCGCCGCGGAGGCCCCCGACGGCATCCACGTCGCGCCGCAGCCGACCCCGGTCGAGCAGATCCCGGCCCGGCTGGCGGAAGCCGACCTCGGCGTGGTGCCGACCCTCAACGACGACTTCACCGAGATGCTGTTGCCCGTCAAGCTGCTCGAGTACGTCCACATGGGCCTCTCGGTGGTCGCCTCGCGGCTACCGGTGATCGAGCGCTACTTCGGCGACGACGTCCTCCTGGCTGAGCCCGGCGACCCCGCCTCGATCGCCGCGGCGATCGAAGGGATCAGGGCCGAGCCGGACCTGGCCCTGGCCCGGGCCGAGCGTGCTTCGCAGCGACTGGCTGAGATCGAGTGGCGCCGCCAGAGCAGCGGTTACCTGGCGCTGATCGACGAGCTCACCGGCGCCGCCTCCGCGGCCTGACCGGCATCGAGCTTTGGCCGGACCGCGGCGATCATCACGCCGAGCAGGCGCGGTACCGCCAGCAGCAGGCAGACGCCGTAGAGAGCGCATCCAAGGGCACCTGAGAGGAGCGCCTCGGCGAGGCCGTCGGCTACCAGCGAGGCGACCACGGCGGCGGCACCGAAGCTGGCGGCGGCGAAGGCCGCGAGCCGGCCGCCGTCGTTGGCCAGCGTGCGCGCCAGCGCCCAGCGGCCTTCCTTGACGCCGACGAGGAAGAGAGCGACGGCGAAGGCACTGGGGGCGATGAAGGCGGCCCCGACGACGCCGTCGGATCCGAAGAGGATGCCGCCGACGGCGGTGGCGGCGACGTGCACGGCCAGCAGCGCCGGCGAGAGCGCGTTGACGAGGCGGCCGTGGCCGAGCGCCAGCAGCGCCGGCAGCAGCAGGTTGACGAGCAGCGCCGCGACCGCCCAGGGCGCCAGCAGCGCCGCGAAGACGCGCAGCGTTTCGACGTCGCCGGCGTCGAAGCTGTGGGGCAGGACGGCGCCGATCAGCGGCGCCCCGGAGACGATCAGACCGGCCATTGCCGGGGCGACGATCAGCATCGAGTAACGGAAGCCGGAGGGCACCGTGTCGGTCAGCATCTCCTTCCACTCGCCCAGCACCCCGCGCCGCATGTCGGCGATCCGCGAGAGCCCCAGCGCGAAGGCGGTGGCGGCGACCAGGTAGGAGGCGAAGAGGTAGGCGTAGGAGAGCACCGTCGCATCGCCTTCGGCGTAGCCGCTGGCGTAGGCGAGGGTGACCATGTAGAGGGCGTTGAAGACGAGGTAGATGACGGTGCGGGCGAGGATCAGGCCCGACATCGAGACCAGCCGCGCCGGCTTGAAGGACGGCTTCGCCGCGGCCGGGGCGGGACGGGCGCCGCGCAGCCCGACCAGCATCACCGCGAGGGTGGTCAGCGCCATCGCCAGCATCGACCAGCCCAGCGCCAGCTCGTCGACCAGCGGAGCGACGGCGACGTAGACGACGAGGCCGGCGGCGGCGCCGGCGATGTAGGCGCCGGCAATCGCGTTGAAGCGATCGCGGACCGCGAGCAGCGTCGCGCCACCCGCCGACCAGAGCTGCGTCGCCGCGGCGAGGCCGAGCAGCGGCAAGGCGTCGGCGGTGACGCTGCGGTCGGCGGCGTCGAGGCCGGGCGCCAGCAGGTGGGCGAACTGGTCGGCGAAGGGGATCGTCAGGACCAGGATCGGGACCGCGATCAGGGCCAGGCAGGCGCCGTACTCGGCGGTCAGCAGGCGCGGCCGGTCGCCGATCAGGAGGTTGGCCGAGGTCATGCGGATGCTTTGGCTGAAGACGCCGACGATCGTGTAGAGGGCGAAGGCGACGAAGAAGCCGTCGGTGCTGCCGTTGACGCCGAAGGAGTTGAGGTACATCAGCGCCTGCAGGCCCGAGGCGGCGGCCATCGAGAGCGTCGCGATCGACATCGCGACGCCGGCGCTGGCGTGCTTTTTCTGCATCGAGTCTGCGGCCTGAGCGGACATCTCTACAAACAACGGGTGGGAGACCCGGTTTCTTCGCCTCCGCGTCTAAAGCGCGACGGCGGGCTCGGCCGCCGGGGCGGGCGCCGGAGCGTCGACCCACTCGCGCATCCAGCGCTCGAGCAGGAAGAGGCAGAAGAGGCGCTGGTCGGCCTTGATGTCGCCGCCCCCGGAGGCACGCAGCAGGCGCTCCACCTCGGGCCGACGGTACAGGCCGCGCTCGTCCGTGCGCGGGTCGAGCAGCGTCTGCTCCAGCAGGCCTCCCTGCTGGGCGCGCAGCCAGCTGCCGAGGGCCGAGCGGAAGAAGCCGCGCTTGCGCTTGTCGATGATCTCGTCGTCGATCAGCCCGCGGGAGACGCGCTTCAGCAGCTCCTTGCGGTTGCCGCGGCGCACCTTGCGGTTGTCCGGCAGCGCGAAGCAGAAGCTGACCAGGTCGTGGTCCATGAACGGGACCCGGACCTCGAGCGAGGTCGCCATCGACATCTTGTCGAAGTACAGAAGCATGTTGTCCACCAGCGCCAGGCGGCTGTCGAGGTAGAGCGTCTGGGTCAGCGCCGAGCGCCCAGCGAGCTCATCCCGGTGGCGGCGCACTGGCTCGCCGACGTCGGTGTCGCGGAGGAACTCGGGGGTGAAGAGGGCGAGCCGCTCGCGCGGCTGCACGACCCGGCTCATCGCCAGCAGCCGCTCGACCGGATCGCCGGTCGCCAGCGCCGTCAGGCCGCGCGCCCGTGCCGACTCCGGCGCCCCGGCCCGGGCCGCGAGCGAAACCGCCCCACGCGCCGGAGGCATCGCCCGCAGCAGATCGGCGCCGTGGGCGACCTGGTGCTTGCGGTAGCCGCCGAGGAGCTCGTCGGCGCCCTGGCCCGAGAGGGCCACGGTCACGGTCTCCCGGGCGAGCCGGCTGAGCAGCAGCAGGCCGACGCAGGAGAGGTCGGCGATCGGCTCCTCGAGGTGACGCAGCGCGTCGTCGAGCAGGTCCGGATGGTCGAGGGCCGAGGTTTCCAGCTCGTGGTGGTCGGTGCCGAGGCGGCTGGCGACGTGGCGGGCGTCGGCCAGCTCGTTGGCGGCGGCGTCCTCGACGAAGCCGACCGAGAAGGTCTGGACGGGCCGATCGGAGGTCTCCGCCATCAGGGCGGTGATCAGGCTCGAATCGAGGCCGCCGCTGAGCATCACCCCGAGCGGCACGTCGCTGACCATCCGCGCCCGCGTCGCCGTCCGCAGCAGCTCCAGCAGGCGCTCGCCGTCCTCCTCGACGGAGCTGCCGACCCCCTCCGGGGGGGCGTCCCAGGGGGTCCAGTAGCGGCGCCGCTCGACGATCTCCCCCGCCTCGTAGACGAGGCAGGTGGCGGGGTCGAGCTTGTGGACGCCGGCGAACAGGGTCAGCGGCCCCGGCACGTATCCCCAGGCCATGAAGAGCTCGGCCGCGTCAGGATCCAGCTGAGGGCGGACCAGACCGCCGGCGACCAGCGACTTGACCTCCGAGGCGAAGGCGAGCCCGGCCTCGGTCTCGGCGACGTAGAGCGGCTTCACGCCCATCCGGTCGCGGGCGAGGACGAGGCGGCGCCGGGGGCGGTCCCAGAGAGCGATCGCGAACATCCCGCGCAGGCGCTCGACGAAGCGCGGGCCCAGCTCCTCGTAGAGGTGGACGATCGTCTCGCCGTCGCCGTCGGTGGCGAAGCGGTGGCCGCGGCCGCGCAGCTCCTCGCGCAGCTCGCGGAAGTTGTAGATCTCGCCGTTGAAGACCGCCGTCACCTCGCCGTCCTCGTTGGCCACCGGCTGTGGGCTGCCCGCCGGGTCGATGACGCTCAGCCGGCGCATGCCGAGCGCCACGCCCGGCTCGAGGAAGTGGCCGTCCTCGTCGGGGCCGCGATGCTCGATCGCCGCGGTCATCGCCCGCAGCGCTTCGGCCCCGAGCGGCAGCGTGCGCGGGTCGGCGCTGCCGATTCCGGCGATCCCGCACATCGCTACGCCGCTCCCCGGCCGGGGATCGCGGCCCGCATCCGGCCGCGCAGCTCGCTCCGGACGTAGGTGCGGAACTCGCGGTCCTCGACCCTGGGCACGCGCTTGACGGCGGCATGCAGGTAGCCGTAGACGAAGGCCAGACCGGAGAGGCCGCGGGGGCGCATCTTGACCCCCACCTTGAGACCCCGCAGCAGCACCCAGCCGAGGCCGAAGTGGGCGATCCAGGCGCAGCGGCCGTGGCGGGCGCGCCCGCGCAGGGCGCCGCTGGCGGTCGCAACCGGCCGGTGATGACGCGCAACGAGGTCGGGGTAGGAGCGGGTGCGGAAGTCCTGCATCCGGGCGTAGGTCTCGTCGATCGTGTCCCAGCCGAGCCGCTCCTGGACGCCGCCGATCGCGGTCAGGCACTCGCGCGAGTAGAGCTTCAGCGCACCGTGGACGTGGTGCGGCGGGATCGCCAGCCGGGTCCACTCGCCGCCGAGGGGCTCGATCAGGTCGCCGCAGGCGATCCCCAGCTCCGGGTCGGCGGCGAAGCGCGAGAGCAGGACCTCGTAGTACTCGGGCGGCAGCTCGACGTCGCCGTCGAGCTTGGCGACGTGGGTGAAGTCGCGGCGGCCCTCGGCGAGGCCGACGTTGAAGGCGCGCGGCGCCGCCGCCAGGGCGAGGCGGTCGACCTCGGCCGGGTCGAACCTGTCCTCGGTCGAGACGACGCGCATGAAGGGCAGCTCGGGCGCCAGCGAGTCGAGCAGCTCGCGGGTGCCGTCGTCGGAGCCGTCGTCGACGACGACCCATTCGTCCGGCGGCCGCGTCTGCTGCGCCATCGCCGCGGCCACGCGTCCGAGGTGCTCGGCCTCGTTGTGGACGGGGCTGATCACGAGCAGGCGCTGGGCGGCGGAAGTCTCCATCGACTAAAGAAACGGGCCCGGGACGGCCGCGCTTGCAGATCGCCGAAAAGTCGGATGAAAGTACGAGTCTGCCCGCCCCGTTGAATCACCAGCGCCCCCCGACCGACAGGACTGCATGGACCTCCTCAAGATCATCAACGAGCTGAACAAGCGCCGCCGCTGGATGATCGCCGCTTTCCTGCTCGCCCTCCTCGTGGGGATCTCGACGAATTACAGGCTTCCTTCGTTTGAAAAGAAGGCGCTGCTGACCGGAGCCGCCAGCTCCCAGGTCCTGATCGACTCCTCGACCTCGGCGATCGCCGACGTCGACCGCGACCCGGCGCCGCTCGCCAACCGCGCCGTCGTCCTCGCCCAGTACATGAGCAGCGCCGAGGCGCGCACCCAGATCGCCGACAAGATGGGCCTGGCGCCGACCCAGATCTCCGCCGACGGCCCCTTCAGCACCCTCACCGACCGCTCCACCTACCAGGCGACCCCGGCCGGGCCGCGCGCCAACCAGCTGACCGAAGAGAACGCCGTCTACCGGCTCGTCTTCGACGCCCAGCTGAGCCTGCCGATCATCTCGATCTACACCCAGGCGCCCGACGCCTCCAGCGCCACCGAACTTGCCGGCGCCGCGACCTCGGTCCTCAAGGCCTACGTCTCCGACCTCGACGACGGGATCCCACAGGCGCGCCAGATCACGGTCAGCCAGCTCGGCGAGCCCGAGGGCGGCACCGTCAACGACGGCGCCAACCCGATCCTCGCCTTCCTCGCCTTCCTCGGCGTCTTCGTCGTGCTCTGCACGCTGATCGTCCTCGGCTCCGGCCTGGCCCGCCAGTGGCGCGAACAGAACCCGCCCGAGGCCGCCGAAGACCCGGCGCCGATCACGCCGCTCCCGGGGGACGAGCTGCTGCGGGCGCCGCGCCACGGCGACCCGCGCGAGGTAGCCACCGGGCGACCTCCGCGCCAGTTCCGGTAGGCGGCGATGGCCTCCCCAGGCCCTCGTCCCGACCTCTGGCCGCGCACCACCAGGGTGCTGCCGTGGACGATCGCCGCCTTCGCGGCGCTGCTCTTCCTGGTCCCGTTCGACGCGATGGCGGTGACCTCGGCCAAGCCCGACCGGCCGCTGCTGATCGTGATCCTCGGCCTCTGGCTGCTGACCCTGGCGGTGATGAAAGGTGAGAGCCGGCCGCGCCTCTCGGGCACGGTCCTGCACGCCGCGATCCTCTTCTTCGTCGTCACCGCGGTCCTGAGCCTGCTGCTCAACTCCGACACGCTGCGGATCCACGGCGAGCTCGGGCTGGGGATGAAGAAGCTGCTGCTCCTGCTCTGCTTCTCCGCCGTCTTCGTCGTCACCGCCTCCTCCCTGCGCCCCGGCGAGGCCCGCAACTTCATCCCGCTGATCGTCGGGCTCGGCTGCGTCGCCGCGATCGGCTCGGTCTGGGAGTACCGCACCGGCTACAACGTCTTCTACGAAATCGGCGGCAAGTTCATCCCCGGCGGCCTCGACGTGCCCTCGGTGGCGACCGAAAAAGACGCGACCGGCCGGATCCCCGTCCTCGGGCCGACCATCCACCCGCTGGCGGTGGCCCAGCTGCTGGCGATGGTGGTCCCGTTCGCGGTCGTCGGCGGCCTCTACGGCCGGACCACGCGCCGCAAAGTCTTCTACGGGGTGGCGCTGCTGATCCTCCTCGCCGGCGTCTTCGCCACCCAGCGCAAAACCGGGCCGATCGTGCTCGCGGCGGGAATCCTCACCATCTTCATCTACCGCCCGAAGCAGATGCTGCGCGTCGCCCCCGCCGGCCTCCTCCTGCTGCTGGCGGTGCCCCTGGTGGCGCCCTCGGCGCTGGGCTCGGTCCGCGATCAGCTGAAGCCAGGGGCGGCGACCTCGACCCTCTCCTCGCGCGACCGCCTCTCCGACTACGAAGCGATCGGGCCGGAGATCCTCAACCACCCGGCGCTGGGGCGCGGCTGGCAGACCTACGACCCCGAGCGCTACCGGGTGCTCGACAACGAGTACCTCTCGATCCTGATCGGCAACGGCTATCTCGGCGTCGCCGCCTTCGCCCTGCTGCTGATCGCGGCGCTCGTCGTCTGCACGCGGGCGATCCGCACCGACGACCCGGCCCGGGCCCCGCCCGCCCTGGCGGCGGCGGGAGTGGTGACGATGGTCGCGGTGGCCAGCGCCACCTTCGACACGATCGCCTTCGCCGTGGTCCCGTACACGTTCTGCCTGATGCTCGGCCTGGCCGCCGCCTGCGCGCCGCCGCCCAAGCACGCCCTGGCGCAGCTCCCCGAACGGCTGCGGATACCCGCCTGGATACCGCGAGGGCAGGGCTGATGGGGGCGCCGGCGGGCAGCCGCGCCCCGCAGCCGCCCGCGCCCGAGGCGCGGCGGGCCCGGGCCGACGTCTGCGCGATCGTCGTCTCCCACAACAGCGAGCGCTGGCTGGGGCCGGCTCTGACCAGCCTCTTCGGGCACGCCGGCGAGATCGAGCTCGAGGTCGTGATCGCCGACAACGGCAGCGACGACGCCGGCGCGCGGGTGGCGGCTGGCTTCGAGCGCGTGCGCTCGCTGAAGTGCGAGAACCGCGGCTTCGCGCACGCCAACAATCGCGCGGCGCTGACCGCGGATGCTCGCTATCTGCTCTTCCTCAACCCCGACACCGAGGCCCTCGACGGGACCCTCGCCGAGCTCGTCTACCACATGGACGCCCATCCCGAGATCGGAATCGCCGGCTGCCGCCAGGTCGACGAGCGGGGCCAGCTGTGGCCGACCGTGCGCCGCTTTCCGAGCGCTGGCCGCGCCCTCGGCGAGGCGCTGGGGCCGGAGCGGTTGCCGTTCAAGGCCTCCTGGCTGGGAGAAACCGACCTCGACCTCTCCTCCTACGACGCCGAGCTGGCCTGCGACTGGACCTCCGGCTCCTTCCTGCTCGTCCGCCGCGAGGCGCTGGAGCGCGCCGGCCTCTTCGACGAGCGCTTCTTCTTCTACTCGGAGGAGATCGACCTCTGCCTGCGGGTCAAGCGGGCCGGCTGGCAGGTCCGCCATCTGCCGCAGCTGACGATCGCCCATTACGGCGGCGAGACCGATGCCAACCCGCGCCTGGAGGCGCAGCTGGCCTACGCCCGGCGCCAGTACGCGTCGAAGAACTTCTCCCCCCCGCGCCGCGCCGCCTTCCTCGCCGCGATCGGCCTGCGGCACCTCGTCCGCTGGGCCTCCTTCTCGCGCGGTCAGGACGACCCTCGCGCTGCCGCCCACCGCCGCGCCTTCCTCACCCTCGTCGGCCGCGAAGCACCGCCGTTCGGGCCGCCTCCGCCGGGGGCCGAGACGCCGCGCCTGCCGGCGGCGAAGCCGATCAGCTGACGAGCGCCGCCGGTCGCGGCGCCGCGACCTCGGTCTGCCAGAGCTCGAGCATCAGCAGCGCCCAGATCCGCTGCGAGTGGTCGCGGCCGGCGCCGTGCTCGTCGAGCAGCGCCTCGATCGCGGCCGGGCGGAAGCGCTGCTGGGAGAACGAGGCGCGGTCGAGCAGCAGCTCGCGGCTGTACTCGCGCAGGTCGCCCCGCAGCCAGGCGGCCAGCGGCACCGAGAAGCCCTGCTTGGGACGGTCGAGGATCGAGTCCGGCAGCCAGGCCCGCAGGGCGTCGCGCAGGACCCGCTTCTTCTCCATCCCGCGCAGCTTCATCGGCGCCGGGATCGAGGCGGCGAACTGCATCATCTGCGGGTCGAGGAAGGGCGAGCGGGCCTCCAGCGAGTGGGCCATGGTGGCGATGTCGATCTTCGTCAGCAGGTCGCCGGGCAGGTAGGTGCGGACGTCGACCTCGAGCAGCACGTCGAGGCGGTCCTCGCCGCTGGCCTCGCGCCAGGGCTCGGCGATCGCCTCGGCGGCGATCTGCGCGCCGCCGGGCCCGCCCGGCAGCTCGCCGCCGTAGAGCGCCTGGCGCTGCTCGCGGTCGAAGAGGGAGACGTAGCGCTCGTAGCGGGCCGGGCCGTCGAGGGCGAGCGAGCCGCCGAGCCGGCGCAGGCGGTTGCGGGGGCTCTGCTCCTCAGCACTCTCGGGCAGCCGCGCCGCAAGACCGGCGCCGAGGCGGCGCAGCGGCGCCGGGATCCGCTCCAGCCGGCCGCCGAGGGCGTTGGCGGCGTAGCGGGTGTAGCCGGCGAAGGACTCGTCGCCGCCGTCGCCGTTGAGGGCGACGGTGACGTGGCGGCGGGTCATCTCCGCCAGGTAGAAGCTGGGGACGGCGGAGGAGTCGGCGAACGGCTCGCCGTAGTGGCGGGCGATCCGGGGCGCGATCTCGATCGCGTCGGGGCGCACCTGCAGCTCCTCGTGCTCGGTGCCGAACAGCTCGGCGACCTGGCGGGCGTGGGCGAGCTCGTCGAAGCGCTCGTCGTCGAACCCGATCGAGAAGGTCTTGACCGGCTCGCTCGTCTCCTGGGCCATCGCCGCGACCACGGCCGAGGAGTCGATCCCGCCGGAGAGGAAGGCCCCGAGCGGGACGTCGGAGACCAGCCGTTTGCGGACCGCCCCGCGCAGGTTCTCCAGCAGCGGCGCGTGCAGCTCGCTCGCCTCCTCGACCTCGTGCTTGCGCGCGTAGTCGAGCCGCCAGTAGCGCTCGAGCGAGACGTCGCCGCCCTCGTAGACCATCGCCGTCGCCGGCGGCAGCTTGCGGACGGCGCGGAAGATGCTCAGCGGCGCCGGCACGTAGCCGTAGGCGAGGTAGCAGTCGAGCGCGTCCTCGTCGACCTCGCGCGGGATCTCCTCGTCCTGCAGCAGCGCCCGCAGCTCCGAGGCGAAGCTCAGCCCCTGCGAGCCGAGGGCGTAGAAGAGCGGCTTCTTGCCGACCCGGTCGCGGGCGATCAGCAGCCGGCGCCGGCGCGCGTCCCAGAGGGCGAAGGCGAACATCCCGTCGAGCGAGCGCACGCAGTCGATCCCCTCCTCCTCGTAGAGGTGGACGATCGTCTCGGTGTCGCCGTCGGTCGCGAAGCGGTGCCCGGCGGCCTCGAGCCGGCGGCGCAGCTCGCGGAAGTTGTAGATCTCGCCGTTGAGGACGACGGCGATAGAGCGGTCCTCGTTGTAGATCGGCTGGTCGCCGCCCTCGAGGTCGACCACCCGCAGGCGCTGGATCCCGAGGCCGACGGCGCCGTCGGCATGGATGCCGCGCTGGTCGGGGCCGCGGTGCTCGAGCGCCGCGCACATCCGCTCCAGCAGCGCCGGCTCGGCCGCCTCGCCGTCCCTGCGCACGGTGCCGACGATCCCGCACACTCAGGAGGCCTCGCCGACGCTGCGCATCGCGACCCGGCGGAAGCGCACGGTCCGGGCGCTCTCGGGCAGGACCCGCGCGGTCAGCTGGACGATGTCGTTCCAGACCAGCGGGAAGAAGCTGCGCAGGGCGCTGGCGTAGATGATCGTCCCAACCGCGCCGACGAGGAACGCCAGGACCGGGACGGGCGCTTCCAGGTTCCGCAGCAGGCCGGCCAGGGGAACGCCGGCGGCGAGCAGCGCCAGGCTGCAGGCGATCGCCGGCAGCAGGTCGCTGACCAGGCGCCCGATCGGGATCCCGAGCAGGAGCCGGAAGAGGACGCCGTAGACGGCGACGATCATCGCCACGTGGACGACGACGACGCTGATCGCGAGGGCGGTGATCCCGTACGGCGCCGCGACCCAGGAGGTGACGCCGTAGAAGGCGAGCAGGACGATGTTGAAGACCAGCAGCGCCCGCGGCCGGCCGGCGGCGAGCAGGATCTGCGGGTAGCCGGTGAGGACGGCGGCGATCATCCCGGCGACGGCGAGGATCTGGACCGCGCCGGCGGCCGGCGCCCAGCGCTCGCCGAACACGAACGGGACCAGGTCCGGCGCCAGCACGATCAGCAGCGAGAGCAGCGGCAGCAGGACGGCGGCGTGGATCCGGGTCGCCCGCTCGTGGAAGCGGCGCAGCTCGTCGAGGTCGGTGGTCCGCGAGTAGATCGGGAAGGCGAGCCGCATCATGATCCCGCTGATCTTGTCCTGGTAGACGACGCCGAGCTGGAAGGCGCGCCAGTATAGGCCGACCTGGCCCGCGGTCAGCCGCACCGCGGCGACGGCGACGGTGGCGTTGCTGACGGCGACGTAGGTGAGGCCGGCGGCGGAGGCCGGCAGGCCGAAGCCGGTGACGTCGCGCAGCGCCTGGCGGTGGAAGCGCGGCATCGGCGGCGGCACCGAGACCAGCAGCAGCACCGCGGTGACGAAGGTCGCGATCAGGGCGCCGAGGACGATCGCCTCCGCCGCCAGGCCGGCGATCGCCATCGCCACCGCGGAGGCGGCGCCGAGGGCCAGCGAGATCATTTCGATCAGGCTGACGCGGCGGAAGTCGAGGTGGCGCCAGAGCAGGCCGCGCGAGACAGCGCCGAGGCCGGCGAGGATGAAGACGGGGGAGATCATCTCCAGCAGTTCGGCCGACCTGTCGCCGAAGAGCCGGCCGCCGACCGGGTCGGCGAGCGCGAAGGTGGCGAGGCTGAGGACGCCGCCGGTGACGAGGCTCGCCAGCATCGCCGCCTCGACGTGGGTGTGGTCGATCTCCTTGCGCTGGACCAGGGCGCTGCCGAGGCCCTCGAAGGTGAAGATCACCGCCAGCGGGACGAAGATCAGCGGCACCACCGCCTCGCCGAACTCCGAGGGCGCGATCAGCCGCGCCAGGACCACCGCCGAGACGAGGCTGATCACCTCCGAGGCGACCCGCGCGACCATCGTCCAGCGCACCCCGGAGACCGCGGCCTCCTTGAGGTCGTGGGAAGACAGCTCGGTCCGTTTTTTCAGCGGTTTGCTCATCGGCGGGATCTGGCGCGCGCAGGGCGCAAGGGCCCTCTAGAGATGAACGTGCCGAAGCCGAGCGCACTTGCGGTCTGCAAGCCCCGCCGGGCATGGTTCGTTGATTGCCATATGGCCAATCCGGCAGCTGAGACCCCGCCGCGCCCACCGCAGGCCCGCGAGGCCGCCCCCGCGGCTGCCCGCGACGCGATCTTCACCTACGACGAGATCACCTGGGCGGCGGCGCAGGAAAGGGGCATGTGCTTCCCCACCGACCGGGTGGCGATGGCGCTGATCGAGGCCCCGCAGGTAGAGCGGGCGCTGATCTGCGACCAGCCCCGCAGCGCCCCGGTCAAGCTGGCCAAGGACGCCCTGGGGCGCTCTTCGGGGTTCCCGGAGAGCGAGCGAGCGCACCTGTATCAGCCGTTGAGGCTGCGCCGGCGCGATCCGGTCTCGCTCGGCGGCATCGAACGCTTCTACGCCGGCTACGGGCGGCGGCTGCATCGGGCCGCGGCGCGCCACGGCCTGCGGCGGCCGGCGGTGATCACCGCGCACCCGTTCGTCGCCGCCTTCGCCGAGCTCGACTGGGCGGGACCGGTGACCCTCTTCGCCACCGACGACTGGGCCGCCCACCCCGACTACAGCGATCGGCGCGACGCCTACCTGGTCGCCTACGAGCGGGTAGCCGCCCGCGGCCTGCGGCTGTGTGCAGTGACCCAAACGATCATCGACCGGATCGCCCCGACCGGCCCCGCCGCGGTGGTGCCGAACGGAGTCGACCCGGCCGAGTGGACCCAGATCGCCAAGCCGCCCACCTGGATGCAGCAGGCCACCGGGCCCCGCCTCCTCTACGTAGGCACCCTCGACTCGCGCCTAGATATAGAGGCCGCGCAGGCTGTAGCCCGCGCCTGGCCCGAAGGAACGGTGATCCTCGCCGGCCCGGTAGCCGATCAAGCCCACCTGGCCCCGCTCCAAGACCTTCCAAACGTCCTAATGCCAGGCCCGGTAGAGCGAGCCGAAGTAGCCGCCTTAGCCCACACCGCCGACGTCTGCCTGGTCCCCCACAACCGGACCCCTCTGACCGAGGCAATGAGCCCCCTGAAGATCTACGAGTACCTGGCCGGAGGCAGCCCCGTAGCCGCCACCGACCTACCTCCCCTCCGCGGCATCGAGGGCCCAGTAACCCTCGCCTCGCCCGGCGGAGATTTCGTCGCAGCGGTGCGGGCGGCGCTGGAGGAGGGCCCCATGTCGAAGTCAGACCGCCACCATTTCCTAGAGCGCAACTCGTGGTCGCGGCGATGCGGCGAGGTGCTCGAGCTCACCTTGGCGGACTAGCAAGCCTCGCCGGAGAGCACGGGATCGAGGAAGCCTGCGGCGCGCTCGAAAGCCGCTGCCAGGTCGGGGGCGAGACCGACCTCCTCGGCGAGGCGGCCATAGGCCGGTGCCCACTCAGGCGGTGGGGCGGGCAGACATTCAGGAAGCGCCTGGCGGCCGCGGGTCTCGAAAGTATTCTTCAGCGCCTCTCGCACTGCGGCGGCTTCTAGCGACTGAGAGTCAGCAATGAGCAGGATGTCGATCAGGTCCTTGGGCCGCGTGCTGGGCCTGGCCGTCGTGCCATAGCTCCGCGTGTAGGCGTGGACCTTCTCGGCCAAGTGCTGGGCGAGCGGTATCGCGGGAAGCTCGAGCGGACCGATGCCCGCGAAGGAGAGAAAGTCCGACGTGCGCACCCAGTCTGGCTCCGAGCTGGCCGACTTCGCGAAGCCGATATCCACGACGAACTGCTCGAAGACGCGCTCCGCCAGCTCGGCGCGTACGCGAAAGCGAATCGCCTGAAACTCATCGACCTCGTCGAACGCGTCGGTTCTGCTTGCCCTGAAGGTGAAAAAGTCATCGAGGCGCAGTCGCTGTGCCGCGGCGATGTCCTCGATCGCGGCCTCCTCGTCGTCCTCGCGCCCGAGATCGATGTCCTTGGTCGAGCGTGAAGCGCCACCCAGGCGGAAGTCGAGCGCCAAGGCCCCCTTCAGCACCCAGCGATCCGGCGCCACCTGCGCGAGGCGTCGCAGGAACAGTTCGAAAGCGACTCGCTTGCGAAGTCGCGCAAGGCTGGATCCGGTTCTCTCGGCCTCCGCCTTCATCCGCTGCTCCAGCGCCATGCGAAACGCGGCAGCGCTCTCGTATCTCACGATGTCACCGCCGCAAGGGCGGTGCTCACCGCGTCGTGACGACCGCGCCGCCGTGCCTCCTCTTCGAGTTCCCGCGCCGTGATCAGCCCGCGGCCAAGCGCCTGCCGCATGGCCATCTCCAGCTGCTCCGGTTGCAGTTCCCCGGCCACATCGATGAGCGTTCGCGCCGGGGCGGTCAGGGGTAGCCCTTCGCGCCAGACCGTGCCGACCTCCTCCTCGTCGGGGCGGGTGTGGATGACGACGCCGGCCGGACGGCGCACGCCGCGATATCGGCGTCCGAGGAGCAGGTGGACTGCGTCGGGAATGATGTCGCTGAGATCGAGTAGGGCGAGCGCGCTTTGGTGCGAGAGGATGGCCTTCTCGACGCCCACCGCCATCCACTTTTCACGCATCTCGTCGTCTTCCGGGCGGGGGAAGCCAGGGAGGCGATAGAGCCCTCGCCTCACCCGCTCAAACCGGTTCCGGCGCACGTAGTGACTCAGGAGCTGGCTGCTGATTCCCCGCTCGCGGGCCTGGCTCGTGGTGAAGTAGCCATGCTGCTGGTAGGCGATCGTCTCAAGCCCCCGCACGTCAGGTTGGTCATGCATAAGCAAAGTATAGCTTTGCTTTCGCGGACATGGCAATAATTCTAGGATCTTCGATAGCAGCTTGGTCGCGACCTCTTCGTCCTTTGGTCATTCCCATCCGATCATAGACATCCATCGGAAGCTTTTGTCAGCAGAGAACGAGAGTCCCGTGCTGTAGGAACAGCCCGCATGCGCCTCAGCGGCGTTCGAGGACCTTGTACGCGGCCGAGGGGTAGCTGCCGGCCACCGGCGCGTTGAAGTCTCCGTAGGTCGCTACCGGGCGGTATTCGCGCTCGAGGTAGTTGCCGAGGAGGCGGTTGTAGTCGGTGCCGAAGGTGCGGAAGCCGAAGGCGGAGAAGTCTCGGGCGCTTAGGGCTACTAGGTGGACGTCGTTGCTCTGGAGGCGGGTGATCGTGCGTTGCTCGTCGGCGCGGGAGTCGAGGAGGCCCGGGAGGAACATGACCTCGTAGGTCGCGGGGGGCCGGTCGGCCATGAAGTAGACCCCTCCGTCGGAGGGCAGGGCGAAGATCGGCTCTCCTGGATTGGTGCGGGCGTCGATCAGGTCGAGCGTCTGCTGCAGGGCCGGGGCCGAGGCGTCGTTGGCGATGAAGCTGCCCCGGGCGGTCTTCACCTCCGTGTTGTTGTCGCTGTAGAGGCCGCCCAGCGGATAGAGGATTAGGCCCAGGGCGGCTACTGCCAGCGCCGCCGTCACCGCGGTCCGCGCCTGGGGCCAGCGCTCTCCCACCCGCTGGTGCAGCACGCCGGCGATCAGGACCAGCGGCGCGGCGTAGTACGGCGCGTAGGAGGCCTCGCCGTTGAAGGCGTCGTAGGCGCGCAGCCCGAGAACGAGGGCCACGGCGATCAGGGCGGCGTCGTCGGGCCAGCTGCGCCCGAGCGGCGGCCCCTTGCGCCGCCAGGCGGAGGCGGCCGCGAACAGGGCCGCGACGATCGCCAGGGCCGGCAGCCAGGTCATCCCCAAGGTCAGGTGGGCGGTCTCGTGCTCGACCATGCTGCGCGCTTCGGGGAAGACCCCCGCCGCCCGCGCCGCCGCGTCGAGCAGGCCGAGGGCCAGCACCGCCAGCAACGGCGGCGCCATCGCCCAGGCGCGCTCGAGGCCGCTGCGGCGCTTCCAGACGAGCACGGCGGCGACCAGCGAGGCGAGCAGGCCGCCGTAGACCGCCAGCCGGCCGAGGGTCGAGAAGGCGCTGGCCGCGGTCAGCGGCGCCCAGTCTTCCTGCGAGCGCACCCCGGCGACGCGGATGAAGTCGACCGGCCAGAGGTTCTCCCAGAACAGGCGGTCGGCCCCCACCTTGGCCGCGAAGGCGCCGAGGACGAGGAGCGGCACGCCGAGCGCCGGCAGGCCGACCCGCACCGCGTCGGCGAGCACCGCGCGCCAGGGCCGCAGGCGCAGCTCCGCCGCCAGCCAGACCGCGGCCGCCAGCGCCGCGACGCCGAAGAACTCGGGCCGGGTCAGCCCCGCGGCGCCGATCGCCAGCCCGGCGAGCCAGAGGCGCCGGCGGCAGAGGGCCAGCAGGGCCAGGAGCAGGCAGAGCAGGCCGACGGTGGCCGAGTTGGAGTGCGGCAGGACGAAGTTGAAGGCGGTGCCGGAGAACCCGATCGCCATCACCATCGCGGCGCAGACGGCGGCCACGGTCGGCGCCAGCCACTGGCGGGCGAGGAAGTAGAAGGAGGTAACGATCCCCGCGCTGAGGGCGAGCCCGAAGGCGAACGCCGTCATCAGGCTGGTCCCGAACAGCTCGAAGGATCCCGCCAGCGAGTAGAGGCCGAGCGGGCCGTAGAAGTAGCGCACGTCGCGGTAGGGAACGGCGCCGTGGACGATCTGTTCGGCCGTCGTCAGCTCCGCCCCGGCGTCGAGGGCCGGGTTGCCCCACTTCTTCCAGGTCAGTGCGGTGAGCAGGAGGAAGAGCGCCGCCAGCGCCGCCAGTGCGAGGAGGTCGCGCGGGTCGCGGCCGCTGTCCTGCGGCTCCTCGCTGGGCAGGGGCGGTGGGGCCTCGAGGGGCGCTCGCTCGCGGGTTGCGGTCGTTGCCATCAGGGGATCAACGCGCGAACCCCCTCCCCGCTCGCGCGGGGCGCCGCCCGCGTCCCGGACTAGCGCTCGTCAGAGCCGGCGTCGAGCGCCGGGCCGTCGGGCCGCGGCTGGCCGTCGATGTCGTCGGCCAGGTCGCTGGCCGAGGTCGGAACCTTGTCGACGGCGACGCCGCCGGTCAGGTGGTAGTCGAGGTCCCCACGGTCGCTGACCTGGACGAACGGCGGTCCACCGCCGAGGCCGCTGTCGGTCGGGTCGCAGGTGCCGCTGCCGCCCCACCAGACGTTGTAGAGGTAGTCGACGCCGTTGTAACAGGCGATCGCCCGTTCGGCGATGTTGCCGATCACCCGCGTGTTTTCGTAGGTCGGGTTGGGAGCGCCGTCGTTGAGGTTGATCGCGGTGTCGACCGAGTTGTGACGGATCAGGATGTTGCGCCACGGCCCGCCGCCGGAGAACTCGACCGCGCGGCCGCTGTTGGGGGCGCCGTTGGTGCCGGTCGGCGTCGCGAACCAGTTGTTCTCCAGGGTGACGTCGGAGATCGTGCCGTTGAAGGGCTGCAGGAAGATGTCGAAGATCGAGCAGTTCCAGAAGCGCGAGCCGCGCACGGTGATGTTCCGGCCGGCGCCCACGATCAGGCACTCGATATGGCACTGTTCGAGGTCGTAGGACTGGACGTCGTGCAGGTCGACTCCCCAGATCAGGATGTCGCTCGGCATCACCCCTTCGCGGTTCATGCGGATGCCGTTGTTGCCGCCGCCGGCGGTGCCGCCGCAGGAGGTCGCCGGGCCGTAGTCGCCGCCGAGCACGTTGATCTGGCTGCCGGAGTCGATCGTGAAGTTGCGGCCGTCCATCCCCCAGAAGGTGACGTCGCTGACGTCGGCCGGCCCGTCGTAGGGGATGTCGGTGTCGGCGGCCTGCATCGCCATGAAGGTGACGTGCGAGCCGTAGGCGTCGATGTCGCCGACTTTGACCGAGTCGCCGGCCGTGGGCCGGAAGTAGACGTCTTCGGCCGAGGTCTTGCCCGAGTCGTACTGGACCGCCTGGGACGGGTAGGTGCCGCCGGCGACGTCGACGACCTCGCCGGGGCCTGCCTCTTCGTAGGCGCGGTTGAAGGTTTTGCACGGCGCCGAGGCGCTGCTGCAGCTGCCCGAGTCCGACCCGGTGGTGGCGACGAAGCGGGTCGCGGGCTGGCTCGGCGGCACCGGCGGCGCGGTCGGAACGCGGACGGTGACCCCCGGCGCCACCGTCACCCGCCCGCCGCCGACGAGCCCGGGTGAGGAGGCGCCGACCGATCGCGCCAGCGGGACCCGGCGTTCGGAGCACTTCCCCTCGGCGCAGGCGATCACCCTAACGGCGGCGCCCGATCTGCCCTGGTCTAACCCTGAAGCTGAGGTTGAGGCTCGGCCCCTGTGGACCCGCTTTGCGACCGCTCGGTTGCACTTACGAACGCGGCGATGCGACGCGCCCTTCGCGACCGTCGCCCGGAAGCGGCCGTTGCCGGCGATCGCCGAGTGGCGCAGGATGCGGCAGTTCTTGCCGTAGCGGGCGAGGACGCTGTCGGCGTTGGTGGCATAGCCGCTGACGACGACGCCTGTTCCGCTGCCGCTCGAGCGGGCTTCGAGCCCGGACAGCGACGGCTTGCCGCCCTTGCCCCCGCTGGCAAAGGCAAACAGCGCGCCGGCGGTCAGCGCGCAGAGAGCGACGATGCCCACAACCCAGATGACCCGCCCGCGTTTGATGCCGTCGATTGTGGCAAGTCGAGAGGGCGGTCCCCGGGTGAAATAGGAACCGACTTCGGCGAAAGTACAGTTTTTGGACAGGTCTCAGGCGAGGCGCAAGCGTGCGGCCCTCCGAACGGTTTACTGGGTGCATGCGCCACCTCCTCGTACGCCTAGGCCTCCCCCTGGCCCTCGCCGCCGCCACGATCGGCATCGTCCTCACCACCTCGTCCTCGCGGGCCGCCGTCAGCTGCCCGAACGCGGTGCCGGTGGTCAACGAGAACAACTGCAAAGGCGAAGGCAGCTCCGACTGGCTGACCGGCAACTACGACGACAACGTCGCCGGCTTCGCCACCCAGACCAGTTTCAACCGCGGCACGAACGTGCCGCTGAAAATCGCCCGCAACGCGACCGCGGGGAGCACCAAAGTCAATATCGAGGTCTTCCGTCTCGGCTACTACGGAAACGAAGGCGGCCGCCTCGTCCAGACCGCGAACAACGTCACGGTCAACAACAACCTCACCTGCAAAACGGCGCAGCCGGATCCGGTCACCGGCGAATACAGCTGCGCCAACTGGGCCGTCACCTACACGGTTCCCTCCTCCGCCCTGACGACCAGCGGCGTCTACATCGCGAAGCTGACCACGGTCGGTGGCACGGCGCTGGAAAACACGATCCCGTTCATCGTCCGCGACGACAACCCGACGGTGGACTCGAAGATCCTCGTCGTCCTCCCCACCGCCGACTACGCGGCCTACAACAGCTGGGGCGGCAAGAACCTCTACTACGACCGCGTCGGCGGCGGCACCGTCCAGGCCTCCGGGACGGGGCGCGCGGTCAAGGTCTCCTTCGACCGGCCGATGTTCGACGGCAACGAGGACCGCGACCGCATCTTCGGGCCCGAGTCGGAAACGATCTTCTGGCTCGAGAAGCAGGGCTACGACGTCTCCTACAGCGATGACGTCGCCGTCAGCCAGAACCCGGCCTCGCTCAAAGACCACGACATCGTCATCGTCCCGGGCCACTCGGAGTACTGGTCCGAAGAAGAGTTCAAAGGCTTCAAGGCGGCCCGCGAAGCCGGCGTCGACATCGCCTCCTTCAGCGCCAACACGGCCTACTGGAAGGTCCGCTACGAGAACGGCAGCCGCACCCTCGTCTGTTACAAGACGGTCCAGGGCGACGGCTCCAACGCCAGTGGCGCGATCTCCGACAACGACTGGGGCCCGGACGGCGTCAAAGGCACCGCCGACGACGCGCTCGGGCTCGACGGCATCGCCGGCACCGCCGACGACAAACCGCAGAACTCGACCACCACCTTCCGCGACAACGGCGCCCCTCCCGGCGACCCGAACGCGCCCCCCGGCGGCCGGGTCGGTCCGGACATGCCCGAGAACTCGCTCTGGGGCGTCATGTACTTCGGCGACAACCCCGCGCAGAGCTACCCGCTGAGCATCCCCGCCGGCAACGCCAACGAGGAATTCTCCTCCGACCGGATCTGGCGCAACACCGGGATCTCGGAGAACAAAACGACGACGATCGGCGACGAACTCGTCGGCTGGGAGTGGGACTCGGTCCCGACCCAGGCGCAGTACCTCGCCCAGCAGCCGGCCGGAGTGAAGAAGCTGACCTCGACCAACACCGACGCGCTCGGCGGCACCGCGAACAGCTGGATCATCGACGAGGGGCGCCAGCGCACCAACTTCCCGCCCGCCGGCCTCGACGGCACCGTGCATGCGGTTAAGTACAAAGCCGCCAGCGGCGCCCAGGTCTTCGCCTCCGGGACGATGCGCTGGAGCCGCGGGCTCGAGTCCGAAAGCGACCCCCGGATCGAACAGGCGACCTACAACATCCTCTCCGACATGGGCGCCCAGCCGGCCACCCCGGAAGGGATCACGCTCGACCCCGGCGGCTCCAACCAGGTGCCCAACGCCTCCTTCACGCTGACCCCCAACCCGGTCGGCTTCAACACCACCGTCACCTTCAACGGCTCGGCCTCGAAAGACACCGACGGCTCGATCGCCAAATACGAATGGGACCTCGACGGCAACGGCACCTATGAGGTGAGCGGGACCAGCTCGAGCACGACCCGCAAATACACCTCCGACGCGACGATCGACGTCCGCCTGCGGGTCACCGACAACAAAGGCGCGACCGACGTCTCGGTCAAGACCTTGACCGTGATCGGGAACCAGTTCCCGGTCCCCGACTTCACCGCGACGCCGAACCCGGTGATCCAGGGCCTGACGGTCAGCCTCAACGGCTCGGTCTCCAAAGACCCCGACGGCACGATCGCGAAATACGAATGGGACCGCGACGGCAACGGCACCTTCGAGACCAACACCGGCACCACCTCGAGCACCACCTTCGCCTACGCGACCCCCGGCACCTACCAGGTGAAGCTGCGGGTGACCGACAACGGCGGCAAACAGGCGACGAAAGAAATTCCGGTCACGGTCAGCGTCGCCGGGGTCAGCAGCTACTCCGACGCGGTCAAAGACACGCCCGGCCTGATCCACTACTGGCGCCTCGGCGAGACCTCCGGCACCACCTTCGCCGACAGCGTCGGCGGCGCCAACGCGACGACCAAAGGCGGTCCGACCCTCGGCGTCCCCGGCGGCATCGCCGCCGACCCCGACCTCGCGGCCCGCTTCGACGGCGTCGACGACACCGCCCAGGCCCCCCTCGACCTCTCGGGGCTGAACACGATCACTGTCGAGTTCTGGCTCTACGTCGACAGCTACACGAACGACGACGCGATGACGCTGGAGCACACCGCCAACTTCAACCAGAACAAAGGCGGGTTCCTGATCGACCCGAACGCGCCCCAGGCGGGGGGCAAATTCGGAATCGGGATCGGTACGCCCGACACCCGCAACGACGCCTACTTCGAACGGCCCAGCGCCGGCCAGTGGCACCACTACGCGATCGTCCTCGACTCGACCGCGCCCGCCGAAACGGAGATCACCCCCTACGTCGACGGCAAAGCGGTGGCCTACACCAAGGCCGCCAAAGGAACCGGCTCGGGCTCCTTCGCCAACTCGACCCTCAACTTCATGTCGCGCGCCGGCAGCGGCTACTTCGAGCGAGGCGCCCTCGACGACGTGGCGATCTACGACCGCGCCCTCACCGCCGCCCAGATCGCCGAACACGACGCCAGCTTCGGCACCAACCGGCGGCCTGTCGCCTCCTTCACCGCCACCCCCTCCCCGGTCCTGACCGGCGTCCCGGTGACGCTGAACGGCGCCGGCTCCACCGACCCGGACGGGTCGATCGTCAAATACGAATGGGACCTCGACGGCAACGGCACCTACGAGACCAGCACCGGCTCGACCGCCAGCACCACCAAAACCTTCTCCGCCAACGGCGAATACACCCTCGGGCTGCGCGTCACCGACAACCTGACCGGCACCGACACGACGACCCGCACGATCAAAGTCGGGCCGCAGGCGCCGACCGCCTCGTTCACCGCGGACCCGAACCCGGCGGTTATCGGCGGCTCGATCCACTTCAACGCCTCGGGCTCGGAGGACTCCGACGGCACGATCGCCAAATACGAATGGGACCTCGACGGCAACGGGACCTATGAGGCCGACACCGGCGCCACCGCGGCAGCCGACCGTGTCTACACCCTCGCCGGGACCTTCGAAGTCGGGCTCCGGGTGATCGACAACAGCGGCCTCACCGCGACCGCGAAACTGCCGGTCACCGTCAACGGCGGCGGGGTCAGCAACTACGGCGACGCCGTGCTCGAGACGCCCGGCTTGGTTGCCTACTGGCGCCTCGGCGAGGCGAGCGGCCCGAAATTCGCCGACAGCCAGGGCACCGCCACCGGCACCGCCTCGGCCGGCGCGATCTTCGGCCAGCCCGGAGCGGTGACGGGTGACCCGAACAAGGCGATCCGCTTCGACGGCAACAACTCCGCCAAAGCCCCGCTCAACCTCTCCGCCACCAGCAAAGCGACGGTCGAGTTCTGGCTCAAGTGGGACAGCTACGCCGACGACGACGCGCTGGCGCTGGAGCTGACCGAAAACTTCAACGCCAACAGCGGCGGCTTCATCGTCGACCCCAACGCACCGCAGGAAGGCGGCAAATTCGGCGTCGGGATCGGCCTGGGGAGCACCCGCAACAACGTCTTCTTCGCCCGCCCGAGCGCCGCCCAGTGGCACCACTACGCCTTCGTCTTCGACACCACCGCCCCGGCGGCGCAGCAGATCACGCCGTACGTCGACGGCCAGGCGGTCGCGTACACGAAGACCGCGAGCGGCACCGGCGCCGGCAACTTCGCCAACTCGATCCTCAACTTCATGTCGCGCAACGGCGAAATCCTCAAAGGCGCCGGCACCCTCGACGAGGTCGCGATCTACAACCGCGCCCTGACCCAGTCGGAAATCGCCGCCCACCGGGCGAGCAACGGCGCCAACCAGAAACCGAAAGCGGCGCTCTCGATCTCACCGAACCCGGTCTCCCCCGGCGGCCACGCCGTCTTCGACGCCTCCGGCTCGACCGACACCGACGGCACCCTGGTCAAATACGAGTGGGACCTCGACGGCAACGGCACCTATGAGACCAACACGGGCTCGACCCCGACGGCCTCGGCCAACTACGCGAAAGAAGGCGAATACCCGATCTCGGTCAAGGTCTACGACGACGCCCTGGCGATCGACATCGCGACGAAAACGCTGAAAGTCGGCGGGGTCGAACCGCAGCCGCCCGTCGCCTCCTACTCGGCGCAGCCGAACCCCGCAGTCACCGACATCCCGGTCCACTTCGACGCCGCGGCGGCCAAAGACTCCGACGGCTCGATCGTCAAATACGAGTGGGACCTCGACGGCAACGGCACGTATGAGACCGACACCGGCGCCACCGCCTCCACCGACCACACCTACAGCACGGTAGGAACCGTCCAGACCCACCTGCGGGTGACCGACAACAGCGGCATGACCGACTCCGTGGTGCTGCCGCTGACCGTCAACGCCGGCGGCGTCAGCAACTACGGCGACACCGTCCTCGACACCCCCGGCCTGGTCGGCTACTGGCGCCTCGGGGAGGCCACCGGCCCGAACCTCGCCGACAGCAAAGGCACCGCCACCGGAAGCGCCGTGAACGGGACCGTCTTCGGCTCCCCCGGGGCCCTCACCGGCGACCCGAACGCCGCCCTCGGCTTCGACGGCACCAACGACTTCGGCAGCGTCCCGGTCAACCTCTCCGGCACCAGCAAAGCCACGATCGAGTTCTGGCTCAACTGGAGCGCCTACGACAACGAGGACGACCTGGCGCTGGAGCTGACCCAGAACTTCAACCAGAACAACGGCGGCCTGATCGTCGACCCGAACAGCAGCCAGGGCGGCTTCGGCGTCGGGATCGGCATCGCCGACAGCCGCAACAACGTCTTCTTCAACCGCCCGAGCGCGGGCCAGTGGCACCACTACGCCCTGGTGCTCGACTCGAGCGCTCCCCCCGCGCAGCAGATCACTCCTTACGTCGACGGGCAGCCGGTCACCTACACGAAGACGGCCACCGGCACCGGCGCCGGCAACTTCGCCAACAGCACCCTCTACCTGATGTCCCGCGCCGGCCTCGGGCTGTTCGGCAAAGGCTCGCTCGACGAGCTGGCGGTCTACAACCGCGCTCTCACGGCGGCCGAGATCGCCGAACACGACGCCAGCTACGGCCTCAACCGGCGCCCGCACGCGGCCCTGACGGCTGCGCCGAACCCGGCAATCACCGGCGAACAGGTCAGCTTCGACGCCTCCGGCTCCAGCGACCCCGACGGCTCGATCGTCAAATACCAGTGGGACCTCGACGGCAACGGGACCTTCGAGACCTCCACCGGCACCACGCCGACCGCCTCGATCACCACCTCGCACGCCGGCTCGGCGACGGTCAGCGTCCGCGTGCTCGACAACGCCTTCGCCACCGACACGGAAACCAAGACGGTCACGGTCAACGACCCCGAAGCGCCTCCCCCGCCCCCGAGCAGCTACTCGGCCGCGGTCCTGGCGACGCCCGGACTGCTCCACTACTGGCGCCTGAACGAGGCGGCTGGTTCGACCTCGCTGGCCGACAGCGTCGGCGGCGCCACCGCGACCACCGGCGGCGGCGCGACCCTCGGGATGCTGGGCTCGCTGGGCGGCAGCGCCGCCGGGTTCGACGGCCTCGACGACTTCGCCCAGGCCGCGGTCGACCTCTCCGCCGACAGCAAGATCACGATCGAGTTCTGGATGCGCTGGAACGCCTTCGCCGACAACGACGCGCTGGCGATGGAGCTGACGCCGAACTTCAACGGCAACGAAGGCGGCGTGCTGATCGACCCCAACGCCGAACAGGGCAACTTCGGAGTCGGCATCGGTACCCCGGACACCCGCAACAACGCCTACTTCGCCCGGCCGAGCGCCGGAGTGTGGCACCACTACGCCTTCGTGCTCGACACCACCGCCCCGGTCTCCCAGCAGGTGACCCCGTACGTCGACGGGCAGCCGGTTACCTACGAAAAGGGTGCCAGCGGCGCCGGGACCGGCAACTTCGCCAACAGCAACCTCTACTTCATGTCACGGGCCGGCGCCAACCTCTTCGGCGGCGGCGGGCTCGACGAGGTGGCGATCTACGACCGGGCGCTCAGCCCCGCGCAGATCGCGGCCCACTTCGCCACCAACACCCCGTAGGGAGCTGATCAGCCGATCTCGTCGGCGCCCGCGTCGAGGCCGGCGCCCCGCGGCCGCGCTTCGCCGTCGATGTCGGTGGCCAGGTTGTCTTCGCCCGCCGGCACCAGGTCGCGCGCGGCGCCGCCGGTGAGGTGGTAGTTCAACCCGGCGCCGTTGACGGTGTTGACGAACGGGAAGGCGCCGCTGAGGTTGACGTCACCGGTGCCGCAGGCCATGCCCTTCCAGAGGTTGTAGCGGTAGATCGGGCCGCGCAGCGAGCAGGAGCCGTAGCTCGGCTGGCCGATGTTGCCGATCACCTTGAAGTTCGAGTAGGCCGGGTTGATCCCGTTGTCGTCGAAGGAGACGTACCCGTTCATCGAGTTGTTGCGGATCGTCGAGTTGGCGAAGTCGCTCGAGCCGCCCGAGAAGGCAAGGGTGCTCGCACCGGACCCCACACCGGCCTCCCCGACCGTCGCCGCGAACCAGTTGTTCTCGATCAGCACTTTTGATACCGGGCCGCTGTTGGACTGCAGGAAGATGTCGTAGACCGAGTTCCCCCAGAACTTCGAGTTGCGCACGGTGACGCCTTCGCCGGCGAAGATCGCTAGACCCTCGATGTGGCAGGGACCGAAGTCATAGGAGACGATGTCGTGGATCCGCACCCCTTCGATGAGGATGTTCTGCGGGTTCGGGGCACCGTTTTCGGCGAAGCGGCGGATGCTGTTGTTGGAGCCGCCGTAGGGACCGCCGCAATCGCTGGCGGGGCCGTAGTCGCCGCCGATCACGTTGACGTTGGAGGCCGACATGACCATGAAGTTGCGCGCATCCATTTCGCGGAAGGTGATGTCGGAGACGGCGAACTTGTAGGGGTCGGTCACCCGAGCGGTGAGGTCGGTGGCCTTCATCCCCTGCACGGTCACGTGGGATCCGTAGACGGTGACGCTGCCGAGGGTCACGTCGGCCCCTGAGGCGGGCCGGAAGACAACGTCTTCGGAGGAGGTGAGGCCGGTGTCGCGTTCGATCGTCTGGTTTCCGTAGCTGCCGGCAGCGAGTTGGACGATGTCGCCGGGCGCAGCCACCTGGTAGGCGCGGTTCAGCGTCTTGCAGGGCGCCGAGGCCGAGCAGGCCGCCGAGTCGGAGCCGCCCGCCGCGAGGAAGAGGTCGGCCGTACCGGTGACCGGCGGCGGTGCAGTCGGTTCTTCAGGCGCCGGTTCTTCGGGTTTGGGTTCTTCGGGGGCTGGTTTTTCCGGAGCTGGTTCTTCAGGCGCGGGTTTTTCCGGGACGATGACCGGCGGCGGCGAGCTCGCCGAAGTCTCGTCGGCACCCGCGTCGGGGGCGTTGCCGGCGGGGCGGGAGTTGCCGTCGATGTCGGTTGCCGGATAGTTCGTCGGGCTGCCGGCGTCGATCGCCGCGGCGCCGGCGTTGAGGTGGAAGTCGACCGCCGCCGCGTTGCGGAAGCCCGAAGGGGCGACCTTGTCGTGGGTCCCGACTTTGGAGCCGGCGTACCAGACGTTGTAGTCGACTTCGACGCCGGCGGGCTTCGGCTGGATCGCCCCCGTGCTGCCGCTCCAGAACTTCACCGCGGGACCGACGTTGCCGATGATCTTCACGTTCGAGTACGGAACGCTCGGGTCGGGATTGATCTCTTTGTCCAGCGAGTTGTTGCGGATCGTCACGTTTTTCCAGCTGGTGCCGGCGTGGTCGGCCATGCGGATCGAGTAGTAGCCGCTGCCGCAGCAGTCGAAGAAGTTGTTCTCGATGAGGATGTTGCTGGGCGTCGCGGCTTTCCCTTCCGGCAGCTTCTGCAGGAAGATGTCGAAGACCTCGCAGTTGCGGAAGGTGCTGTTGCGGATCGTCAGTCCGTCGACCGCCCACACCTGCAGGCACTCCACGTGCGCTTCGGAGCCGGGGCTGACGGTGAAGTCGTGGAAGTTCACGCCTTCGATCAGGATGCGTTCCGGCGAGGCAGTGGTGGACGGGCCGTTGGAGGCGATGCGGCTGTTTTCGTCCGCCGAGGGGCCGACGCTGCCGCCGATGAAGGAGATGTCATGTGAGGACTGGGTGCCGCTGGAGTAGAGGTCGAAGTTCTTCAGCGTGTCGTTCCGCATGGTCACGTCGGCGGCGCTGGCTTCGATCCAGAGCTTCGCGCTGAAGCGCATCCCGCGCAGCTCGAGGTGCTGAGCCGAGACGTGCAGCTGCTGGGAGAAGGTCACCGTGGCCCCAGCGGCGGGACGGAAGAGGACGTCGGCAGCGGAGGTCTTCGAAGAGTCGACCGGCAGCGAAGTGTCGGCATAGGTGCCCGCGGCCAACTCCACCGTCTGCCCGGGAGCCGCGAGGCGATAGGCACGGTTGAGCGTTTTGCACGGTTTGGCGCTGGTGCAGGCGTTGCTGTCGGAGCCACTCGGGCTGAGGTAGAGCGCGGCCGCATCGGGCGTGGGAGTCGGTTCGGGTTCCGGGGCGGGAGGTTCCGGAGTTTGTTCGGGTTCCGGAGCCGGCGGGTCAGGGGTCGGTTCGGGTTCGGGAGTCGGTTCGGGAGATGGCGTCGGCGCCGGAGTCGGTTCCGGGGAAGGAGTCGGGGTCGGTGCCGGCGTGGGAGTAGGAGTCGGCGTCGGGCTGGGCGCGGGGGCCTGGGCCGGGCTCTTCGCGTTCAGCGGATCGCTCCCCTGCGCGACCTCGCGGCCGTCGCCGATGCCGTCGCCGTCGGTGTCCCACCGGCGCGGGTTGGTGTGAGAAGTCTGGGTCTCGTAGCGGTTGCTCAGCCCATCCCTGTCACTGTCCTTGAGCCGAACCGTGTTACTTCGCTGGGCGGGAACCCTTTGGTCCACCGCGCGGGTTGCGGCCGACGCGACAGCTGCACAGGCCAGCGCGACGAGGATGAGGACGAGGACCGAACTCGTCTTGCCGAGGGGAGATGAGCTTTTGCTAAACATTTCTCTCCTGTCGGTACCCGGCCCTCAATGCGTGAAACGACGAGTTCCTGATCGACGAATGGTTGAACGCGGCGTCCAGAACGGCTGGACGCCGGGCGTCACCCTCGACCCCAGGCTGAGCTCGGCCGGTCCGAGAGTTGGTGGATCGGCCGGTTGTCGGCTTGGCGTTAGCTACAGGGCCGAAGAATGTGAATTCACCCCGCCGTGGTCATTGGTGTTCGAGAATCCCGCCAGGACTGGTTGCCAGTCAAGCGTTGCTGCGTGCGGGTTTGCGAGTCCAATCCGCTGGCAAACGGCGATTTGCAGGCACAAAAGCCGCCGAGCGAGAGAAAGCCACCCGGCTTTGCCGCGTTCTAGACAGCCGATCTTGACTGCTCTGGGTACTTTCGGTTATTCCTGATCCTGCAAGTTTGGGCCGACGGCTCTCTGAAGCTGCCGACCCCATTCCAATGCCGGCAGGACCGACCATGCGGTCGGTCCTGCCGGGCACAAGAAGAAAGGCCAGTTCGATGAACAAGAAGTTGATGCTGCTCGTAGTCGGGGCGCTTACCGCCCTCGCCTTCACGGCACTTCCGGGCGCCGCCTCGGCAAAAGAAACAGCGCTCAAATGCGAAAAAGCTCCTTGTACCTTTGAAGTGTCGGGAGGTGTATCCGAATTCTCAACCGCCGGCGGAGACACAGTCAAATGTGAATCAGTCACCGGTAGCGGTGGAGCGATCAATCTCAACGCAGAAAACGAGACGACAACAACCACGGTACAGCTCCTTTTCCATGGCTGCAAGGAGCAAGCGACCATCTTCCACTTCGCCTGCTCTAACACGGCAACGAGTGGAACAGTGACAACCGACCCCATCACGGGCCATCTCATCGCACTGCCCGAGGCTGCCAGCGGCAATGGCGTCCTCCTCACAGATCAACACACGACATTCACCTGTGCTGGCGGTTTCGCGAGGACCACAGTGACAGGCAGTGTGATCGGTGAAAATGAGGCGAAATGCGGCGAACCGGCAAGCACTGACCAGAAGCTGGACTTCAAAGCCACTGCTCACGGCCAGCAGAAATTCAAGACCTGGACAGGTAACACCTACGACCTGATCGCCGCGACAAACCACATCCAGACAGGGTCGGGCACCACGACCGGCTACGAAACAGCATCTCAGACCGGCACAGGCACACTTACGTGGAACACCAAAGTGCAGGTCACATGCGCCACCTGAGAAGGAGCGGGTGTAAGTAGCAGTTGAAGCGTGAGTCAAGGCGGCGGGATCCAAACGGTCCCGCCGCTATTTACAGGAAGAACCTGGCGTTGTACAGGACGGGGCGCTTGCGCATATACACGCGCAAATATACGCCGCAGAGCAGTTTGCAGGACATTTGCCAGGAAGGCGCCTTGCTATCCCACCAGGAGGGACGCAGAAGATGGATCGTCCTTGAACTTCAATTCGCTCTGCGATACCTATCCGACCGCATTCGGTACGCAAGGTTACGCGTACGTGGGGCGCTTTGGGGAACATCGAGCCTGGCGCATTCAGGGAACGGAGGGGAGAGGAAGATGCTGGCACTTCGACGGCACGCGGCATTCTGGTTGGTGGCTTGGGGCACCCTCGCTCTCCTTGCGTGCGGCGCAGCTCAACTTGCGTGCGGTGCAGCCCAAGCCTCAGCCAGCGAATTCAAGTTCCTGGGAGCGATTGGTCCTGACGGGACGAGCGGAAGCAAATTCGCTACCGCGACGTCCGTAGGCATCGACGAAGCGGACGGAGTCATGTACGTCCTGGACCGCGACGCCAACGCCCTCTACAAGTTCGACCTGGAAGGACAACCCGTCAACTTCGGAGGTGCGGGTGCTGGCATCTCGGGCAACAAATTGTCGGGCCTGGCGATCGGCGGGGTAACGGGGGGCGAACGGCAGGTCGCGGTGAATCCCGCGACGCATGTCGTCTACCTGACGGGGAAAGAAGAAGGCGGCAGCGCCAAGGCGCTTCAAGCCTTCAAGGCGAACGGAGAACCGGCGGTGTTCGCCGCCACCGGCACGAATGAGATCACCGGATCGCCCAACTTCTTTCAGCTGCAAGGAATCGCGGTCGACGAGAACGGCGCCATCTATACCGGCGACGTCGGCGAAGGCGGGATCGGCGGCAACCGTGTCCAAATCTATGACGAATCCGGCACCGGCATAGTTCCCAGCCTGGGCGTCACGGCGCCGTCGGCGCCCGGCAACATCGCGGTTGACAGCGGCGGCTCACTCTACGTATTGCAAAACCGGCTCAAACCGGCGAAGTTCGTGCCCTCGGAGTACCCCGTCACCGCCACGACCACCTATACCGCCGCCCCGTCCTTCGACCCCAGCCAGGCGCAGGGGATCGCGGTCGACCGGCAAACGGACAACGTCTACGTGGCAGAGACCGCCCCGACGCGCCGGGTCGCCCTGTTCGACAGCGAAGGCGCGCCGGTGGAAACCTTCGGCGGGCCGGGGCAAGAAGGAGAACTGAAAGCGCCAGAGGGGATGGCCGCCGCCAGCGCCGAAGGCCGGGCGTTCGCCTACGTGGCCGACAGCCCCGTAGGCGGCTCGCAGGTGAAGATCTTCGCGGAAGAAGTTTGTGAAATGTGCCCCCCAGATATCGAATCCACGAGCGTCCGCGGCGTCACCGGGGACTCAGCCACCCTGCGGGCGAAGATCAACCCCGTCGGCCAGCCGACCACCTACTGGTTCGAATACGGCCTCAGCGACTGCGAAGTTGGGCCCTGCGAGAAAGTGCCCGCCCCGGGAGGCTCGATTGCGGCCGGCAGGAAGGGCGTGCCGGTGCAGTTCAGCCTGACCGGCCTGCAGCCGCAGAGCACCTATCACTTCAGGGCGGTGGCGGAAAGCGCCAATGGACCGGCGGAACCGGGCCCCGACACGACCTTCACCACCCAGACCTCGGGCTTGGGGGCCGCCCTCTCGGACGCCCGGGCCTGGGAGATGGTCTCGCCGCCGAAGAAGTTCGGGGGGACGATCATCGCCACCCAGGTGACGGCGATCCAGGCGTCGGACTCGGGCGGGAAGCTCGCCTACGCGAGCAGCGGGTCGCTGTTCACGGATCCGATCAGCAATCGGCCGCCGGAACCGACGAGCGTCCTCGCCGAGCGCGGCTCCGGGGGGACGTGGGCGAACAGGGACCTGACCCCCCCCCACGGGGAGGCGAGCACGTTCTTGCACGGAGCGACCGAATTCAAGCTCTTCACCCCCGACCTCATGCGGGGCGAGATGGAGCCGAGCGACAACCTGCCGCTCTCGCCCGAGGCAGGAGAACGCACCCCGTACCTTTGGGAGGACGGCGAACCGCCCTCCTTTACGCCGCTGTTGACCCCCGCGAATGTGCCACCAGGGACGGAGATCAACCCTGAACCAGGCAAAGTCAATCGAGTGTGGATCGCTGCCACCGCGCCCGACCTCTCACATATCGCGATCCAGTCGATCCCGCCGCTGGTTGCCGGTGCCGAGACGGAAAGCCTCTACATGTGGTCGGGCGGGGAGCTCGAAGCGGTGAGCGAACTGCCCTCCTCAGAGGGAGGGGCTGTGGTGACTGGAGCAATCGGGACGGGCCGGGGGTCAGTCCGCCACGCGGTCTCAGATGACGGATCACGAGTCTTCTGGACCTCCTCGAATTTCTACAATCATTCGGGCATTGAAAAAGCAGGCCTCTACCTGCGCGACCGTAACACGCACGAATCGGTGCGCCTCGACGTCAAAGAGGCCGACGCGAGCGGAGACGGCGAGAACCGCCCCGCCTTCAACGGCGCCAGCGCCGACGGCAGGGTCGTCTTCTTCACCGACAGCCAGCAGCTGACCGCCGACGCGAGCCCCAAAGGCCGGGACCTCTACCGCTGCGAGATTGGCGACGTAGGAGGAGGGGCGCTGGGCTGCGCCGACATCACCGACATCAGCGCCCCGCTCCCGGGCTCGGGGGAAAGTTCCGAAGTGATCGACCAGATGCCGGCGCTGAGCGAGGACGGGAGGCGAGGCTTCTTCGTCGCCCGCGGAGTGCTCGACGAAGAACCCAACGAACAGGGAGAAGAAGCGGCAGCCGGCGAGCCCAACCTCTACTTCTGGGAAGAGGGCCAGGCGCCGCGGCTGGTGGCGAGCCTCTCAGAAGAAGACCACCTCGCCTGGGGGGAAGAGAAAGTCCACACCCGGGGATACGCGGTGAACATCAGCGCCGCCCTGTCGCCCAACGGCCGCTACCTCACCTTCACCTCGGAGGAGAGCCTGACGGGCTATGAGAACACCAACGCGGAGGGCCATCCCACCACCGAGGTCTTCCTCTACGACACCGAAGGAGAAGAAGGCAAACGGCTGACCTGCATCTCCTGCAACCCCTCGGGGGCGATGGCGGCGGGCGAGCATCTGCCCGACAAAGTGGCCTTCTTCCCACCGGACCCCGCGGGCCTTTGGGCGGGCCGCTGGGTAGCGGCGACGCTGCCGCAGGCCACCCAGACCGACTCAGCCCGCGCCTCCCTCTACCACCCCCGCACCGCCCTCGACAACGGCCGGGTCTTCTTCAACTCGGTCGACCCGCTGGTGGCGGCCGACTCCAACGGCGAGTGGGACGTCTACCAATATGAGCCGGTGGGGGCCGGCAGCTGCACCGCCAACACCAACACGGCGACGGCGACGAGGTCGGGGGCAGGCTGCGTGGGACTTTTGTCCTCGGGCTCGGCGGAAGGCGACGCCGGCTTCCTCGACGCCAGCGAAAGCGGCAACGACGTCTTCTTCCTGACCCGCTCGCGGCTCTCGGTCCTCGACGACGACGAAGAGATGGACGTCTACGACGCGAGGGTGAACGGGATCCCGGCGGTGATCCACCCGATACAGGAATGCGCCGGGGAAGCCTGCCAGCCCTCGGTGGGCCCTCCGAAGATTCCGACGCCGGCTAGCGAATCCTTCAAGGGCGCCGAGACGCCGGTCAACTGCCGCAAGGGCCAGAAGAAGGCCCGCCGCAACGGCAAAGACGTCTGCATCAAGAAGAAACACAAGAAGCACAAAAAGCAAACCCACAAGAGCGGGAGGGCAGGCCGATGAGGAGCTCCAAGCGCCGCATCGCCCTGGCCGGAGTCGTCTCGGCGGCAGCCCTCTGCTGCCTCCTCGCCCTGCCCCTCGCCGCCTCCGCGGCGCCCTCGCCCTGGTGGAACATCGTCGCCGGCTCGCGGCCGACGAACCTTTGGGAACCCGAGGACAACCTCCAGGAAATCCAGGTACAGGCAGGCACCTTCAAAGGCAACCCGGCGACGGCGGCGAAGATCCTCGTCGAAGGCAAAGCCGTCGGCTGCCTGGGCGCCGAAGACGCCAAAGAAAACGGCAAAGAAATCTGCGCCGACTACGGCTTCGCGCTCTCTGAAACCGCGGCCGAGCTGCAGGCCGCCCTCGAACCGTCCCTCGGCTCCGACATCGAAGTCAGCGGCGGGCCCACCACGCTCGCGCCCTTCGAGGTCCGGGTCCCCGACCGCTACGCGGCGTCGGTCAAATTCGCCCAGGAAAGCATCGACGCCGAACACAACTACACCTCGGCCGGGACCTTCAGCGCCAAAGTCGTGAACGAAGGCGGCAGCGGCCGGCTCTTCGTCGTCGTCGCCAACATCGGCGACGCCCCGATGGACGCGAGCAAAAAACCGCTGAGGATCACCGACGAGCTCCCCGAGGGCCTGGTGGCGAGCGGCGCCGAAGGCGTCGGCGGCGGCAAAGGCTCCGCAGGGCTGGTGGACTGCGAAGTCGAAGCCCCAGACCTCGTCTCCTGCACCTTCGGCGACGTCCTGCAGCCCTACGACTCGATCGAAGTGGAAATCCCGGTCACCACCCCCCTGGGCGAAGCGCCGGTCGAGGGTGCCGCGGGCAAGGTGGCGGTCTCCGGCGGCAACGCCCCCACCGAAACCGCCGAACAGAACATCGAGGTGAGCCCGCAGAAAACCCCCTTCGGGATCGAACGCTTCACCAGCCGGGTGGAAGCAGAGGGCGGCGGCTCAGAGGAAGAGGGCGGAGCGCTCGACACCCGCGCCGGCGGCCACCCCTTCCAGCTGACCACCTCGCTGCAGTTCAACTCGGGCCGGATGAGGCCGAGCGCCGATCCCAACAAACGCTCGGTCGAGCAGCCCGCCCAGCCGCGCAACACGCGCTTCTCGCTGCCGGCGGGGCTGACCGGCAACCTGACCGCCCTGCCGACCTGCAGCTTCGCCGACTTCAGCCAGGAAAGCGAAGTGATCGAAACGGCCAACCGCTGCTCCGACGAAACGGCGATCGGCGCCGCCTCGCTCTCGATCTACCTGGAGGGGGCGATCAGCTTCGCGCGCCCGGCGGTGCCGGTCTTCAACCTGCCCCCGGCGGTGGGCGAGCCGGCCCGCTTCGGGTTCACGATCGCCAACGTCGCGGTGATCATCGACACCGAAGTCGACCCCGACAACGAATACCGGGTGATCGCCAGCGTCAACAACGCCAGCCAGGTGCCCGAGGCCCTCGGCGCGACGCTCTCGATCTGGGGCGCCCCCGGCGATGCCCGCCACGACAACGCCCGCGGCTGGGGCTGCGTCTACAACATCGGCACCCCCCGGCCTCTGCCAGCGGCCCCCGGGCCTCGGCGAAGACGCCTTCCTGCGCCTGCCGGTCTCCTGCTCCACGCCGATGGACTTCGGCGCCGAAGCCGAACCCTGGAGCGTGCCGCTCGGCACCGTCGTCTCCCTGCGCTCTTTCCTGGGGTCGCAGATGAGCGGCTGCAATCAGGTCCCCTTCGCCCCGCAGATAACGGGCGCCCCGACCAGCAAGCTGGCCGGCAGCCCGAGCGGCCTGGACTTCCAGCTCGAGATGCCGGGCAAAGGCCTCTTGAACAAGGACGCGATCTCTGAAGGCCAGGCAAAGAAGGTGGAAGTGACCCTGCCCGAGGGGATGACGGTCAACCCCTCCCAGGGCGAAGGCCTCGTCGGCTGCTCCCCGGTCGACCTCGCCCGCGAGAGCGCCGAATCCCTGCCCGGGGCGGGCTGCCCGGAGGCCTCCAAGGTCGGCGAAGTGAAGATCCAAACGCCGCTGCTGAAAGAGGAAGCCCGCGGCTCCCTCTACGTCGCAACCCCCTTCGCCAACCCCTTCAACTCCCTGATCGCCCTCTACATGGTCGCCAAG
>DATIOC010000041.1:0-14062 GCA_035473555.1 Solirubrobacterales bacterium
GCGGGCAAGAGCACGCTGTTGCGGACGGCGGCGGGTCTGCACGAGGCGGTCGCGGGCAAGATCGAGGTCGACTCGATCGCTCTCTTAACCCAGAACCCCGGCGACTACCTCGTCCGCGAGCGCGTAGGCGACGAGCTGCCGGGCGACGAAGGCGCGGCGGCGCTCCGCGTGGTCGGCCTGGAGTACAAGGTCGACGCCGATCCGCGCGACCTCTCCGGCGGCGAGCGGCAGCGGCTGGCGCTGGCGATCGCACTCGCCGGACGCATGGAGGGCGAGCAACTGCCCGGCGTCGTCGCACTCGACGAGCCGACGCGGGGGATGGACCACGCGCGCAAGGACGATCTGGTCGCGCTGATCGCCCGGCTCGCCGGCGATGTCGACTTTGTGGCCCATGAGTCCACAAAAGCGACACGCGGCGCCGCGGTCGTCGTCGCCACCCACGACGTCGAGTTCGCCTCCGGCTTCGCCGACCGCGTCGTCCTGCTCGGCGACGGCGTGGTGATCGCCGACGGGCCCGCCGCGGAGATCCTCTCCGGCGGCTGGTACTTCGCCACCGAGGTCGCGCGCGTCCTCGACCTGCCCGGCGTCGTCACCCCCGAGCAGGGGGCCGCCGCCCTGGCCGAGGAGCGCCAATGACCTGGGAGGTCGCCAGCTTCCTCATCGTCGGCGCGGTGGTCCTCGCCGGCTTCGCCTGGTACGAGCGCTCACGGCCCCCGGCGCAGGTCGTCGCCCTCGTCGCCGCCCTGGCCGCGCTGGCGATCGCCGGCCGCATCGCCTTCGCCGCCTTCCCCAACGTCAAGCCGACGACCGACATCGTCATCTTCGCCGGCTACGCCCTCGGCGGCGCCCCCGGCTTCGCGGTCGGCGCCCTCGCCGCGCTGGTCTCCAACTTCTGGTTCGGGCAGGGGCCGTGGACCCCGTGGCAGATGGCGGGCTGGGGGCTGTGCGGCGTGCTCGGCGCCGTTCTCGCCCTCGGGACCCGCAACGCCGGCCGCTTCACCCTCGCGGCACTCTGCGGATTTGCTGGCATTTTGTACGGGGCTCTGATGAACTTCTCGCTGATGGCGACGTACGGAGGGGACCTATCGCTGCGCTACTTCCTCGTGCTCGAGGGGCGGGCGATCCCGTTCGAAATCGCGCATGTGGTCGGCAACGTGGTGCTGGCGCTCGTCGCCGGCCCGGCGATGGTGCGGATGCTGGTCCGCTTCCGCGAGCGCTTCGAATGGGAGCGGGGCGAGCGATCGCCGGCGCCCAATCAGCCCCCGAGCCGTCTCGGGGGCGCCCTGCGCAGCGGCGGCGTCGCGGCCCTCCTCATCCTCGCGCTCGTAGCGCTGATGCCGGCCGGGGCCCAGGCCTCCCAGGTCACCCACGCCGCCGACTGGCTCGAGTCGGTGCAGAACGGCGACGGGGGGTTCGGTCCCTCGGCCAGCGACGAATCGGGCACCGCGACCACCTGCTGGGTGATGCTCGGGCTGGAGGCCGCCGACCGCAACCCGCTCGACGTCGTCTCGCCGAAAGGCAAGACGCCGGTCGACTTCCTCCGCAGGGAAATCGGCTCGCTCAGCAGCCCCGGCGACGTCGCCCGCACGATCCTCGCGCTCGAGGGGGCCGGGGTGAACCCGCGCGAATTCGGCGGCCGCAACCTCGTCTCGGAGCTGCTCGCTGCCCGCCGCGACAACGGCTCCTACCACGGCTGGCCCAACTCGACTGCCTTCGCCGTGATCGCGCTGCGCGCCGCCGGGATCAGCGGGGTGCAGAAGTCGCTCGACTGGCTGCGCAAGGTCCAGAACGAGGACGGGGGCTGGGGCGACACCCCCGGCTCGCCCAGCACCACCGACGGCACCGGCGCCGTCATGCAGGCGCTCTCGCCCGACTCCAAGGCGGCCGGCCAGGGCCTCTTCTACCTGCGCCACCACGGCCAGCAGAAGGGGGGCGGCTTCCCGATCGGCGGCAACGGCGCCGTCAACACGATGTCGACGGCCTGGGCGATCCAGGGAATCCTCGCGGTCGGCGGCAGCCCCGAGTCCTTCCGCCGCGGCAGCGTCAGCGCCCCCGAATACCTCGCCCATAACCAGCGCGACGTGGGCTCCTACCGCTACGCCAACCCCGACCAGACCGCCTCCGAGGTCGCCAACCAGACGCCGGTCTGGGTGACGGGCGAGGTCCTGGTGGCCGCCGCCGGCAAGCACTACCCGATCGCCGCCGTGCCCCGGGCGCCGAAGCCGAAGGAGCCGAAGAAGAAGACCGCATCCGCGAATACCGGCGGCGCCTCTCCGACCTTGAACGGCGTCCCACCCGCGTCCCTCGCCGAAGCTCTACCGCCCGGCTTGAAGGATGCTCTGAAGGGATCCGGCATCGGGACCGCGCCGGGAGACTCGGCGCCGTCCGGCAAGGGCAAGGGGAAGGGCGGCTCGGGGAACTCCTCTTCCGAAATCCCACTCCCAAGCGGCGGCAGCGCCCCGGAGGGTGACCTCGGCAGCACCCTGCCGGAAACCTCCGCCTCGGAGGAAGTCACGTCCGAACCCGCCTCGGAAACGACGAGCGACTCGGGGAGCAGCAGCACTGCCGGCGCCATCCTGCTCGGCCTCCTCGCCGGCTGCCTCCTCTTCGGCGCCGGCCTGGCGGGGCGAGCCGGCTGGATGCGCTGGCGCTACGGCCTCTGAGCCGCCGCGGAACCGCCTGCCGATACCCTCGACCGATGGACGTCGAGACCGCGATCCGCACCCGCCGCACGCACAAGGCCTTCGCGCCCGAGCCGCTGCCGCGCGCGGAGATCGACGAGCTTGTCGAGCTGGCGAGCTGGGCGCCGAACCACCACCTGACCGTGCCCTGGCGCTTCCGGGTGATCGGCCCCCAGACCCTGGCGCGGCTGAAGGAGATCGCCGGCCCCGAGGGCGCCGCCAAGCTCGACCGCGCCCCGACCCTGGTCGTCGTCTCCTGCCTGCTCAGCGGCGACCCGGTTGAGGAGGAAGAGGACATGCACGCGACCGCCGTCGCCTCCTACATCGTCCTCCTCGCCGCCCACGCCCGCGGCCTCGCCGGCTACTGGCGCACCCCCGGCCTGCTCCGCAGCGACGAGGGGCGCGCCGCCGTCGGCCTGCCGGCGCAGGAGCGCTTCGTCGGCCTCCTGCATCTCGGCCACCCGCGGCAGGAGAAGCCCGTCCCCGAGCGTCCCGGCGCCGACCGCGTCACGACCTACCTCGACTGATGCTGACCCGCGCTCGCGCCATCGAGGAGATCGCCGGCCGGCACTTCGAGGTCGTCGTCATCGGCGGCGGCATCACCGGCGCCGGCGTCGCCCTCGACGCCGCCTCGCGCGGCTACTCGGTCGCCCTGCTGGAGCGCGGCGACTACGCGGTCGGGACCTCGAGCCGCTCCTCGAAGATGGTCCACGGCGGCCTCCGCTACCTGCAGAACTTCGACCTCGGCCTGGTCCGCGAGGCGCTGCTGGAGCGCCAGCTGATGGTTCGCCTCGCGCCCCACCTCGTCTACCCGACGCCGTTCCTCGTCCCGGCCCTCGGCGAGGAGCGCCGCGACCGCAAACTCGGCCTCGGGCTGAACATGTACGACGTGATGGCGACCACCCGCGCCGGCCGCAGCCGCCGCGAGCGGCGCGCCGCGCGCGAGGAGCCCGACGACTACTACTGGTCGCCCGACCGCCACCGCACGATCGACCGCGAGGAGGTGCTCGACCTGGTGCCGGCGCTCGCCCCGCGCGAGCCGAAGGACGCCTACCTCTTCTACGACTGCCAGACCGACGACGTCCGCCTCGTCCTCACCGTGCTCGGCGAGGCCGAGCGCTTCGGCGCGGTGATGCTGAACGGGGCCGAGGTGACCGAGGTTCTCTCCGGCAACGGCAAGGCGACGGGCGTCGCCTTCGTCGAGGAGTCCTCGGGCGAGCGGATGGAGGTTGGCGCCGACCACGTCGTCAACGCCACCGGCGTCTTCGCCGACCAGATCCGGCCCGAGGAGCTGCACGGCGAGGAGGACGTGCCGCGGATCGCCCCCAGCCGTGGCACCCACGTCCTGATCGACCAGGCCCAGCTGCCGATGGGCAACGCCGCCTGCATCGTCCCCGCCGGCGAGGGGCGGATGATCTTCTCCCTGCCCTGGTACGGCCGCACCCTGGTCGGCACCACCGACAACGACTTCGACGGCGACATCGCCCACCCGCGGCCGGCCGAGGCCGACGTCGAGTACCTGCTGGCCGCGGTCAACGAGTTCTTTGGCACCGCGATCGGCGAAGCGGACCTGGTCGGCGCCTACGCCGGGGTGCGGCCGCTGATCTCGACCGGCGACCCGCGCAAGTCGGTCGACATCTCCCGCAAAGCCGAGCTGTACGAGACCTCCTCGGGGATGCTGACGATCACCGGCGGCAAGCTCACCACCTGGCGGCGGATGGCGAAGCAGACGGTCGACCGCCTGGTCGAGCGCGAGGGGCGCGAGGCGCCCTGTCACACGCACGAGATCCCGCTGGGGATGGCAGCGCGGTCGGAGGACCTCGAGGCGCCCGCGGGGGTGGGGGCCGAGGCGCTCGAGCAGCTGGCCTTCCGCTACGGCCACGCGGCCCGCCAAGTCCTCGCGATCGCCCGCGAAGACCCGAAGCTGGCCGGCCCGATCGTCCCCGGCCGCCCCGACCTGCTGGCCGAGGTGGTGGTCGCCGCCCGCCACGAGCAGGCGCGCAGCGTCGCCGACGTCCTCCTGCGGCGCACCCGGCTGGCGATCCTCGCCGCCCCGCAGCTGCGCACGGCGAAGGCGGTGCGCCCGGTCGCCGACGCGCTCGGCGCCGAGCTGGGGTGGGGGCGCCGCGAGCGCTCGCGCGGGGCGGAGGCCTGGCTCGAGGTCGCGGCCGAGGAGGGGACCGACCCCGCCGCCGCACTCGGGGTGGCCGGTTGAATAGTGTGCCGCCTCGATGAACAAGGCTGAGCTCGAGAAAAAGCCCCTGTCCGATCTTCACTCCCTGGCTGCCGACGCCGGCGTCCCCAAGTACCGGATGCTGAGCAAGGGCGAGCTGGTGGAGAAACTCGCCGAGGGGGGCGGGAACGGAGGCGGCGGCGCCGCGAAGAAATCCCCGGCGCGCGAGGGCGGCGGCGAACGCCGCGAGCGCCCGCCCCGCCGGCGCCGCGAGCCGCGCGAACGCCGCGACCGCGCCGAGAAAGCGCCCGAGCGGGAGCCCGAGCCCGCCGCCAAAACGCCTGCACCGCCACGAGCCGCCGAGCCGCCCGCACCGGCCCCCGCCGCGGAGGCGCCGCGCCCGCGTCGCCGCCGGCGTCGCCGCTTCGGCCGCCGCAAGCAGGGCGTGACCCTGCAGGGACTGCTGCTGCCGCCCGAGGCCGGCCGTCAGGCGCTCGTCTTCGCCGAGACCCGCGAGGGCTGCACCGCGCTGCTGCGCGGCGTCGCCGCGGATCTCGCCGCCGACAGCAAGGGCCCGGATCCCGTCGCCCTGCTGATCGACCCCAGCCCCGAGGAGCTGGCCGACTGGAAGCGCGACGCCCCGCAGGCAGAGATCGTCTCCGCCGGCCAGCCGAAACACGCCGGCGACGCCCTCGCCCAGGCCGCCACGCGGGCGGGCAGGGGAGAAGACGTGATCCTGCTCGTCGATTCGCTCACCCGCCTGGGTGAGGCCTACGACGACGCCGAGGCGGCGAAGGAGTTCTTCGACGCCGGCCGCGCCCAGGGCACCACCGGTGGCGGCTCGCTCACTGTGGTTGCGGCGCTAGAGCGCGCCTCCGAGTAAGTCCGACTTAGCGTCTGTAGGCGATGCGGCGCCAGCTGGGCTCTTTGGAGAGCTCGATCAGCTCGTCGCTGCGATCCGGCTGGACGTAGCCGAAGGTCTGGGTGCGCTCGTCGAAGACGACGTCGAGCTCGCCCTCCTTGACCCGCTGGTCGAGCCAGGCGCCGCGGAAGACGAGGCGCCGGAGCCAGTGGACGAGGCTGCGGTTGGAGGGACCGACGAGGTCCTCCCAGTTCTCGTTGATGTGCTCGCCGAGGCGTGAGCTGGGCTCGGCGATCTCGCCGCTGACCGCGAGGTCGAGGAGGTCGTCGATCTCCTCGGCGCTGAGTCCCTGAGCGACGAAGCGGAGCTTCACCGCCGCCTGCTCGACGCGCTGCGCGAAGTCCTCTTCGTTGAATGCGAAGCGGAGCTCGCCGTACTCCAGCACGTAGTCGGAGCCAGACTCGTAATTCCCTCTGCGGGTCGTCTTCTTATCCATGAGTTGAAGCCAGTCCCACCCGCGCAAGCCCGGCGCGAGCAGGTCAATGATCTTGCCGATCATCGTAGGGACGTGCCGGTTCGGGCGGGTGCCTGAACGCGCGGTTGCACCTTGGCGGCGTTCTTGCACTGCTTCAGCACGGAACTGGGTAGAAGTTCGGGCGAGACCGATGGTCGACCTCCACTGCCACATCCTCGACGCGATCGACGACGGGGCCCGCGACGCCGACGACAGCGTCGCGATGGCCCGCCAGGCCGAGGCCGACGGGATCGAGGCGGTCTGCGCCACCCCTCACATCCGCCACGACCACGACGTCCGGATCGGCGAGCTGGCCGGGCGGGTGCGGGGCCTGAACGAGCGGCTGGAGCGGGAAATGGTCGCGGTGCGGATCCTCCGGGGCGGCGAGGTGGCCGAGACCGCGGTGGAGGCGCTGAGCGCCGAGGAGCTGGCTCGGGTCTCGCTCGGCGACGGCGACTGGATCCTGCTCGAGCCGGCGCCGGGGCCGCTCGGCGACAGCCTGCTGCGCCGGGTCGGGCACCTCGCCGAGCGCGGCCACCGGACGATCATCGCCCACCCCGAGCGCCACCTCTCGGCCGACATGTTCGAGCGGATGGCGGCGCTGGTCGCGGAGGGGGCGCTGATCCAGGCGACCGCCGACTTCTTCCTCCGAGAGGAGATGGCCGCCGGGATGCTGGCGATGGCCGGGAAGGGCCTCGTCCACCTGCTGAGCAGCGACGCCCACACCGTCCTCGGCGGCCGCCCGGTGCGGATCTCCCCAGCGCTAGAGCGCCTGCGCGAGGTCGAGCCCCTGGCCCCGCACCTCGAGTGGATCGCCGAGACCGCCCCGCACGCAATCGTCAACGGCGACCCGCTGGAGCCCCCCTTCGAGCCGGTCCTCTGAGGGAGTCCGAACTTCGGGGGGTTATAGCCCCCCAAATGTCGGAGCGACGACTCCGAACCTTGGGTCCTTATAGGGGACCAAATCTCGGAGTTGTCAGTCCAGCTCCCGGAGCTGCACCCGCGGCGCGAGCTCCTCGATCACCGCGCGGGAGCCGGTGCCGAGGCCGGCGCGGAGGAAGTTGGTCGCGCCCGCCGCGGCGCTGAGGCGGAGGACGTCCTCCCACTCGCGCTCGGCGGCGATCGTCGCCGCCAAGGCTCCCATCATCGAGTCGCCGCAGCCCTCGCGGGAGCCGCGCTCGAACTTCGGCGGCTTCAGCTCGTGGAACTGGCCGTCGCGGAGCGCCAGCGCCGGCTCGCCGGCCCGGGTGACGATCACGCTCTCGGCGCCCGCGTCCCGGACCCGCTCCATCGCCGCCCGCATCTGCTCCTCGGTCTCGACCGGGCCGGAGATGTAGCCGGCGATCTGCCAGTCGTTGATCTTGACCAGGTCCGGCCCGCCCTCCAGCGCTTTGTCGAGGCGCGGTGAGGAGAGGTCGACGACGACCGGCGTCCCGTTCGCCTTGACGTCGGCGACCAGCCCGCCGTAGAGGTCCAGCGGCACGGTGTTGTCGGGGTAGGGACCGCAGACCGCGAGCAGGTCGCACTCGAGCGCCGCCGCGACGGTGACCGAGAAGAGGTCGTCGACCTCGTGCCGGGAGGCGGGCAGCGCCGCGCTCTGGGCGATCGGCTCGCGCTCGCCGCTGCGGCGGTCGTGGAGGTAGGCGCCGCTCGCCCCGGCCGACTCCACCAGCCGCAGCTCCATCGGCATCTCCTCCAGCAGCGGCCGCAGCACCGAGCCGACCTCGCCGCCGATGAAGCCGCAGAGGACCGGGTCGGCGCCCAGCTCGGCCGCCATCCGCGCCACCCAGACGCCCTGGCCGGCGGCGTGGATGTGGATGTCGTCGCCGCCGTCGGCGCTGAAGGACTCGATCGCGATCGAGACCATCGGGTTGGGGCTGAAAATCGCGACTTTGGGCTTTCCGGCCATCGGCTTAGCCTAGGGCGGGGGGAGAGGTTGGCAAGTCGGGTGACTTGGAGCGGGGTGGAGCACGGACCCCAGCCGATCCCCGTTGCGGAGGATTTCCGGACCCGCCTCCGCGGCCTCTCCTTTCGCGATCGCGACCAGGCCGGGCCGGGCCTGCTGATCCCCCGCTGCGCCAGCGTCCACACCTTGGGGATGCGCTTCGCCCTCGACCTCTACTTCCTCGACGCCGGCGGAAGAGTTCTCTCGGTGCGCCGCCGGATCCCGCCTCGCCGGATCCTCTGGTGCCGTGGAGCCCGCAAAGTCCTGGAGATTCCCTCACCGCCGGGGGGAGAGACAGAAGGCGCCAGGGACTTGGACCGCCATGCTCCCCCAACGAAATGAGATAGCCAGCCTGGTCGTCTGCGAGGACGACAACGTCACCCTCGACCTGCTCTGCGAGCACCTTGCCGCGGACCGCTTCGGCGTGATGCCGGCGCCGAGCGCCTCCGACGCGCTCCGCCTCTGCCGCTACAACCACCCGGACCTGTTGCTCCTCGACCTCTCGCTGCCCGACGCCTCCGGGCTCGACGTCCTGCGCGAGATCCGCGAGGCCGACGGCGTCCGCTCGCGCTTCGACCCGCGGCTGCCGGTGATCGTCCTCACCGGCCGCAGCGGCGACACCGACAAGGTCCGCGGCCTCGACTCCGGGGCCGACGATTACCTGACCAAGCCCTTCGTCTACAGCGAGCTGCGCGCCCGGATCGGCGCCGTCCTGCGGCGCCGCATCCATCCCCAGGACGGGCCGAGCCAGGTCGGCGATCTCGTCATCGACCCGCTGCGCCGCCGCGTCACCGTCGGCAACCGCGAGGTTCCCCTGGCGAAGAAGGAGTTCGCCCTGCTTCAGGTCCTCGCCGCCGACCCGACCCGGGTCTTCACCAAGGAAGAGCTGCTCGACTCGGTCTGGGCCTACCGCGGGCCGGCGAAGACCCGCACGCTCGACTCGCACGCCTCCCGGCTGCGTCGCAAACTCGACCCGCAGGGCGGGCGCTTCGTCATCAACTGCTGGGGAATCGGCTACCGGCTGGTATCCGGATAAATGCAGCCGGAATAGATAGATTTGCCCGCAATGGATCAAAACGCGAAGGTCCTTTTGGACAAACTTCTAGCCGTGCGGAAAAACGACAGAGGGGGTGTGCCTCTGCCTGATGACGAGGCCTTTGAGCTCTTTTGCCTGGAAGAGATTCTGAAGTCGAGTGATTTGTCGTACGAGGAGACGCTTGCCGGACAAATCGGCGGGGGAGACGACGGCGGAGTCGACGGGCTGTTTGTTTTTCTCGACGATCTCTTGGTGGAGGAGGACTCACCAATCTTTGAGGAGTCATTTGAACTCCGATCAGTTGCAAAAGGCGCCCAGATCAAACTTGTCGCAGTTCAGGCGAAGCAATCGACCAGTTTTACCGAGACGGCTGTGCAGCTCCTCTCAAACACCGTGACCTCCATCTTAGATCTGTCCAAAGAAGAGGACGAGCTTGCGGCTCTACTGTCAACGGAGCTAATCGAACGAGTTGGGATCTTTCGCAATACCTGGGAGCAGCTTGCCCCCCGCCATCCCACGATCTGCGTTGATATCCACTATGCCACCAAGGGTGATACCCGAAAGCTGAATAAAAAGGTTGCGACGCGCGCGACAGATCTAACCAAGGCAATCATCGACGAGATTCCGCGATCAGAGGCAAGGGTCACCTTTGAGGGAGCCAGAGAGCTTCTCGACCTTGCCGCAGAAGAGAAGTCATACACCATGCCATTGCCCTTCAAAGAGATGGCGGCCGCTCCCAACAGCCATGTACTGTTGGTCAAGCTACAAGATTACGTCGACTTTATTTCCGAGAACGGCGTAATGAGAAAACATATCTTTGATTGGAATGTACGAGATTTTGAGGGTGGTGTGGAGGTAAACAAGGAGATCACTGCATCTTTGGGAGACGCAGACGCACCAGAGTTTTGGTGGCTGAACAACGGAGTTACTGTCATTTGCTCCCAAGTAAGCATTACGAATAAGGTATGTTCTTTGGATGATGTGCAAATAGTGAACGGTCTGCAGTCCTCTGTTTCGGCCTTTAATTATTTGTCCTCTGCCGCCGCCGATGATCCGGCTCGAGAGCGAATCATTCTGGTTCGCGTCATTGCCACCCAGGATCCCGACACGCGTGACCGCATCATCCGTGCCACGAATCGGCAGACTGCAGTTCAAGCAGCTTCCCTTCGGGCCTCGGATCGAATTCAGAGAGATCTCGAGGCCTTCTTTCTGAGCAATGAGTGGTACTACGAGCGGCGAAAGAACTACTTTCGCAATCAAGGTAAGCCTGCTGCGAGAACCGTAACGATTTCGTACTTAGCTCAAGCTGTGCTCGCTAACGGGTTTAGCGATCCCAGTAACTCCCGCGCACGCCCCTCCTCGCTCTTGAAGAATAGTGAGGAATACGAGCGAATCTTCGACGAGGGAATTCCATACCCTGTGTATTTGTGGTTGGCTGAAGTTCAAAAGGCCGTCGATGGCCTGCTACGGTCAGTCAAGCTCGGACCCCGTAACGAGACTAACTTCCGGTTCCATACTGCAATGGTGGCGGTGGCTAGGCGGTATGGGGGCAGGGTGTACAACCCAAGGCAGCTAGAGGGCTTGATCGGGGAGGTTCCAAATGAAAAAGAGATTGCCTCTGCGTTGCGAGCCGTTCTGGACGCCCTTGAGGAGTACATTAAGTCTCCGGGTCGGACTCTAGACAAGGCTGTGAAGAGCCAGGCGTTTACTGACTTTCTGTTGGAGTCAGTGTTTCCCAGCGATTCTGAGACCGCGCTCTCAGAATGAGGTGTCTCATGGCTTTATGTTCGTCTGCCTTCAGGTAACAAAGGGCTTCGGCCAAATGCCAGTGAGGCAGAGGTGGATCGAGCGTAATCGCGTGTCCAGGAACTCTCAGCGACGCCCCCGGGTCCCGAGGGCGCCGCTGCAGAACTACTTCTTCGCCTTGGCCTTGCCCTTCGGCTTCTCGGCGGCGGGCACCTCGAAGTGCATGATCGCCAGCTTGCTGGTGATGCCGTCGGCCTTGCTGTCGAGGCGACCGGCGGCTTCCTTCTGGATCTCGCCGGCTTTCTTCACGGCTTCGGCCAGGACCTTGTTGAGGTCCTTCCAGCCCTTCTCGTCGAGCAGCAGAGGGGTGTCGGAGAGGTGCGAGTCCTTGCGCCCCTCGATCGTGCCCTCGGCCATCGCGTCGGTCGCGCTCTGGCCGATCGACTCGAGGATCGAGCCGCTGATGCCTTTGCGCGCCGAGGCCGGGATCTTGGCCCAGTCGGAGTCGCTGAGGAAGGCGCGGTCGGTGGCGCGGTAGAAGTGCTCGACCGCACCGCGGCGCGGCTCGGTTTTGACCAGTTCGACGCAGTCGTACTCGAGCAGCGTTTTGACGTGGTAGCTGACGTTGCCGAGCGGCTCGCCGAGTTCCTGGGCGAGCTGGTTCGGGCTCGAGATCCCTTTGTGCAGGGAGCTGAGGATGCGGACGCGGAGCGGGTGGGCCAGGGCCTTCGCAAGCTGCTGCGTAATGCCCTCTGGGGAAGTGCGGGTCTGTGGCAAGGGAGGTCCTCCGTTTCTTTGCTCGGGCGGGGGAGTCAGTTGGTGGCAAGACACCCGAGTTACTAGACAAGTATTCCAAAACGCTCCGTCGTTACCTCTCTCGATGGACTTTTTATGCAGTAAAAGAGATGAACCAATTCATTCGGCTTTAGTCTCAAGGAAATCCTTTGGGAACGTACCTGCCGCGGTTAGGGTCTTCTTGGTCGCCCGTCCTCCCGATGCGCCTGGCCGAGACCGCTTCGGGGGACGGGCGTCTGTTCTGCGCCCGGTGGATTCCGCGTTTTGCGAGCCGCGGTTGGGGCGGAGGGGGAGAGTGAGGGCCCTCGGATCCCTTGGTCACCCATGACCGATTCGCGGGACCCCTGGCGAGATGGCCGTTGAGCTGGCAGAGATAGCCGCCGGGCTGCCAGTGGCGGCCTCGTTTGCGATGGCAACTGGCATCACCGCCTTCCGCGAGGGTCGCCGGCGCAGCTCCCTGAACGAGGCGATCCATGAGCTGCGCCGGCCGCTCCAGGCCCTGGCGCTCTCGCTGCCCGGGGACTCGGGCCGCGCGGAGGCGATGGGGTCGTCACTGCAGATGGCCGCCGCTGCGGTCGATCGCCTCGATCGCGAGGTCAACGGCGACCTGGCCGAAGCCGCGCCCGAGCCGCTCGTTTTGAGGCCGATCGTCGAGTCGGCGATCGAACGCTGGCGGGGCCGCGCCGGCGCCGAAGGGCGGCCTTTGCGGCTGCGCTGGAGCGCTGGTGCGGTGGAGCTGCGAGGGCACGAAGTCGAGCTCACTCAGGCGGTGGACAACTTGATCAGCAACGCACTCGAGCACGGGGGCGGGGAGGTCGCCGTCGAGGTGCGCCGGGAGGGCGATCTCGTCAGCGTCGAGGTAGGTGACGGCGGCGGTTTGGCGAGGACCTTGAGGCGTCGCCGGCTGCGAAGGCGGGACCGGGGTGCGCGGCGGCGCCACGGCCACGGCCTGCGGATCGTGCGGCGGGTCGCGGCGCGCCACGGCGGCGGTTTCCGCCTGCGCCGTTCCCCCGATGGCACCCGGGCCGAGTTGACGCTGCCGCTGGCTGGAGGAGCGCGATGAGCCGCCGGCGGCGCGCGGTGGGGTTCCTGGCGGTCTCGCTGCTGGCCGCGGTCGCGGCGGCGACGATCGCCGACGGCTACGGCGAGAGCGTCGTGCGGGGCTACGGCGAGCTGCGCCCGGTCCTGGTCGCGACCGCGGAGCTGCGGCAGGGGGAGGCGATCGACCCCCGCCTCGCCGCCGAGAGCCTCGAGGTGCGCCGGGTCCCCGTCCGCTTTGCGCCACCCGCCGCGCTGGCCGCGCCGCAGGAAGCGCTTGGCCTGGCGCCCACCGCCGCGGTCCCGGCGGGTTCCTACCTGCTGGCGTCGCAGCTGCGCTCGCCGGGTTCGCGCCAGGGCGGCTTCAGCCTCGGCCGGGGCCGGCGGCCGGTGGAGATAGTCGTCGAGGGCGCCGGGGCTCTCTCGGCCTTCGGCACCCAGCCGGTGGGCTCGCGCGTCGACGTGGTGGTGACGAGCGAACCGAGCGGCTCGGGCGCCGGGCGCACCTACGTCGCCGCCCCGGCGGTGCCGCTGCTGGCCCTCGGTCCGGGGGCCGAAGGCGGGGCGGGGGAAGCGACCGCGACGCTCGGCCTCACCCGGCAGCAGGCGCTGCGGCTGATCGCCGCCGAGAGCTTCGCCCGCCGCGTCACGGTGATCCCGCGGGGCTAGATGATCTGATGGAGGCGCGCGAGCGAGACATCGCCGAGCTGGCGGCGGGGCTGCGAAGCCGGATCGTCGAGCGCCGCCGGGCCGAGGCCGGGGCGGGGAGTGCGGCGGACAAGGAGCTAGCCGTCACCGCCCGCGAAGTGGTCGAAGAGTGCGCCGCAGTCCTGCCGCCGGCCGAGCGCGAGGAGGTGATCGAGCGGATCGTCCGCGACAGCGTCGGGCTCGGGCCGCTGGAGGTCCTGCTGGCGGACCCCACCGTGGAGGAGGTGATGGTCAACGGCCACGACTGCATATATGTAGAGCGGCGCGGCTTGCTGGAGCGGACCGACGTCGCCTTCGCCGGCGAGGAGGAGCTGCGCGACGCGATCGAGCGCGTGCTCGCCCCGCTCGGCCGCCGGGTCGACGAGCTCAGCCCGATGGTCGACGCCCGGCTCGCCGACGGCTCCCGGGTCAACGTCGTCATCCCGCCGCTGGCGATCGACGGGCCGGCGCTCTCGATTCGCCGCTTTGGCGCCGAGCGGCCGGGGCCCGACGAGCTGGTCGCGCTTGGGACGCTGACGGCCGACCAGCGCACCCTGCTCGAGGAAGCGGTGGCGGGCCGCCGCA
>DATIOC010000042.1:0-17623 GCA_035473555.1 Solirubrobacterales bacterium
GCGAGAGCTCCAGATCCTCGCCGCGGAGGCGGGCGATCCGGGCGGCCGGGTCGAGCTCGACCTCGCCGACCGCGATCGGCTTCTCGGCCTCACCGTCGCGTCCGGCCCCGTCGCGCGGAGCGGCCCGGCGCAGGACCGCGCGGATGCGGGAGATCACCTCGGCGGCGCTGAACGGCGTGACCGCGTAGTCGTCGGCGCCGAGCTCGAGGCCGACGATCTTGTCCATCTCGGTCCCCCGTGCGGTCAGCATCACGATCGGCACGTCGGAGCGGCGGCGCAGCTCGCGGCAGACGTCGCGGCCGTCGCCGTCGGGGAGGGCGAGGTCGAGCATCACCAGGTCCGGTTCCTCGGAGTCGGCGAGGGCGAGCGCGCCGGCGGCGGTGGCGGTGACGACCGCCTCGAACCCCGCCCGGCGCAGCGCCTCGGCGAACGGCTGGGAGATCGATTCCTCGTCCTCGACGACGAGGATGCGACCGCCTGGCGATTGGGTGGCCATGACCCAACTGTAGGGCCTGTTCAGGCGAATCGAGCCTGCTCGGGGCAGGTTTTGCCAGGGCTTTACCCCTCGCTTTCCGGCGCTTGCAGGGGGCCGGCGCACACTGCGCAGGCAAGCAGCCGAACGGGGGATCAACGTGAAGAACTTCAAAGTCAAAGTCGCAACCGGGGTCACCGTCGTCCTCCTCGGGGGACTGACCGGGCTGGCCCTCAGCCAGGGAAGCAGCGCGCCGAGCAAACCGGTGGCGGACAAACCGATCGTCCACACCAAAGTCATCCGGCGCACGGTCCACGTCACCAAGCACGCGAAGCCGAAGCACCCGCCGGCCGGCGCGCCGGGCGGACCGGCGGCCTCCGGCAGCGCGGCTGGAGGCGCCTACGTCGCGACCGGCAGCAGCGGCGCCGCCGAAGGCGAATCCGCCGCTGTCTACACCGGCTCGAGCGGCAGCGAAAGCGAATCCGCTCCGGTGAGCACCGGCTCCAGCGGCGGCGGCAGCGAAAGCGCGCCGGTTACGACCGCGACCAGCGGTGGCGGCGGTGGCGGTGGAGAGGTCGAGAGCGAGGACAGCAGCGGCGGTGGCGGCGGTGGCGAGCACGAGGGCGGCGGCGATGACTGAGCGCACCCGCTCCAAGCGGCCGCCCGCGAGCCTGGTCCTCTGGACCTCGGTTCTGCTCTTCGCGGCGCTCTTCGCCCTGCTCGCCTACCGGTTCGCGGCCGAACAGCAGGCGAGCCAGGCGACCGCCCGCGCGGTCCAGGTCCGCAAGGTGATCAAGCGCCGGGTGGTGACGACGATCGTCCCCAGCCCGGGGCGGAACTCGGTCAGCAGCGGCCCCGTCAGCAGCAGCTCCTCCTACTCCGCCGGCGCCGAACCGGTGGTGACGAGCCCCTCCTGATGAGCGAACACGACCTCACCTTCCAGGCGATGGGCAGCCACGTGCGGCTGCTGGTCGGCGAGCCGGGGCCGGGCATGGCCCCGGCCGAGGTCGCGGCCGGGACGGCGCGGCGCTTCGTCGAAGAGTTCGACGCGACGCTCTCTCGCTTCAAGCCCGAGAGCGAGCTCTCGCGGCTGAACGCCGACGAGCGCGAGCGGGTGCCGGCCTCCGAGCTGATGCGCCGTGCGGTCGAGGCGGGGGTCTTCGCCGCCGAGCGCAGCGACGGCCTCGTCGACCCGACCCTGGTCGGCGAGATCGAGGGGGCCGGCTACGCCTCCTCGCGCGCCGGGATGGCCGGCCTGCCGCTCAGCGAGGCGCTCGCCGACGCCCCGGCGCGGCGCCCGGCGCAGCCCCGCGCCGACCGGCGCTGGAGCGAGTTCGCAGTCGACGACGCGGCCGGCGAGGTGGTCCGCCCGCCGGGCCTCCGCTTCGACACCGGCGGCACCGGCAAGGGTCTCGCCGCCGACATGGTCGCGGCGACCCTGCGCGGCTACTCGCGCTTCATCCTCGACTGCGGTGGCGACATCCGCATCGGCGGCGCCGACGCCCTGGTCCACCCCTACGAGGTCTTCGTCGAACACCCGATCACCGGCACCCGCGCGCACGTCCTGCGGCTCGGCTCCGGCGGGGTCGCCACCTCCGGGATCAACGTGCGGATCTGGCGCGACGCCGAGGGTCGCTTCGCCCACCACCTGCTCGACCCGGCGAGCGGCGAGCCGGCCTGGACCGGCCTGGTCGGCGCCACCGCCCTCGGCGACACCGCCCTGGAGGCGGAGACCCTCTCGAAGGCGGCGCTGCTCTCCGGGCCGGAGGGCGGGCGCCGGGTCCTCGCCGAGCGCGGCGGCTTCCTGATCCACGACAGCGGCCGGGTCGAGCTGGTCGGTTCGCTCGCGGTCGCGCCGCGCATCCGCCTGCCCGAGGTGAGCAGATGAACGCCGCCGGCACCGCCGAAGCGATCCAGTCTCACGGCTGGTGGCTGGCCAGCCGCGCCTCGGGCCTGGTCGCGCTGGTCCTGGTCACCGTCTCGGTCTTCCTCGGCCTGATGATGTCCGGCAAGGTGATGCGCCGGCCGGGCTTCGCGAAGAAGCTGCTGGCGGTGCACGAGCAGACCGCCCTCGCCGGCCTCGTCGCGATCGCCGTCCACGGGATCGCGCTGCTCGGCGACCCCTGGCTGCACCCGGGCGTCGCCGGCGTCGCGGTCCCCTTCGCCCTCGGCTTCAAGACCTTCTTCACCGGGCTCGGCGTGATCGCCGGCTACCTGGCGGCGCTGCTCGGGCTCAGCTACTACGTCCGCCGCCGGATCGGCGCCAAGCTCTGGCGCAAGGCGCACCGGGCCACGGTCCTCGTCTACCTGCTCGGCCTGACCCACGCGATCGGCGCCGGCACCGACGCCTCCGCCGTCTGGTTCCGCTGGTGGGTGATGGCGACGACGCCGATCATCGGCGGGCTCTTCGTCTACCGCGTGCTCTCCGGCCGGGCCAAGAAGCAGGCCCGGCAGCGGGCGCCGCGGCCGGCGCGCCGGGTCGCCGGTCCCGTCCTGGAGGAGGCGTGATGGTGGATCCGGGAGTTCTGATCGTCGGCGGCGGCCTCGCCGGCCAGCGCTGCGCCGAGACGCTGCGCCGGCGAGGCTACGACGCGCCGGTGCGGATCGTCTGCGCCGAGGCGACCCGGCCCTACGACCGGCCGCCGCTCTCCAAGGGCGTTCTCGGCGGGACGACGGAGGAGTCGGCGACCGCCTTCCGGCCCGCCGAGTGGTACGAGGAGAAGGAAGTCGAGCTGCTGCTCGGGACGCGGGCCGAGGGGCTCGACCCGGGCTCGCGGCGCGTCCTCCTCGCCGGCGGCGAGGCGCTGCCCTACAGCCGCCTGCTGATCGCCAGCGGTGGCGCCCCCCGGCGCCTGCCGTTGCTCGAGGGCTTCGAGAACGTCCACTACCTCCGCACCCTCGCCGACGCTCGTCGCCTGCGGTCCGAACTGGCCCCGGGGATGAGGCTGGCGATCGTCGGCGCCGGGTTCATCGGCCAGGAGGTGGCGGCGACGGCGCTGGGGCTTGGCGTCGAGGTGACCGTCGTCGAGGCGATGGAGGTGCCGCTGGCGCCGATCCTCGGCGCTGAGCTCGGGCGCTGGTTCGCCGACCGGCACCTCGATGCCGGGGTGCGGCTGATGACCGGGGCGATGCTGGAGAACGCTCGCGGCGGCCGGCGCGCGGAGGAGCTGCTGCTCGCCGACGGGACGCGGATCGAGTGCGACGCGGTCGCGGTCGGGGTCGGCACCGTGCCGGCGACCGGCTGGCTGCGGGGCAGCGGCCTCGGCGAGACCGGGGTGGAGGCCGACCCGCACGGCCGCACGGCGCTGCCCGGGATCTTCGCCGCCGGCGACGCCTCGATTCCCTTCGACCCGCGCTGGGGTGCCCACTCCCGGACCGAGCACTGGGACGCCGCCGCCTGGCAGGGAGCCGCCGCAGCCAGGGCGATGCTCGGCGAGGAGCCGGGGACGCCGCCGCTGCCGAGCTTCTGGAGCGACCAGTACGGGGTCCGCATCCAGTCGGTCGGCCATCCCCATCTGGGCGACGCGGTCGCGATCGAGGGCGACCCGGCCGGGTGCGACTTCGAAGCCGTCTTCGTCCGCGAGACCCAACCCGTGGCCGGCCTGACGGTCGGCCGGCCGCGGGCGATCCCGGCGCTGCGCAAACGAATCGAGGCCGTCCACCAGGCGGCCCGCGAAGAGGAGGAGGTCCCGGCATGACCTACGTGGCCGTAGTCGACCCGAACGAGTGCAGCGCCCACGGCGACTGCGTCGAGGTGGCCCCGCAAGTGTTCCGCCTCGACGACACCGCGGTCGTGATCGGCACCGGCCCCGACGACCTGATCCTCGAGGCGGCCGAATCCTGCCCGGCGGTCGCGATCACGATCGTCGACCAGGAGAGCGGCGAGACGGTCTTTCCGTAGTCAGGCGTGGCGCGGGTAAAGCCTTGGCAAAATCCCGCTGCATTTGAGGCTGGGTTTAGGAAGCGACCGCAACCTCGATGGCATGACCTCCCCGCGCCCCCGCGCAGTCGTCCTCGGCTCGCTGTCCCTGTTTGTCGTCCTCTTCGTCGTCCTCGCCCTGGAGCTGAGCGCCAGCGCCAGCACCTCGGCCGGCAAGACCAAGGCAACCGCGCAGCGACCGGCGCCGGCTGAAACGCGCATCGCCACCCCGGAACCCGAAGTCGAAGAACCGGCGACCGAATACCTCGAACCCGAACCCGAATACGTCGAAGAAGTGCCGCCGGTCGTCACCAGCTCCTCGTGATCGGTGGCGTTCCCCACACCCTGGCGACGCAAGGCTGGTGGATCGTCAGCCGCTCCTCCGGCCTGGTCGCCTTCGTCCTGGTGACGATCTCCGTCTTCCTCGGCCTGACGATGGCCGGCAAGCCGGTCCGCCAGCCGGGCTTCGCCCGGACGATGAAGGCGCTGCACGAGCAGACCGCGCTCGCCGCCCTGGTCGCGATCGGCGTCCACGGCCTGGCGATCCTCGCCGACCCCTGGCTGAAGCCCGGCGTCGCCGGCGTGACCGTCCCCTTCGCGCTCGCCAGCCACCGCTTCTCCGTCGCGGCCGGGATCGTCGCCGCCTACCTGGCGCTGCTGCTCGGCCTCAGCTTCTACTTCCGCCGCCAGATCGGCCCCCGCCTCTGGCGCCAGGCGCACCGGGCGACCCTCGCCGTCTACGTCCTCGGCCTGCTCCACGCGCTCGGCGCCGGCAGCGACACCGGCTCGCCGCTCTTCCTCCTCTGGGTGGTCGGCAGCGGGGTCCCGATCGCCTGCCTCTTCGTCTACCGCCTCGGCGCGGCCCGCCGCGCCGGCGAACGCCGCCGCCGCGCCCCCCGTCCCAGCCGCTCTCTCCCGGACACGGCCTGAAAGATCGCCTGCGTGGGCGGGATCTTGCGGGGCCGGGGTAGCGCAGGAGTCACTCTGTACTCGCAGAAGGCACCCGACTGATGGCTCTACGCAAAAAGAAAGATCGCGGCCCCGAGGAGCCGCGACGCCCCCGCGGGCGTCGCGCGCCGATCATCGAGCTGAGCGACGTGACCAAGGTCTACCCCGGTGGCCACATGGCCCTCGACCGGGTCAACCTGGCGATCGGCCGCGGCGAGTTCGTCTTCCTCGTCGGCCCGACCGGCTGCGGCAAGTCGACGCTGATCAAGATGCTGATCCGCGAGCTGGCCGCCACCGAGGGCTCGGTCAAGATCGCCGGCAAAGACATCGGCAAGCTGCCGGAGAAGAAAATCCCGCTGCTGCGGCGCAACATCGGCACCGTCTTCCAGGACTTCAAGCTGCTCCCCGACCGCACCGTCTACGACAACGTCGCCTACGCGCTGCAGGTGATCGGCGCCAGCCGCGCCGAAATCCGCGAGCAGGTGCCACAGACGCTGCGCCTGGTCGGGCTCTCGACCAAGATCCACAGCTACCCCGACCAGCTCTCCGGCGGCGAGCAGCAGCGCGTCTCCGTCGCCCGCGCCTTCGTCAACCACCCGCCGCTGCTGCTGGCCGACGAGCCGAGCGGCAACCTCGACCCGGTCACCTCGATCGGGATCATGCAGCTGCTCTACCGGATCAACAAGGCCGGGACCACGGTCGTCGTCGTCACCCATGACCGCGAGATGGTGGACAACATGCAGCGCCGCGTGGTCGAGCTCTACGAGGGCCGCGTCGTCCGCGACGAGGTCTCCGGCGGCTACACCGAGGAGTCGACGACCGAATTCGGCCTGCGGATGCGGGCCGGGATGGGCGTCGGCCCCGACGGCGACACCCGGACCAACGGCCACTCCGACCACGACCACCTGAGCTGATGGGCCGGCTGATCTTCTTCTTCCAGGAGGCTCTGCGCGCGCTGAAGCGCAACGGCGCCCCCAGCCTGGCGGCGATCGTGACCACGGTCGTCACCGTCGTCCTGCTCGGGATGCTGATCCCGATCTTCCAGACCGCCCAGGGCAAGAGCGAGGAAGTCCGCGACCAGCTGAACGTGCAGTACGAGCTCTACGACGACGCGACCAAAGCCGAAATCGCCGGCCTCAAGCAGAAGCTGGAAGCGATCCCGCACGTCGCCGAAGTCACCTTCGTCAGCAAGGACGAAGCGCTGGCGACGCTGAAGGGCGAACTGAAAGACAAGACGATCGTCGAAGAGCTGCACACCAACCCGCTGCCCAACAGCTTCGAAGTCAAAGCCGACGACGCCGCCAACCTCGCCTCGGTGCGCAAGGCGGTCTACCCGAACGGCCTCGACGGGCCGTCGATCTCGGCGATCATCGTCAAACCGTTCGACCGCCAGCAGTCCTCGGAAAAGATCGAGCAGGTGACCAGCGCGCTGAAGATCGTTTTGACCGTGATCACCGCGCTGCTGGTCCTCGCCTCGCTGATGCTGGTCGGCAACACGATCCGGCTCTCGATCTACACCCGCCGCCGCGAGGTGGAGGTGATGCGCCTGGTCGGCGCCACCCGCTGGTTCATCCGCTGGCCGTTCATGATCGAGGGCGTGGTCGTCGGCTTCACGGGAGGCCTGCTGGCCATACTGATCCTGTGGCTGGGCAAGATCACGATCGTCGACCCCCTGAGCAACACGATCGGCGTCCTCGCGGCGCAGAACAGCTCGACGCTGGGCTTCCCGGCGCTGGTCGCGATCCTCTTCGCCGCCTCGATCCTCGTCTCGACGATCGGCTCCGGCGTGACGCTGCGTCGCTTCCTCAAGGTCTGAGGCCGGCGTGAGAGCACGCGGGGCCGTGGCGTTTGCCGTGGCGCTGGTGGCCGTCTTCGCCGCCGGGCTGTGGCTGGGAGGGCATCCCCGCACGCTGCCGGGGCCGCTGCGCGACGCCTTCGTCTCCGAACCGTCGGGGCTGACCGCCGAAGCCGCCGAAGCGATCGAAGACAGCTACTACCGGCCGGTCGGCCCGACCGAGCTCGGCAACTCCTCGCTGCAGGGGATGGTCCGCGAGCTGCGGCGTCGCCACGACGACCGCTTCAGCGAATACTTCTCACCGGAAGCGCTGGCCAGCTTCAACGAGCAGATCGAAGGCCACTTCTCGGGGATCGGGCTGACCGTGACCGAAGTTAAGAAGGGGCTGCGGGTGGCGAGCGTCTTCCCCCGCTCGCCGGCCGCGAATGTCGGCCTCGCGCCCGGCGACACGATCGTCTCGGTCGATGGCGAATCGATCGCCGGCCAGAGCAGCAACGAGGCGACGAAGAAGATCAAGGGCCCGGAAGGGACTCAGGTGACGATTGGCGTCCGCGACGCCAAGAGCGGCAAGGTGCGGCGCCTGACCCTGATCCGGGCGGAGGTGACGCTGCCGAACGTCAGCCACCGGGTGGAGAAGGTCGACGGGCGCAGGCTCGGCTACGTCCGCCTGCTCAGCTTCAGCGAAGGGGCGCACGGGCAGCTCGCCGGCGCCGTCGAAAAGGTCCAGAAGGAAGGGGCGGAAGGGATCGTCGTCGACCTGCGGCACAACCCCGGCGGCCTGCTCCAGGAGGCGGTGCGGACCGCCAGCCTCTTCCTGCCGGAGGGCGAAGTCGTCGTCTCGACCAAATCGCGCAGCCAGGGGGAAAGCACCTACGAGACCAGCGACGGCCGGGTGACGAAGCTGCCGCTGGTGGTCCTGATCGACGGCGGCACCGCCTCGGCGGCCGAGATTCTCACCGCGGCGCTGGCCGACGACGGCGGCGCCGAGGTGGTCGGCGCCACCTCCTACGGCAAGGGCGTCTTCCAGGAGGAGCAGTCGCTGTCCAATGGCGGCGCGCTGAAGCTGACGGTCGGCGAATACTTCACCCCCAAGGGCGTCAACCTGGCCGAGAGCCACGGGATCCATCCCGACGTCAAGGTCCAGGACGACCCGGAGACCAAGTCCGACAAGGCCCAGCAGCGCGCCTTCGAAGTCCTCGCCGGCCAGGTCCGCTGATGCCGCGCCAAGGCCGCGGGCGCAACCGCCGCCAGTCTGGCCGGCGGGATCGTTTCCACCCTTCGCGTTCCCATAGGAACCAAAAAGGTGGAAACGATGCTCGTGCGCAGCCTTCGGCTCGGGAGACGGTGGACGGGCTGCTGAAGGAGGAGCTCGGGTACCGCGGCTTCCGGCCGACGATCGAGGGGGAAGCGCGGGAAGCGGCGCAGTGGGCCGAGCGCGAAAGCGGACCGCGCCGCGACCTGGTCGAGCTGGCGACCTTCACCGTCGACCCCGCCACCGCCCGCGACTTCGACGACGCGATCTCGGCCCAGATCGAGGGCGACGGCGCCCGGGTTTGGATCCACATCGCCGACGTCGCCGCCCACGTCAAACCCGGCTCGCTGCTCGACCAGGAGGCGCGGAAGCGCGGCAACAGCACCTACGTCCCCGGCGCGGTCGAGCCGATGCTGCCGCACGCCCTCTCCAGCGAAGCCTGCAGCCTGGCGCCGGGGGTCGAGCGGCTGGCGGTGACGACCGAGGTCGAGCTGGGGCCGGGGATGGTGCCGCGCAAGGCGCGCTTCTACCGCAGCCGCATCCGCTCGGACGAGCGGCTCGACTACGACCAACTGGACGAGATCTTCGCCGGCCGGGCCGAGCCCCCGGCCGAGGTCGCCGAACCGCTCGCCGCCGCCCGCGAGATCGCCGCCGGGCTCGGCGAGCACCGCGGCACCACCAGCCTCGACGTCGAGTCCTTCGAGCCCGAGTTCCGCTTCGACGCCGAGGGCAACGTCGTCGCCGCCCACGGCGTCGCGCAGACCGAGGCCCACCGCCTGATCGAGCGGCTGATGATCCTCAACAACGAGCAGGTCGCCCAGCTGCTGGAGCGCAAGCGGGTGCCGGCGATCTACCGCGTCCACGCCCAGCCCGACGCCGCCCGGGTCGAGCGCCTGGTCGAGCAGCTCGCCGCGCTGGGGGTGCCGACGCCGCCGCTCGGCCAGGGCCTCTCGGCGCAGGAGGCGGGCAGGGTCGCGGCCGAGGCGAGCCGGCTCGTCCGCCGCGAGGCCGCGCGACGCGGGCACGGCCGGGAGGCGTATACCTCGCTCGTGCTCCGATCCCTCAAGCAGGCCTATTACAGCGAGCGGAACATCGGCCACGCCGGCCTCGGCAGCGCCGCCTACTGCCACTTCACCTCGCCGATCCGCCGCTACCCCGACCTCGTCTGCCACCGGGCGCTGCTGGCGCTGCTGGGGGAGGGGGAGGAGGCGCCGACGCTATCCGAGACCCGTGAGGCCGCCGCCGACAGCTCGGCGCGGGAGCGCGAGTCGATGCAGATCGAGCGCCACGCCGACGACGTCTGCGCCGCCTACCTGCTCGAACGCGAGCTGGGGGAGCGCGGCCTCGACGCGGTCTTCGAGGGGGAGGTCTCCGGGGTGATCCGCTCCGCCTGCTTCGTCTCCTTCGGCGGCGAGCTCGGCGACGTCTACGAGGGGATGCTGCCGGCGCGGCGGCTGCCGGGCGAGTACTACGCGCTCGACAAGGCCGAGGTGGCGCTGGTCGGACGCGATTCGGGGGCGAAAGTCCGCCTCGGCGATCCGATATCCGTCCGCGTCGCCGGGGTCGATCCGCCGCGCGGACGGGCCGAGCTGGCGCTCGCGGGGGAGGCGACCGATGGCTAAGAAGCAGAAGAAGCCCGCATCAGGAAAAAGACCACCGGCCTCGGGCGACGTCGTCACCAATCGCCGCGCTCGCCACAAATTCGAGTTCGTCGAGACGATGGAGGCGGGGATCGTCCTGCAGGGGTCGGAGGTGAAGGCGCTGCGCGGCGGCCAGGCGCAGATGACCGACGCCTACGCGGTCGTCGAGGAAGGCGAGGTTTGGCTCCGCAAGCTGCATATCCCGCCTTATGAGTTCTCCGCGGTCGACGCTCACGCGGCCGATCGTCCGCGCAAACTGCTGCTCCACAAGGAGGAGATCGAGCGCCTGGTTGGAAAAACCGCGCAGAAAGGATTGACCCTGATCCCGACCAGGATCTATTTCAAAGGGCCGCGGGCGAAGGTGGAGCTGGCTTTGGCGCGAAACAAGGAGGGTCGCGACCGGCGACGAGAGATTGCCGACCGGGACGTTCGCCGCGAGGTCGAGCGCGAGTTCAAGGGAAGGATGCGTTGAGGTTGAAACTGCCGATTCACATGCAAGGATGCAGAGCGATGCGGACCCGGAAGAGTTTCCCCGCCGCCGCCGCTGGGATCATCGCCGTGCTGATGGTGGCTCCTGCCCAGGCCGGCGCCGACTCTTTCCCGGAAAAGGCGAGTGATTACGTGAGCGACAACACCGCATACTTCGTCGCCGCCCTCCTGGTGGCGGTCCTTCTCCTGCTCCTCGTCGTCCGCATCAGCCAGCGGCGCGCGAAAGAAGAGAAAGAGAAGGGCGGGCAGCCCGCTGCCGCAGCTCCGCCTCCCGGCGTTCCGCCGGCACCGTCTTCCCCGCAGACCGCCGAGATGGCCGCCGTGCCCGCCGCCGCAGCGGTCGGCGCTCCGCCCGCCGCGCCGGGCCAGTCCGTCCCGCCCCCTGGGCAGGTGCCGCCGCCGGCCGCCGGGCAAACGCCCCCGCCCGCCGGGGAGAGCGCCGCGGACGCCAAGCGTCGTAAACGCGACGAAGCGCGCCAGAAGCGTCTGCAGATGCGCGAAGCGCGCAAAACCGAGCTACAGCGGCGCAAGGAAGAGCGGGCCCGGCTCAAGGCTCAGAAGCGCGGCGGAGCGGTTCCGCCTCCTGCCCCCGGCGCTCCGCCCGCCCCCGGAGCTCCCCCGGCACCCGGCGCCGCCCCGGTGCCTCTCCCCGTCCCGGTCTCAGGTCCCGGCCCCGGTCCCGCGCCTGCGCCGACTGGCGCTCCGGTCGCCGAGGCGCCCAAGGAGAGGAAGTTCTTCGGAATCAAGATCGGTACCGGCAAGCAGAAGCGCGAGGCCGCCCTGGCTGAGCAGCGGCTCGCCGCGGCGCGGGCGGCTAACGAACGCGCCGTCGCCGAAGCCCAGGCCAGCGGTCAAGCTCCCCGGTCGGGGCAGTTGCCGCCCTGGGAGGAGGGGACCACGACCCAGCCGCAGGCCGGTGGCCTCGCAGCGGTCCCTCCAGCTGCGCCCCCGATCCCGGGTGCGACGCCGGGTCCGGGCGACTACGACCCCGCCATCGCCGAACAGCGTGTCCACGACAAGGTTGCCGAGGTTCGCACCGAGACGCAGCGGATCGGCGCCGAGGCCGAGCAGCGGCTGCAGGCGGCCCCCGCCGTCCCGGCGGCCGACCTGCACAGCGCCGAGCAGCGCCTCGAGGACGAACGGCAGGCCCGCGAGCGGGCGATGCAGGAGGCCGAGGAGCGCCTGCGCCAGATCGAAGAGCGGACCAAAGCGGCCGAAGAGCGCGCCGCCGAGGCGAAGCGCCTCGAGGAACGCCAGGCCGAGGAAGCGGCCCGCGACCAGCGGCTCGAGGAGATTCAGCGCAGCGTCGCGGAGGCCGAAGAGCGCGCCCGCGCGGCCGAGCAGCGAGCGGCCGAAGCCGAACAGGCCGTCGTCCGCCAGGCCCAGGGCGGCGCAACGCCTCCGCCGCCGGCGCCGCCGCAGGAGTTCTCACCACCCACTCCACCCCCGCCAACGCAGTCCTTCGCACCGCCCACGCCGCCGCCACCGCCGGCCGAGCCGCAGACGTTTGCGCCTCCGACGCCGCCCCCGCCGCCGGCCGACTCCTTCTCACCGCCGCCCCCGCCGCCCGCACCGGTGGAGCCGCCGCCGCCCGCCCCCGTGGAGCCACCGCCGCCTCCGCCACCGTCCCCTCCTGCGCCGCCGGAGCCACCGGTCGCCGAGCCGATTCAGTCGGCGCCGCCGCCACCTCCACCTCCTCCGCCCGCGGCAGAGCCGCCGGCGCCGAGCGTCGCCGCGCCCAGCGATGGCGATCGGATCAACCTCAACTCGATCACCTTCGAGCAGCTGCGCGAGCAGAACCTCTCGGTGACCCAGGCGACCCGCCTGCTGGCCCACCGCGAGCGCCTCGGCGGCTTCAAGTCGGTCGACGACCTCGACCAGGTCGCCGGTTTCCCCGAGGATCTCCTCGCGGACCTGAAGTCCCGCGCGACCGTCTGACATCATCCTTACCGCCGCATGCAGGGCGGTAAGGTGCTTTGCCTATGCGTGCCCTGATCATTCTGTCCTGTTCGATTACCCTGTTCCTGGCGCCAGGATCCGACTCGGCGCATGGAGCAGCGCCGAAAGTCCTCTGCAGCGAAGCCCCGTGTCAATACCGGATGCAGGGCGGCAACTTCTACCTGCGGCTCTTCCCGTTCAAAATCGCCTGTCGGGCCGCGAGTGGTGTCGGCCAAATGGACTCATCGGTTACCGGCACGACGACGATCAGCTTCAGCGGCTGCAGGGAGCAAGTGACCCCGTTCGCCTTCGGCTGCCTCAACGCGGATGGCCCGCTGGGCAGGATCGAGACCAACGAGCTCAGCACCATTAGCTATGAAGAAGGCAAGAGCCGAGGTCTGCAGTTTGGTGGAGTCTTTCTCTCATTCGTCTGCGGCGGCCTCGAGCAGGCCCTGCACATCGAAGGGTTCTTCACCGGAGACATAGTCCCTCGGTCCTGCGATGAAACCGCACGGCGGTTTCCCCTCCGGATGGAACTGATTGGGCACGGACGCGAAGGCTCCGACCCGAACTACGACGTCTATGTCGATGGCTATGGGGGCGAAGAATACGAATTCACCCCGCCCTGGTCATTGGCATTCGAGAGTCCTGCCAGATTCGCCTGCTAGGCCCAGCAGCCGGGATCGATCGCGGGAAGAAGGGGAAGCGGGCGGATTCTTCATCGCGCGCGGGTTTGTGCAGCCGAACCCTTGGCGAGCTGCGTTTTGCAGCGTGATTAGCCGAAGGACGAGCTGGACAGATTTGCGAGGAGACCCGACCAGACAGCCCCTCTTGACTGATCTAGGAACTGTCGGTTATTCATGGCAGCGCAAGTTCGGGCCGGCAAGCCCGAGTGGAGCCACCGGCCCAATCCAAACGGCCGGCAGGGATGGCCAGACGGCCCCGCTGCCGGAAGCAGAAGAAAGGTTAGTTCAATGAATAGGAAGTTGATGCTTCTCGTGGCCGGGGCGCTTACCGCCCTTGCCTTCACGGCGCTTCCGGGTGCCGCCTCGGCGGAAGAAACAACACTGAAGTGCCTGACGGGTGCGCCTTGCGAATACACTGTCCACGGTGGGCAGACGAAGTTCTCAATAAAAGGTGGCGACACAGTGAACTGCGCGAGCATTACCGGCTCAGGAAGTGTGACCGGCCTGAACGCAGAAAAAGAGTCAACCACAACCGCCAACACGTTCTTCTTCCACGAATGTAAGGAGCAGAACACGATTTTCCACTTCGCCTGTACCGTTCCGGGACAGCCGAGCGGCACAGCGAAAATCGAAGCAACGGGACACAACGTCAAGTTGCCCGTGGCGGAGGCACCAACCGAAGCAGGCGTCCTGCTCACACTGCCTGCAGCGGGGGTTACATTTAGTTGCGCCGGCGGTTTTGCTCAGACCACAGTCACAGGAAACATTATCGGTGAGTTCGAGAAAAAATGCGGCGCCGAATCCAAAGGCAAAGAACAAAAGGTCAATTTCACAGCCGAAGAAGACGGCGTTCAGCTCAACAAAACCTACACAAGCAAAACCTACGACCTCATTGGTGCGACAAGCCACGCGAGTACACCGTCGGAAACCACCGGTTACGTAACAGCGGCGCAAAAGGGAACAGGCATCTTGACATTCAACCAGGAAGTCGAACTTACATGTAAAGCGTAGTCAGCTTGCATCGTAAGTAGTGCCTGCAGTTGTTGAACTCAATGCGACGGGACCGTAGGGGTCCCGTCGCTTTTGTGATGTCGTGTCACGATACGGCTGCGGAATTACACGCGTGAGTAGATAGCGCCATGGTATTTGCAGGACATTCCTGATCTCTAGCCATCGATGAGGGAGGAAGCTCAGATTCGACCGTCTGGTCGCTTGAACTTCTGAGGCCCATACGATAACAGTTCGTTTGCGTTCGGTACTGCGTGTTGCGCCTGGTACGGCGTGTTGCGCCTACGAGGGGGGCGAACTCTTTGCAGGGTCACAGGGGAACGGAGAGGAGACAAGGGAGATGCTGGCACTTAGACGGCAGGTAGCGATTCGGTTTGCGCTTGGAGGAGTTCTCCTGTTCGCGGGGCTAGGGCTCAATGCGGCATCGGCTTCGGCGGCCAGCGATTTCGAATTTCAGGGCGAAATAGTTGGCCCGAGCGGAATCAGCGGAAGCGCCTTTGCGAAGGTCAGCGCAGTGGGCGTCGACGAAGTAGATGGAATGGTGTACGTGCTAGACAGTGGCACCAACGCACTGTACAAGTTCGACCTAGAAGGAAATCCCGCAAACTTCGGCGGCGCATCACCGAATATCTCGGGCAACAGACTATCGGGCCTTTCGGTCGAAAGCGTGGGGCCCGGCGAACGACAGGTCGCCGTCAATCCAACTACGCATGTCGTCTATCTAACCGGACAGGCAGACGAACGCAGTGCCAAGGTGGTTCAAGCGTTCCAGTCAAATGGTGAACCCGCAGTCTTCAGTGGAACCGGCACGAATGAGATAGCTGGTTCGCCGAGCTTCTTGCGTCTATTTGGTATCGCCATAGACAAGAACGGTGCCATCTACACCTCCGACGGAGGGCAGACTGGAAATGGAATTCAGGTATATAAACAGTCAGGAACGATAGAGTATGCGAGCGCAAGCGCGGGCATCGGGGATTCGCTGGCCGCTGCGGGATCGGCCGGCTTCAAGAATATTGGGGTGGATGGTGCCGGCACCTTATACGCACTGCATTTCGAAAAAGTTGAGAAATACCTGCCGTCGGAATATCCGGTCACGTCGACGACCACCTATTCGACCGCAGGGGTGATTGATCCAAATGTAGCTCAGGGAATTGCGGTGGACAGCAAGACGGACAATGTCTACGTGGCAGAGTCAGCCCCGACGCCACGAGTTGCCCTTTTCGACAAAGAAGGCGCGTCCTTGGGCACCTTCGCCAAGCCAGGGGAAGAAGGAGCGCTGAAAGCGCCGCAGAACATCGCCGCTGCGAGCGTCGACGGACGAGCCTTTGCGTTCGTGCCCGACAGTCCTTCCCTAGGTCCGTCACGGGTGAAAATCTTCGCGGAAAAAGTGTGCTTGTGCCCCCCGAAGCTGACCGCTACAAGTGTCAGCGCGGTCACTGGTGACTCGGCAATTCTTCGGGCGAAGATCGACCCTGAGCACCTCAATACTACCTACCGGTTCGAATACGGATTGGTCGACTGTACGACCGGACCATGTGAAGAAGCCCCGCTCGGAGGGGGGGCGATCCCGGCAGGTGGGAACGACGTCAAGATTCAGGTGGCTTTGTTCGGGCTGCTGCCGGAAACGACTTACCACTTCCGGGTGGTAGCTGAAAACAGCGCAGGACCGATGGAACTCCCGGGTACCGATAAGACCTTCACCACGCAGGCATCTGGCCTCAAAGGTGCACTGCCAGACGGACGAGCATGGGAGATGGTCTCGCCATCGAAGAAGTTCGGCGGGGCAATTATCAGTACCAAGGAGACGGCAATTCAGGCTTCGCGCACTGGCGGACAGCTCGCCCTTGCGAGCGCCGGGTCTATCTTTGAGGATGCCGGGAGCAATCGTGTGCCGGAACCGACGAGCATTCTCGCCAAGCGCGGCTCTGGGGGAGCATGGACGAGTAGGGACTTGGCTCCTCCTCACCATGAAGCAACCACGGCGGTACACGGAGCGACCGAATTCAAGCTCTTCACGCCCGACCTCATGCGGGCGGTGATGGAGCCCAACGAGGATTTGCCGCTCTCCTCGGCTCACTCTCCCTACCTATGGAGTAACGGCGACCCGCCCTCGTTTTCTCCGCTCGTCGACCCGAGCAACCTCAACTCGGTCGTGGAGGTGATTGGCGCCTCGAGCGATTTGGAGCATGTTGCCGTTCGGTCTTCTCAAGGCCCGCCGCTGGTGCCTGGCGCTGCGGAAAATAGCGTCTACATGTGGTCCGGTGGCGCGATAGATGCGGTAAGCGAACTGCCGCAGTCTGAAGGCGGTGCGGTGGTTAGAGGGGTGGTCGGCGCGGGTGAGGAGTCGGTACGGCATGCAATCTCGGATAACGGTTCGCGTGCTTTCTGGACTTCGCTGGGGCTTGGCAAAAAGGGTCTCTATTTGCGAGATCGAAGCGCAGGCGAATCCGTGCGCCTCGACGTCAAAGAGGCCGACGCGAGCGGAGACGGAGACAACCGACCCGCCTTCAACGGCGCCAGCGCCGACGGGGGCGCCGTCTTCTTCACCGACAGCCAGCAGCTGACCGCCGATGCGAGCTCCGATGGCCGCGACCTCTACCGCTGCGAGATCGGCGAAGTGGGAGGGGGAGCGCTCGGCTGCACCGACATCGCCGACATCAGCGCTCCGCCGGCGGGCTCGGGGGAAAGCGCGGAAGTGATCGACCAGATGCCGGCGATCAGCGAAGACGGGAGGCGAGGCTTCTTCGTCGCCCGCGGCGTGCTCGACGAAGGCTCCAGCGACGCGGGAGAACACGCGATAGCCGGCGAACCCAACCTCTACTTCTGGGAAGAGGGCCAGGCGCCGCGGCTCGTGGCGGTGCTCTCAGAAGACGACGGCCGCGTTTGGGGGGAACCGAACTTCGAAGGGTCCGCGGTCGACATCAGCGCTGCGATATCCCCCGACGGCCGCTACTTCACCTTCACCTCGGAGAAGAGTCTGACCGGCTACGAAAACAGCAACGCCGGCGAACATTCCAACACCGAGGTCTTCCTCTACGACACCGAGGCAGAAGAAGGCGAGCGGCTCTCCTGCGTCTCCTGCAACCCGTCAGGCGCGATGGCGATTGGCGAGCAGTTGCCGATCGAGGAGGCTTTCTTCCCGCCCGACCCTGGAGGTTTGTGGGCCGGGCAGTGGGTGGCGGCGACGCTGCCACAGGCGACCGAGGCCTTTCCTACTGGTCCATCCCTCTACCGGCCCCGCACGGCGCTTAACAACGGCCGGGTCTTCTTCAACTCGGTCGACCCGCTGGTCGCGGCCGACTCCAACGGCGAGTGGGACGTCTACCAATACGAGCCGGTCGGGGTCGGCAGCTGCACCGCCACCACCAACACGGCGACGGCGACGAGGTCGGGCGCAGGCTGCGTCGGCCTGCTCTCCTCAGGCTCCTCAGAAGGCGACGCCGGCTTCCTCGACGCCAGCGAAAGCGGCGAGGACG
>DATIOC010000043.1:0-70769 GCA_035473555.1 Solirubrobacterales bacterium
AGCAACGGCGCCGGGCGGCCGGGGATCGCGGCGGTGGTGACGATGATGTCCTGTTTGGCGGCGTTCTCGGCGAGGGCGTCGCGCACCTGCGCGTTCTCCTCGTCGGTCAGCGGCCGCGCGTAGCCGCCCTCGCCCTCGGCGTCGGGGATGAAGTCCAGTTCCAGCGGCCGGCCGCCGAGCGAGGCGATCTGCTCCCAGGCGGCGCGGCGGATGTCGAAGCCGGTGACGATCGCGCCGAGGCGCTTGGCGGTGGCGACCGCCTGCAGGCCGGCGACGCCGGCGCCGAGGACGAGGACCTTGGCCGGCGGCACGGTGCCGGCGGCGGTGGTCATCATCCCGAAGAAGCGACCCGACTCGCGGGCGCCGATCAGGGTCGCCGCGTAGCCGGCGGCGGCGGCCTGCGAGGAGAGCGCGTCCATCGCCTGGGCGCGGGTCGTCCGCGGGATCGCCTCCATCGCGAAGGCGGTGACGCCGGCGCTGGCCAAAGCTTTGTTGGTGTCGGCCGCGACCCACGGGTTGAGGTGGGAGATCAGCAGCTGGTTGCCGTTCAGGCGCCCGATCGCGTCGACGCTCGGGACCGCGACGTGGAGGACGACATCGGCTCCCCAGGCGGCGTCGGCGGCGCCGATCTCGGCCCCGGCCTCTTTGTAGGCCTCATCGGTGTGCCCGGCGGCCGCACCGGCGCCCGACTCGACGACGACGTCGACCTTCTCGTTCTTCTTCAGCGATTTGACCACGTCGGGGATCAGCGCGACCCGGCGCTCCCCATCAGCAGTCTCTTTTGGCACTCCGATCTTCATGAGCGGCGCGGAAGGTTATGCGATCCGGCCGGGAACGCGTCCCGACCCCCGCCTCTCAGGCAGATACCCCCGCCAGGGCCGCCAATCGCTCCAGCGTGTGGAGCTGCTCGGAGCGCTCGACGTGGACGGGCGAGCAGATCAGGCGGTCGATGCCGGCGCCGCGGAAGCGCTCGACCCGCTCCGCCACCTCGGCCTCGGTCCCGACCAGCGAGGTCGCCTCGACGATCTCGTCGGGCATCGCCTCGAAGGCGCCGGCGCGGTCGCCGTCCTGGAAGCGCTTCTGCACCTCGTCGGCGACGTCGCCGAACCCGAAGCGATGCGCGAGGTCGACGTAGAAGTTGGTTTTGCGGCTGCCCATGCCGCCGAAGTAGAGGACGAGGCCAGCCTTGACGACGTTCTTCGCCGCCTCGAGGTCGCCGTCGATCGCCACCTGCAGCGAGGGGCTGACCTCGAGGTCGGAGCGCTGCCGGCCGCCCTTGGCGAAGCCGGCCTCCAGGTGCTCTCCCCAGGTTTCCTCGAAGGCATCGACGCTGAAGAAGATCGGGATCCAGCCGTCGCAGATCTCGGCCGCCATCTCGACCGATTTGCGGCCGATCGCGCCGACGAAGACCGGGATCTCGTTGCGCAGCGGGTGGAAGTTCAGCTTCAGCGGCTTCCCCTCTCCCCCGGGCAGCGGCAGCGTGTAGTGCTCGCCCTGGTGGTTGACCGGGCCCTCGCGGGCGATGATCTCCCGCACCACTTCGATGTACTCGCGGGTGCGGCCCCACGGCTTCGCGTAGGGGACGCCGTACCAGCCCTCGGAGACCTGCGGTCCCGACGGCCCGAAGCCGAAGAGGAAGCGGCCGCCCGAGAGTTTGTCGATCGTCGCCCCGGCCATCGCTGCGGCCGCGGGCGGGCGCGCCGGCACCTGCATGATCGCCGCGCCGAGGTTGATCTTCTCGGTCTGCGCCGCCAGCCAGGCGAGGACGCTGACCACGTCGGAGCCGTAGGACTCCGCCGCCCAGACCGACTCGTAGCCGAGCCCCTCGGCCGCGCGCACGACTTCGGCCGCCTCCTCACCGGCGGGGCCGATTCCCCAGTAACCCAGGTTGAGTCCAAGCTTCAAGCCCATCGCCCCCGCACCCTATTGAATAGGGGCGGAATGGGTAACGGCCGTCCCAGCATGGAGCAAGGGCTTTCCAACAAGGAGGCGGCAGCGCGGCTGCGCAAGCTCGGGCCGCCGGCCGAGACCTCCTCGCGCTCGCTGGCGAGCATCGTCGCCGGCAACGTCTTCACGCTCTTCAACGCGATCATCGGTGCCTTCTTCCTGCTCGACATCGGCCTCGGGCTCTACGCCGACGCGATCTTCGGCCTGATCGCCGTCGTCAACTCCAGCATCGGCATCTACCAGGAGAAGAAGGCGAAGGAAACGCTCGACGAAATCGCCGTCCTCGTCGCCCCCCAGGCCAAGGTCGTGCGCGAGGGCGAAGTGGTCGAGCTGCTGGCGAGCGAGGTCGTCCCCGGCGACGTCGTCCAGGTCGGGCCCGGCGACCAGCTGATCGCCGACGGCGAGGTGATCGCCTCGCGGGGGATGACGATGGACGAGTCGCTGCTGACCGGCGAGGCAGACGGGATCCGCAAGGGCGAGGGCGACCGCGTCCTCTCCGGCTCCTTCTGCGTCTCGGGCTCGGGCCACTACCTGGTCGACGCGGTCCGTGAGGAGAGCTACGCGGGGCGCTTGGCGGGCGAGGCGAAGACCTTCCGCCACCCGCCCTCACCGCTGCAGGAGGAGGTCAACCGGGTGATCATCGCTTCGACCTACGTGATGGTGCCGCTGGCGATCGCCCTGCTGATCAGCTTCAAGGTCCGCGGCACCGACCTCACCGAGGCGGCGCAGACGGCGACCGCCGGCCTCGTGACCCTGATCCCCGAGGGCTTGGTGCTGCTGATGAGCGTCACCTTCGCGGTCGCGGCGATGCGGCTGGCGAAGCGCAACACGCTCGTCCAGCAGATGAGCGCGACCGAGAGCCTCGCCTCGGTCGACACGATCTGCGTCGACAAGACCGGGACGCTGACCGCGGGCGAGCTGCGGCTCTCCGGGGTCGAGTACGCCGAGGGGGTCGACCCCAAGTCGGGGGCGGCGGCGCTGGGGCGCTTCGCCGCCAGCGCCGGCAACCGCAACCAGACGCTGGAGACGATCGCCGCCGAGTTCCCCGGGAAAGCCGGCACGGTGCGCAGCGAGGTGCCGTTCTCTTCCGAGTGGAAGTGGAGCGGGGTCTCGCTCGACGGCACCGGCGAGGGCGCGACCTACGTCCTCGGGGCGCCGGACATCCTCGCCGAGGCCGGGGCGCTCTCGCTGCCGGCGGGGCTCGCCGCGAAGCTCGAGGAGGAGACCGCGGCCGGCCGCCGGGTCGTCGCCTTCGGCCAGACGAGCGAGGCGCTGCCCGACGACCCCAGCGCCGCTGCGGCGCCGAAGATGCAGCCGCTGGCGCTGGTCGTGCTGGAGGAGACGCTGCGGCCCGACGCGGCGGAAACGATCGCCTACATGCGCGACCAGGAAGTCGACCTGAAGCTGATCTCCGGCGACGCGGCGGCGACGGTGACCGCGGTCGCCTACGCGGTCGGAGTGCCGCGGGACGCCGGGGTCGTCGAGGGACCGGACCTGCCGGAGGACGAGGAGCAGCTGGCGAAGGTCGCGATGGAGAACACGATCTTCTGCCGGATCAAGCCCGAGCAGAAGAAAGCCCTGGTCGGGGCGCTGGTCGCCGCCGGGCGCTACGTGGCGATGATCGGCGACGGGGTCAACGACGTGCCGGCGCTGAAGCGGGCACGGATGGCGGTGGCGATGGGCTCCGGCGCGCAGGTGACCAAAGGGGTCGCCGACGTCGTCCTGCTCAAAGACCAGTTCGCGCGGCTGCCCGAGGCGGTCGGCGAGGGCCGCCGGATCGCCCGCAACATCCACCGCCTCGGCCGCCTTTACCTGACCAAGACCGTCTACGCGGCGACCCTGATCCTGCTGGTCGCGGTCCCCGGCTTCGCCTTCCCGTTCCTGCCCCGCCACCTCACCCTGGCGGCGTTCCTGACGATCGGGATCCCCTCCTTTGTCCTCGCCCTGCTGCCCTCCGACGGGCCGCTCTACCGCGGCCGGCTGCTGCGGGCGCTGGCGGCGTTCGCGGTCCCAGCCGGGCTGGCGACGGCAATCGGCTCGATCGTCTCCTTCTTCCTCGTCGACACCCTCGCCGGGGCCAGCCTCGAAGCGGGTCGCACCGCGGCGACGACGACCCTGATCGTCCTCGGCCTCGCCTTCATCCTCCTGCTCGAGCGCGGCCCCGGCCGCGAGCACATCGCGATCCAGAGCAACATGCTGGCGATGGTCGCCGCCCTCGGCGCCGCCTTCGCCGGCATCCTCGCGATCCCCTTCCTGCGCGACTTCTTCGACATGGTCCTGCTCAGCGCGCCGGAATGGTTCCTGGCGCTGTTCTCGGCCGCGATGGGCCTGATCATCGCCAGCGGCCTATGGAAACTCCCTCAAATAGAACGATGGGAAGTTCCAGCGGGTGAATGACCAAGCAGTTCAAGGACGCAGGGAGCGTGGCGTGCTCTGCACGCGAGCGACCGAGGACGCCGAAATGCGCCGGTCATTCGCCCGCTGGGCCGATCCGCCAGCAGGGCCAGCCTAAAAGGCGAATCTTTCGACTAAGGGCCATGGGGGCGCGGGTAGCTGCTGCCTACCGTGCTCCTATGGCGACGACCTTGAGACCGGCCCGCCCCTTCCGCGGCGCCGGCGAGTACCCGCTCGAAGCGGGGAACTTCGACGAGGCGTTCGCCGCGACCGGGGCTCCGCGCCATCCCTACACGGAGCTGCTCGACGCGCTCGCGCGGCAGGGCCTGCAACCGCTGCGCGAGCGCGTCCGGTCCAACGTCGCCGCCGCCGGGCTGCGGTTCGGCCCGGGGCGGGAGATCGCCGTCGACCCGGTGCCGCGGCTGATCGAGGCCGAGGAGTGGGAGCGGCTCGAGGCCGGGCTGCTGCAGCGGGCGCGGGCTCTGAACGAGTTCCTCCTCGACGCCTACGGACCGCAGCTGATCTTCGACGCCGGCGTCATCCCCCGGCGCCTGCTCGAGACCTCGGAGGGGTTCGAGCCGGCGATGCGCGGCCTGCTCGACCCGGCGGTGCCGCCGGCGACGGTCGCGGGGCTCGACCTCGTCCGCGACGAGGAGGGCGAGCTGCGGGTCTTGGAGGACAACCTGCGGATGCCCTCGGGGGCCTGCTACGCGATAGGGGTGCGCGAAGTCGTGGCGCCGGAGATCGAGGCGCCGCTGGCACCGCGCGAGCTCGGCGATTACGCCGCGGAGCTGCGGGCCGCGATCCTCGCCGCCGCCGCCGGTCGCGAGGAACCCGCGGCGGCGATCCTCTCCGATGGGCCCGAGAACGGCGCCTGGTACGAGCACGAGCGCCTCGGCCGGGAGCTGGGGCTGCCGGTCGTCGGCGTCGAGGAGCTCGAGACCAGCCGCGGTCGCCTCTTCGCCCGCCGCGGCCGCGACCGCGAGCAGATCGACGTGATCTACCGCCGCCTCGACGAGGACCGGCTCTGCGAGGCCGACGGCACCCCCACTCCCCTCGGCGAGCTGCTGCTGCCGGGGCTGGAGTCCGGGCGGCTGCGCTGCGCCAACGCCTTCGGCACCGGCCTCGGCGACGACAAGCTCGCCCATGCTTACGCCGAGCGGATGGTCGAGTTCTACCTCGGCGAGCAGCCGCTGCTGCGCTCGGTGCCGAGCTACGACCTCGGCGACGAGGACGGCCGCGCGGCGGCGATGGAGCGGCTGGAGGAGCTGGTGATCAAGCCGCGCGGCGGCTTCGGCGGCCACGGGGTGACGATCATGCCGCGGGCGACCGAGCCGCAGCGCCAGCGCGCGGTCGGCCTGCTGCGCCGCCGCCCGGAGCACTTCATCGCCCAGGAGACGATCGAGATCTCCAGCCACCCGACGGTCGTCGGCGAGGCGCTGGCGCCGCGGCGGGTCGACCTGCGCCCATTCGTGATCAGCGGCCGGGACGGTGCCAGCGCGATGACCGGCGGGCTGACGCGCTTCGCGCGCGAGGCCGGCGAGATGGTCGTCAACAGCTCCCAGGGCGGTGGCTGCAAGGACACCTGGGTCGTCGAGGCGCGGCGATGAAGCGCCGTTCGTTAGCGTCGCTCCACATGCGCCCGCTGATCGGAGTCACGACCTCGGAGGTTCGCTCGGCCGAGCGGATCAAGCAGACGCCGGAGGGCGAGCCGAAGGCGCGCGAGATGGCGCTGGGGCTCACCTACCTGAAGGCGCTGGAGGCCGCCGGGGCGCTGCCGCTGGTGATCCCGCCGCTGCCCGAGGACGCGATCGAGCCGCTGCTCGACCGCCTCGACGGGCTCTGCCTCTCCGGCGGTCCCGACCTCGACCCCGACACCTACGGCGCCGAGCCGCACGCCGAGCTCGGCCCGACCGAGCCCGACCTCGACCGCTTCGAGCTCGCCGTCGCCCGCCGCGCCGACGCGCGCGAGCTGCCGATCCTGGCGATCTGCCGCGGCACCCAGGCGCTCAACGTGGTCCGCGGCGGCGCTCTGTACCAGCACCTGCCCGAGCTCTCCGAGGAGGTGCCGCACCGGCAGACGACGCCGGGGACCGAGCCCAGCCACCCGGTCGAGATCGAGCCCGGCAGCCGCCTCGCCGCGGCGCTCGGCTACGACGAGCTGCCGGTCGCCGACGAGCTCGACGTCAACTCCTTCCACCACCAGGCGATCGACCGCCTCGGCGAGGGCCTGAAGGTGAGTGCCCGCGCCCCCGACGGGACGATCGAGGGGGTCGAGGACCCGAGCCGCGAGTTCCTCGTCGGCGTCCAGTGGCACGCTGAGACGCTCGTCCACCGGCCCTACGAGGCGAGCCTGTTCGCCAACTTCGTCGCGGCCTGCCGGCGCGACGGCGCCGAGTTCCAGCAGCGCAGCGATCGCGAGGTCGCGTGAGCGAGGGGGCCGGCACGCTGCCGGCCTGGGCGGCCTGGGCCGAGCCGCACGAGCTCGGCCCCTACACGGTCGGGATCGAGGAGGAGGTGATGCTGCTCGACGAGGTCAGCTGGGCGCTGGCGCACCGGATCGACTCCGTCCTTCCGCGCCTGACCGGACGGGACGCGAGCTTCACCGCCGAGACGCACGGCTCGGCGCTGGAGATCCAGACCGGCGTCCACGCCTCGATCGGCGGCGCGATCGAGGAGCTCGGCGAGCTGCGGGGCGAGCTGGCCGCGACGCTGGCGCCGCTCTCGATGCGGGCGGCGAGCGCGGGCACCCACCCCTTCGCGGTCTGGCAGGAGATCGTCGTCTCCGCCGGCGAGCGCTACCAGTTCGTCTACGGCTCGATGCGGGAGCTGGCGCGGCGCGAGCCGACCTTCGGCCTCCACGTCCACGTCGCCGTCCCCGACCCCGAAGAGGCGATCCACGTCGCCAATCGGCTGCGGACCCACATCCCGCTGCTGCTGGCGCTCTCGGTCAACTCACCCTTCTGGCAGGGCCGCGACACCGGCCTCGCCTCGGCGCGGACGCCGCTCTTCCAGGCCTTCCCCCGGGTCGGGATCCCGCGTGACTTCAGCGACTACGCCGACTACGCGGAGTCGGTCGACGTCCTGATCCGCAGCGGCGCCGTGCCGGAGCCGACCTTCCTCTGGTGGGACGTGCGGCCGCAGCCGCGCTTCGGCACCGTCGAGGTGCGGATCATGGACGCGCAGACGAAGCTCGGCGACACCGCCGCGATCGCTGCCCTGGTCCAGTGCATCGTCCGCGCCGAGGTCGAGGCGGGCACCCACCTGGAACGGTGGATGCCGCAGGAGGTCCTCTCCGAGAACCGCTTCCTCGCCGCCCGCGACGGGATGGACGCCGAGCTGATCGAGCCGGAGCTGGAGCGGCGGGTGCCGGCGCGCGAGCTGCTCGCCGACCTGGTCGCAGTCTGCCGCCCCCACGCCCAGGACCTCGGCTGCGAGACGGAGCTGGAGCGGGTGCCGGAGCTGGGAGCGCAGACCGGCGCCCAGCGTCAGATCGAGCTGGCGCGCTCACTCGAATCGCTGCCGCGGGTCGTCGGCTTCCTCGCCAACGACTTCCTCGCGCGCAGCTAGTCGCTCGGCGGCAGGACGAACTGCGAGACGATCAGGTTCGCGGCCAGGCGCGGCTCCTTGCCCTCGCGGCGGCGCTCGATCCGGACCTCGATCACGACCGTGCTCTTGCCGACGTGCAGGGGCTCCGCCTTGGCCTCGATCTCGTCGCCGAGGATGCCGGCGGCGAAGACGTTCAGCTTCAGCTCGATCGTCGTGAAGTTGTGTCCCGGCGGGATGCAGCGGAAGGTCGACCAGGCGGCGACGGTGTCGCCGAGCGCGGTCCAGACGCCGCCGTGGACGAAGCCGCCGGGGTGCAGGTGGCGCTGGTCGACGACGATCCTGCCCCGGGCGTGGGTCTCCTCGACCTCGAGCGGCTCGATCCCAAGATCGCCGGGAAAGCTGCCCGGGAGGAAGGCCCGGACCGACTCCGGGGTGATCATCGAGCTCGGATGGGGAGCGTCGCTCATGGTGATTGGCGAGTTGTGGCCGCTATAGGGGCCACAACTCGCCAGTCGCTGCTTAGTTGAGGCGTTCCACCAGCATGGCCTTGCCCTGGCCACCCGCTACGCACATCGTCTCCAGCCCGACCTGCTTGTCGTCGGTCTCGAGGACGTTGAGCAGGGTGCCCATGATCCGGGCGCCGGTCATCCCGAAGGGGTGGCCGAGGGCGATTGCGCCGCCGTGGGTGTTGAGCTTGTCTTCGTCGATCCCGCATTCGGCCATGATCGGGATCACCTGGGCCGCGAAGGCCTCGTTCAGCTCGACCCGGTCGACGTCGCCGATCGTCATCCCGGCGCGGTCGAGGACCTTCTTGATCGCGCCGATCGGGGCGACGCCCATCAGCTCCGGCTCGTTGCCGTGGGTGGCGGCGGTGATGATCCGCGCCCGCGGGGTGAGGCCGAGCTCCTTGGCCTTGGTGTCGCTCATCAGCAGCACCGCGGCGGCGCCGTCGTTCAGCGGGCAGGAGTTGCCGGCGGTGACGCCGCCGCCGCCCTCGAAGGCCTCCGGCAGTTCGGAGAGCTTCTCCAGGGTCGAGGAGGCGCGGGGGCCGTCGTCCTTGCTGACCTCGGTGCCGTCCTCGAGCTTGACCGGGACGATCTCGCGGTCGAAGAAGCCGTCCTCCTGCGAGCGGACGGCCAGTTCCTGCGAGCGCTGCGCGAACTTGTCCATGTCGGCGCGGCTGACCTCGTACTTCTTGGCGACGTTGACCGCGGTGATGCCCATGTCGATGTAGGCGTTGGGCTGGCCGTTCTCGCCGATCAGGTTGGGGTTGCGGTCGGCGGCGCCGGCGGGCTCGGTGCGCTCGTTGAACCTGCTCACCCACTCGACCCCGACGGCGAGGTAGGCGTCCCCCTCGCCGGCCTTGATCGCGTTGCCCGCGTGGCGGATCGCGTCGAGGCTGGAGGAGCAGTAGCGGGAGACGGTGACCCCGTTGACCTCCTGCGGCAGCTTCTCGCTGAGCAGGGAGATGATCCGGCCGATGTTGAAGGCCTCGAGGCCCTGCGGCATGCCGACGCCGCAGAAGACGTCTTCGATCAGGGCGGGGTCGACCTCGGGGTTGCGCTCGAGCAGCTGGTCGACCACGTAGGCGCCCGTCTCCTCGGGCCGCAGCTGGGCCAGCGAGCCCTTGAAGGCACGGCCGATCGGCGTGCGGATGGTGTCGACGATGACTGCTTCAGGCATTCCTTTATCTCCTTGAAGGCTGGGAAGGGCTTGCGACTGCGGCAGCAGGGTAGTTGACGGGCGTCATGGACGTTTCGTGCGGATTCGCACAAAGATTGGCGGGAGCGTCTTGAACCTGCGTTACATTCGCCTCAATCCACCTCGCGCTGTGCGTGAGATTTGCCGCTCGGCGGCAAAGAAAGGAGGGCCCTTTCATGCCTGAGGGTTACTGCGTCAAAGAGCGTAAGAAGGTCGAGATCAAAGACGCCAAACAGGTGACGATGAAGAACGGTCGCCCGGCGATCCAGGGTTTCTGCCCGGATTGCGGGACGAAAATCTTCAAGATCGGGAAACTCGAATAGGGCCCTCCCCGAGGGGAATTTGAACCCGGCAGTGCCGGGGAGCGTATGCCGGGTCGGATGATCCAGTTGGGAACTTCGACCAGAGGCGCGCTCAGCCGCGAACGCGACGTCCGCGAGGCCTACGCCGCCCATTCGGGCGAGTTGTACGGCTTCGCGGTTCGTTCGCTCGGCGACAACGGCCTCGCCGAAGAGGCCGTCCAGGAGACCTTCGTCCGCGCCTGGCGGGCCGGGGACCGCTTCGACCCGAAGATCGGCTCGCTGCGGACCTGGCTGTTCGCGATCCTCCGCAACGTCGTCATCGACTTAGGGCGGGCGCGGGCGGTGCGGCCCGGCGTCGCCGAGGGCGGAGTCGAGCCTTCGGTCGAACCGCTCGACGAGGCGCTGCTCGCCTGGCAGGTCGAGGAGGCGATGCGGCGGCTCGGAGAGGACCACCGGCGGGTCCTGGTCGAGACCTACTACCGCGGCCGGCCCTATGCCGAGGTGGCGGAGGAGCTGGGGGTGCCGGAGGGCACCGTCAAGAGCCGCGTCTACTACGGGCTGCGGGCGCTGCGGGTCGTGCTCGAGGAGATGGGCTATGAAGACTAGGAACGAGTGCCGCGAATGGCGCGAGCTGCTCGGCGCCTACGCGCTCGGGCACCTGGAGGGCGACGAGCGCGCCGGCCTCGAGGCGCACCTCGAGGGCTGCCCCGGCTGCCGCGAGGAGCTCGCGGCGCTGGCGCCGGTGGCGCAGATGCTCCCCCACGCCGACCCGGCGCGGTTCGAGCTGGCGCCGCAGCCGCCGCCCGAGCTGGGGCGGCGGATCGCGGCGACGATCGAGGGCGAGAAGCAGCGGACCCAGCAGCGCCGGCGGCGGCGCCTCTTCGGCGGCCTCGCCTTCGGCGGGGTGACCGCGGCCGCGGTGGCGGCGGTCCTGCTCCTCTTCGTCTTCGGCGGCAGCGACGGCACGGACGCCGGCCAGCCGGTCCAGTTCACCGATCTTCCCGAGGGCATCAGCATTTCGGCCACGCTGGAGCCCCATGCCTACGGCACCGAGATCCACATGTACGTGCACGGGGTGCCCTCGGGAACCCTTTGCCGGGTCTGGCTGAAGGGGCCCGGTGGGGCCTCCTATCCCGCCGGCACCTTCCGCTACCGCTGGGGCGACGACTCCGACGCGGTGCTGAGCTCGGCGCTCGACATCTCGCGGACGCGGGAGGTCGTGGTCGACACGGGGAAGCGCACCTTCGTCGCACCGGTGAACCCGCCGGGCGCGACGGCAACGATCGGACAGGAGGAATCGACGTGAAGAAGACCATCTACGGGCTCTGCCTGCTCGCCGTGCTGGCAGTGGCGGTCGCCGGTTGCGGCGGCGGCGACAGCACCAGCGGCGGAGGCGTCTACGGCAGCGGCGGGAGCGAAAGCACCACCGAAACGAGCTCGGGCGGCCGCTACGGCGGCGAAGGCGGCGAAAAGACGACCGCGAGTAGCGGCGGCGGCAGCGTCGGCGTGGTCAAAGCGGCCAAGGTCGGCGACCTCGGGACGATCATCGTCGACTCCAAAGGGCTCACCCTCTACGACTTCCACAAGGACAAGGGAGGGAAGTCCTCCTGCTACGGCGCCTGCGCCGGCGCCTGGCCCCCGCTCCTGACCGGAGGCGAACCGAAGGCCGAAGCCGGAGCGATGGCGAGCCAGCTGGGCACGACCAAGCGCAAAGACGGCACCGTCCAGGTCACCTACGCCGGCTGGCCGCTCTACACCTACGTGGGCGACAAGGGCCCGGGCGAAGCCAACGGCAACGACTTCTCCCAGTTCGGCGCCCAGTGGTACGCGCTGATGCCGAACGGCGAAGAGCCCGGCGACTGAGCGCCGGTCACTGCTAAAAGGTTCTCCACTGTTCGAGTAGAGTCCCTGCGGCTGTGGTCGCAGGGACCGAACAGGGGGAGTCACGGTGAGCCGAGCCGCGTACGCGCTCTGCCTGCTCGCGGCGCTTGCGGTTGCGGCCGCCGGCTGCGGTGAGAGCACCTCTGGCGTGGCCACCGGCGAAAACCCGACTCCGACCACCACCACGGCTCCCGAAACCAGCGACCAGCCCAAAAAGGGCGCCTGGGGTGTCGTCTTCGCGGCCGAAGGCGAACCGCTCGGCCTGATCCTCTACGACCTCTCGGGTCACACCCTCTACACCTTCAGCAAGGACCAAGGGGGTGCTTCGTCCTGTTACGGCGCCTGCGCCAAGACCTGGCCCCCCGCCCTGACCGAAGGCAAGCCGAGAGCCGAGGGCGTACCTCCCAGCAAAGTCGGCACGACGAAGCGCGAGGACCGCACCGTCCAGCTCACCTACGCCGGCCATCCCCTCTACACCTACGCCCCCGACAAGTCGAGCGAGGTCAAAGGCAACGGCGCCCACGCCTTCGGAGGCGAGTGGTCCGCAATCCGCCCAAGCGGCGAAAAGCCCTGAGCCGGCGCTCAGTCTTCGGAGACGCCGCTTAGCTTGGCGCGCTTGCGGTAGCTGAGCTTTGGCGGGACCAGCTCGCGGATCTCGGAGAGGAGGCGGGCGGAGAGGGCGCCGGGGTCCTCGCCGGGGCGGGGCTGACCGCTGACCGGGTCGAAGAAGCGGAGGTGGAGGTGGGGACGGCGGGGGAAGCCGGTCAGCTCGGTCGTGCCGTCGATCGCGACCAGGGTGACGTGGGCCTCGGGCACCTCGAGCGCGAGGCGGCCGATGCCGCTGCGGGCGCGCAGGACCTTGCCCTTGGAGCGGGTGCCCTCGGGGAAGACGCCGATGCAGGCGCCGGCACGCAGGGTCTCGATCGCTTTCGCCAGCGCGTCCTTGTCCCCCTTGCCGCGCTGGATCGGGATCTGCCCCATGCCGTTGAGGATCGGCGCCAGGCCGCGGACGTCCCAGAGCTCGGATTTGGCCAGGGCGCGGATCTGGCGCCGCTTGCGGGCGGCGATGCCGACCATCACCGGGTCCCAGTGGCTGTCGTGGTTGCCGAGGATCAGCAGCGGCCCGGACTCGGGCAGCGCCTCGAGCCCCTCGACCTTCAGCCGGCCCCACCAGGCGACCGGCAGGTTGACGGCCATCGCCGCGGCGTAGGTACGGGTTCGCTCGCGCATCCGGACGGAGTTCTACGCGTTCCGACGGCCGCGCGTCAGCCGGGGGCCCGGCCTCGGCAATATGGAGGGCTCAGCGACGAAAGGAATCGATGGGCGGGGACAGCACTCAGCACGGCGGCGGCATCGAGGTCGAAGCGCTCGTCCGCGAGTTCAAGAACGGGCCGCGGGCGGTCGACGGGATCGACCTCGAGGTCGCCCAGGGCGAGATCTACGGCTTTCTCGGCCCCAACGGCGCCGGCAAGTCGACGACGGTGCTGATGCTCACCACCCTCCTCCCTCCCACCTCCGGCAGCGCCCGGGTCGGCGGCTTCGACGTCGTCTCCGAAGGGCCGCAGGTCCGCTCGACGATCGGCGCCGCCCTGCAGGAGGCCGCCCTCGACCCGCTGCTGACCGGCCGCGAGCACATGCGCCTGCAGACCGCGATGCACGGTCTCGGCAAGGCCGAGCGCGCCGAGCGCGGCGGCGAACTGCTGGAGCGGGTCGGGCTCTCCCACGCGGCCGACCGCAAGGTCGGCGGCTACTCGGGCGGGATGAAACGCCGACTCGACCTCGCCCTGGCGCTCGCCCACCGGCCGCGCATCCTCTTCCTCGACGAGCCGACCACCGGGCTCGACATCCAGAGCCGAACCGCGCTCTGGGAAGAGGTCTCGCGGCTCGCCGGCGAGGACGGGGTCACCGTCTTCCTCACCACCCAGTACCTCGAGGAGGCCGACGCGCTCGCCAACCGGGTCGGGATCATCGACCACGGCCACCTCGTCGCCGAGGGCACGCCGGCCGAGCTGAAGGCGGAGATCGGCCGCCCGACGGTCGAGGCGATCCCCCGCTCCGAGGAGGACCGCGAGCGGATGGCCGCCGTCCTCGGCCGCTTCGGCGAGCAGACCGGCGGCTCGCCGCGGGCCGTCGCCGTCCGCCTCGAGGGCGGCGAGTCGCAGCTGGCCGAGGTGGTGCGGGCGCTCGACGCCGAGGGGATCGCGATCGAGCACCTGCAACTGCACGCACCCTCGCTCGACGACGTCTTCCTCGCCAAGACCGGCCGCTCGCTGGAGGGCGCCGACGAGGAGGAGGCGGAGGGCGCCGAGGCCGAGGCAGGCGCGCCGGCGTGAGCGTCAGCCTCCGCACCCAGGTCGGCCAGCTGGCGCACCGCTCGGTCCTGCGGACCGCGCGCCAGCCGGCGCAGATCGTCCCCGCGATCGTCTTCCCGCTGTTCCTCCTCGCGGTCAACTCCGGCGGCCTCAAAGACGCGACCAACCTGCCCGGCTTCCCGACCGACTCTTACCTCACCTTCATCCTCGCCGTGCCCTTCATCCAGGGGGCGCTGTTCTCGGTGATGAACTCGGGCACCGACCTCGCCCGCGACATCGAGACCGGCTTCCTCAACCGCCTGGCGCTGACCCCGCTGCGCGGTGCGGCGCTGCTCAGCGGGCTGCTGGCGGGGGCCTTCGTGCTCGGCGTCGTCCAGGCGGTCGTCTACCTCACGGTCGGCCTCCTCGCCGGCGCCGAACTCGTCACCGGCCCGGCGGGCGGGCTGGTGCTGATCGCCCTCTCGGTCTCGATCACCGTCGCCTTCGGCACGATCGGCCTCTTCGCGGCGCTGCGCTTCGGCTCCGGCGAGGCGGTCCAGGGGCTGTTCCCGGTCTTCTTCGTCTTCCTCTTCCTCTCGGCGATGGCGCTGCCGCTCGACCTGCTGACCACCGACTGGTTCCACACGATCGCCAGCGTCAACCCGGTCACCTACCTGCTGGAGGCGATCCGCTCGCTGCTGTTCGAAGGCTGGAACCTCGGCGACCTGGCGCTCGGCTTCGGCATCGCCGCGGCGATCGGGGTGCTGGGGATGCTGGCGGCGAGCAGCGCCCTGAAGACGAGGCTGGTGCGGACGTGAACGCGAACCGGCCCGTAGGTGCCTCCACCGTCGCCCGCGCGGTGGCCTGGCGCAGCATCCACAACTTCCTCACCAACCCGGCCTTCCTGGTCCCCTCGCTGCTCTTCCCGCTCTTCTTCTTCGTCTCTTTCGCCGGTGGTCTGGCGGCGATCGGCGAAGTCCCGGGCTTCGACTTCCCCAGCGGCTACACCGCCTTCCAGTTCGTCTTCGTCCTCCTCCAGTCGGCGGCCTTCGGCGGCGTCTTCACCGGCTTCGCGATGGCGCGGGACTTCGAGACCGGCTTCGGCCGCCGCTACATGCTCGCCGCCAGCCGCCGCAGCGGCATCGTCGCCGGCTACGCCCTCGCCGCCCTCTTCCGCGCCTTCGTCACCTGGACGGTGCTGACCGCGGTGGCGCTGATCGCCCAGATGGACGTCGGCGGCAGCGCCGGCGAAATCGTCGCCCTCTACGCGCTGGCGATCCTGGTCAACGTGGCGGCGACGATGTGGGCCGCCGGGGTGGCCCTGCGAGTCCGCTCGATCCAGGGCGGCCCGCTGATGCAGTTCCCCGTCTTCCTAATCCTCTTCCTGGCCCCCGTCTACGTCCCCCTCGACCTCCTCAGCGGCTGGATCCACGCCATAGCCTCCATCAACCCAGTTACGGCCCTGCTGGAGGCCGGCCGAGGCTTCATCTCCGGCGACCCCGTCCTGGTAGGAGCAGCCTTCGCAATAGGCCTGGCCCTCACCGTCCTCTTCTCCCTCTGGGCTCGCACCGGCCTCCGCAACGCCGAAGCGGCGGGCTAACCAGTTCGAGTCATCTAAGTGATGAAAGTCACGCCCCTGTAACAGCAACAAGGCGAACCTCCATGTTCTTGGCTCCCCAGGCAGAAACCCGGCACTGTTCTGCAGTTCACATTTGACGATCTAAAGTGTCTTTCGTGACGCAGAGACCGCTGGAGCTGATTCTTGCCCGGAACCTGATGTCGGCCCTCTCGACGCCGGCCTTCCTGGTCGACGAGGGCGGACTGCTCGTCTTCTACAACGAGGCGGCCGGGATGCTGCTCGGCAAACGCTTCGAGGAGCTCGGCGCCGTCGGCCCGCAGGAGTGGGGCTCGCTCTTCGGCCCCTTCGACGAGAGCGGCGAGCCGATCCCCTACGACGACCTGCCGATCGTCCGCGCCGTCCGCGCCGGCCGCCCCTCCCACGCCGAGATGACCGTCCGCTCGACCGACGGCACCGAGCACCACGTCGAGGTCTCGGCCTTCCCGATCCTCACCGCCCACGGCTCGCAGGGCGCGATCGCCGTCTTCTGGCCCTCGCTGACGAACGGCAACGGAGCGGGGCCGGCGTGAAGGTCAAGCTCTGGGGGACGCGCGGCTCGATCCCGGCCCCAGGGCCGGAAACGATCCGCTACGGCGGCAACACCTCCTGCGTCGGCGTCACCCTCTCCGACGGCTCGATGCTGGCGCTCGACGCCGGCACCGGGATCCGCTGCCTCGGCCTCGCCCAGCCCGACGAGCCGGCCCGCCTCCACATCCTCCTCACCCACCTCCACCTCGACCACATCCAGGGCCTCGTCTTCTTCGCCCCCGCCTTCCGCCCCCAGACCGAGATCGTGATCTGGGGCCCGGCCTCCCCCGAGGCCTCGCTGCGCGACCGCATCGCCCGTTACATCTCCGCCCCGCTCTCGCCGGTGGAGGTGCGCGAGCTGCCCTGCGACGTCTCCTTCCGCCACTGCCCGGAGAGCGAGTGGGAGATCGGCTCCGCCCGGATCCGCGCCGCCTCGGTCTCCCACCGCGGCCCGACCCTCGGCTACCGGATCGACGACGGCGACTCCTCCCTCGCCTACATCCCCGACCACGAGCCGGCGCTCGGCGCCGACCTCGACGCGCTCGAGGAGGACTGGATCTCCGGCTTCGCCCTCGCCCAGGACGCCTCGCTGCTGATCCACGACGGCCAGTACACCGACGCCGAGTACCCCTGCCACGTCGGCTGGGGCCACTCGGCGACCTCGCACGCGCTCAGCTTCGCGCGGCGGACCGGCGCCGACCGCACCGTCCTCTTCCACCACGACCCGCTCCACTCCGACGACCAGCTCGACGAGCTCGGCCGCGAAGCGCGCGACCGCTGGATCGGGTTCGGCGGCGACCCGGCGCGGATCGAGCTGGGCGCCGAGCGGGCCGAGTACGAGCTCCCCGCCCGCGCGGCCAGCGCCGCGGCGACCGCCTGAGTCTCAGGCACCTCTTTAGATCGGCAAGCCGAGGCAAACGATCATCTAGGCTGGCTGCGTGTCCCCGGCCGAGAGGATCGAGGCAGCCGCAGAGCGCTCGCCGCTCGTGCGGGCGGCGCTGGAAAAGGCCCGCACCGCCCACGCCGGGCAGGTGCGCAACGGCAGCGGCGGAATGCCCTACGTCGAGCACCCGATCGCGGTGGCGGCGCTGCTCGAGGAGCAGGACTACGGCGAGGAGGTCCTGGCCGCAGCGCTGCTCCACGACGTGATCGAGGACTCCGACGCGACGCTCGACGAACTGCGCGAGCTGTTCGGCGGCGAGGTCGCCGGCATGGTCGGGGCGCTGACCGACGACGAATCGATCGAGTCCTACCGCGAGCGCAAGGCCGAGCACCGCGAACGGGTGGCGGCGGCCGCGGGCGGCGCCCACGCGATCTACGGCGCCGACAAGCTGACCAACGTCAGAACCCTGCGCACCGCCTACGAAGCCGAGGGCGACGCGGTCCGCGAGGAATTCAGGGTCCCGATCGAGCTGAAGACCGAGATCTGGGAAGCCGACCTGGAGCTGCTGCGCGAGAAGGCGCCGGAGGTTCCCTTCCTCGACGAGCTGGGCGAGGAACTCAGTCGCTTTCGGGCTCGCCTAGAGGCTCCTGCCCGGCCGCCAGCCTGAAGCGGCGCTGCAGCGGCAGCGCGAACCAGAAGAAGCCGAAGACGAGAACCGAGGCCGCCGTCATCGCCGTCGTCGCGGTCGAGCCGAAGAGGACGTCGGTGATCAGCATGATCGCCCCGGTCATCGCCAGCGCCAGGAAGACGAGGCCGACGATCGAGAAGCGGTTGGCGTAGAAGATCAGCCGGCGCTTCTGCTGGTAGCGGAAGGTGAGCCGGTGATAGGCCGAGGGCGAAATCAGCATCACCGCGGCGATCGCGGTGCAGACCAGGGTCCCGAAGTAGGCCCCCTTCTGGAACGGGGTGATCTTTTCGAAGCCCTGCTGGAACGGCACCGCCAGCAGGAAGGCGAAGAGCACCTGGACGCCGGGCAGGGCCACGCGCAGCTCCTGCAGCAGCTCGGAGAGATTGCGGTCGAGGCGTTCCTCTTCGGTCTCTTCCCGACCCGAATCGCGCCCGTGCTGATCCTTCTCGGAGGAGTTCCCGTTCTCCATTGCAGCACCATATGGCAATCGAGACGGCAGTCCTTCTCTTCAACCGGGACCTCCGGGTCCACGACCATCCGGCGTTGGCCGCCGCGGCGAGGGCCGAGCGGATCGTGCCCCTGTTCGTCTTCGACGAGCGGCTGCTGGGGTCGCGCTTCGCGGCGCCGAACCGGGTCGCGTTCATGCTCGAGGCGCTGCGCGACCTCGACGAGTCGCTGCGCAAGGCGGGCGGCCGGCTCTTCGTCCGGCGTGGCGACCCGGTCCGCGAGGCCATCGCGGTGGCGCGCGAGTGCGGCGCCGGCGCGCTTCACGTCAGCGCCGACTGGAGCGCCTACGCGCGGGCGCGGGAGGAGCGGCTGGCGCGGGCCTGCACCGAGGAGCGGATCGAGTTCACGGCGCACCCGGGGGTGACGGTGGTGCCGCCGGGCGCGGTGACGCCGACCGGCGGCGACCACTTCAAGGTCTTCACCCCCTACCACCGCGCCTGGAGCGAGCTGCCGTGGCGGGATGGGCAGCGGGTGCCGAGCCGGCTCGCGGTCCCCTCGAAGCTGAAGGCGGGACGGCTGCCGGCGCTCGACTCGCTGGTCGCCGGCCGGCCCTCGCCGCGGCGGATGGCCGGGGGCGAGAGCGAGGGCCGCAGGCTGATGCGCACCTGGCTGCGCGAGGGCCTCGCCTCCTACGAAGACGGCCACGACGACCTCCCTGGCGACCGCACCTCCCGCCTCAGCGCCCACCTGCGCTGGGGCTGCGTCTCACCGCTGGAGCTGGCCCGCGAAGCGACCGAGCGGCGCGGCGGGGCGGCCTACGCCCGGCAGCTCTGTTGGCGCGATTTCCACCACCAGGTGCTGGCGGCGACGCCGTCCCTCCCCCACCGCGACTACCGGCCGCGCCGCGACCGCTGGTCGCGCTCCGAGCAGGCGCTGGAAGCCTGGCGCGAGGGCCGCACCGGCTACCCGCTGGTCGACGCGGCGATGCGCCAGCTCCGCGAGGAGGGCTTCATGCACAACCGGGCGCGGATGACCGTCGCCTCCTTCCTCTGCAAGGACCTCTACGTCGACTGGCGCGCCGGCGCCTGGCACTTCTGGGACCTGCTGAGCGACGGCGAGATCGCCAACAACGCCGGCAACTGGCAGTGGGTGGCCGGAACCGGCAACGACACCCGGCCCAACCGCGTCCTCAACCCCGTCCGCCAGGCCAAGCGCTTCGACCCCGATGGCCACTACGTGCGCCGCTACCTGCCCGAGCTGGAGGGGGTCCGCGGCAAGGCGATCTTCGAACCGTGGCGGATGGAAGGGTTCGACCGCCTCGACTACCCGCCGCCGCTGGTCGACCACGACGAGGCCGCGGCCGCGTTCAAGGCCCACCGGGGCGCATAGGATCGACCGATGGGACGGCTTGCCGTCATCCTCGGCAGCAACGCGCTCGGTCCGGGCGGCGAGGAGATCGCGGCTGCGGCGGCCGAGCAGGGGGCGGCGATCGTGCAGCGCCACCGCGCCGCCGACGGGACCTTCGTCCTCCCCCACGCGATCGACCACGAGGCGGCGCTGCGGCCGCTGACCGAGCAGGGATGCGACCGGGTCCTGGCGATCGGCTCGGTCGGCTCGCTGCGGCCCGAGGAGCTCGGCGTCGGCGCGCTGGTCTGCCCCGACGACTTCATCGCCCTCAACCTCGGCGACTCGGTCTTCGCCGACGCCCGCGCCCACTCTGCGCCCGGCTTCGCCCCCGCCTGGCGCGAGGAAGTGATCGCCGCCTGGAGCGACGGCGGCCAGGCTCCGCGCGACGGCGGCGTCTACTGGCAGGCCCGCGGACCGCGCTTCGAGACCCCGGCCGAGATCCGGCTGATGGCGGCCCACGCGCACGTGGTCGGGATGACGATCGCCAGCGAGTGCGTCGTCGCCGGCGAGCTCGGTCTCGAATACGCCGCCCTCTGCGTCGTCGACAACCTCGCCAACGGCCTCGACGAGGGGACGATCAGCGTCGAGGAGATGGCCGCCGACCGGGCGATCAACGCCGAGCGCCTGCGCGAGGGCCTGGCCGCGGTCCTGCCACGCCTCGGGGCGGTGGGCCGATGACCTTCGTCTGTTCCTTCTCGGCCCTATGCACGGATAAGGAACAGGCGAAGAGGGGGGGCGCGTGAGCCTGGTGGTTGAGAATGCGCTGCGGGATGGGGAGCGGGTCGGGGTTCGCTGCGAGGACGGGGCGATCGCGGCGCTTGGGGAGGGCGTCGCGGCCCAGCCTGGCGACGAAACGAGCGACGCCGGCGGCGCCCACCTGGTGCCGCCGCTGGTAAACGGCCACACCCACGCGGCGATGACGCTCTTCCGCGGCTCCGGCGGCGATCTGCCGCTGATGCCGTGGCTGGAAGAGAAGATCTGGCCGGTCGAGGCGAAGCTGACCGACGAGGACGTCTACTGGGGCGCCCGCCTCGCCTGCGCCGAGATGCTGCGCAGCGGCACCACCCGCTTCTGGGACATGTACTGGCACCCGGCGGCGACCGCGCGCGCGGTGTCGGACGCCGGCATCAGGGCGACGATCGGCGCGCCGCTCTTCGACCTCCACGGCAGCCCCGAGCAGCTGCGCGAGATGGCGCACCGCGGCCTCGAGGAGCTCGCCGGCTTCGGTCCCGAGATCACCCCCGCCCTCGCCCCGCACGCGATCTACACCGTCAGCGAAGAGTCGCTGGCCTGGATCGCCGAGCTCAGCGCCGAGCGGGACCTGCCGGTCCAGATCCACCTCTCCGAGACCGAGGGCGAGGTCCAGGACTGCCTCGCCGAGCACGGGACCCGTCCCGCCTTCTACCTCGACCGCCTCGGACTGCTGAGCGAGCGCACCGTCCTCGCCCACGGCGTCTGGCTCGACCCCGAGGAGCTGGCGCTGATCGCCGAGCGCGGCGCCACCGTCGTCGCCAACCCGGTCGCCAATATGAAGCTCGCCGTCGGCGGCGTCTTCCCCTACCCCGCCGCGCGGGCCGCCGGGGTCGCCGTCGGTCTCGGTACCGACGGCGCCGGCTCCAACGACTCGCTCGACCTGCTCGCCGACCTGAAGACCTTCGCCCTCGTCCAGAAGCACGCCGCCGCCGACCCGACCGCGATCGAGGCCGGCGAAGCCTGGGCCGTCGCCACCGGCGCCCTTGCCCCGCGGCTCGGGGCCACCAGGCTCGTGCCCGGCGCGCCCGCGGACTTCCTCCTCCTGCGCGCCGAGGCGCCGGAGCTGGCGATCGGCGACCTCACCGCCGACCTCGTCTACGCCGCCACCGGTGCCGTCGTCGACACCGCCGTCGTCGCCGGCAAGGCGCTGATGCGCGGCGGCGAAATCGAGGATTTGGAGGAAATCGTGGTTCGAGCCGCCGCCCAAGGGGAAAGACTGGGGCTATGAACGAGCACGCCACCTCTTCGGTCCGCTACGAGGAAACGACCAAGCGCTACGGCGACGCCACCGCCCCGGCGGTCGACAAGCTGACCCTCGAGGTCCCGGCCGGCGAGATCTGCGTCCTCGTCGGCCCCTCCGGCTGCGGCAAGACGACGGCGATGCGGATGGTCAACCGTACGGTCGAGATCACCGAAGGAGACGTCCTCCTCGGCGACCGATCGGTCCGCGACTACGAGCCGGCGCAGCTGCGGCGGGAGATCGGTTACGTGATCCAGCAGATCGGCCTCTTCCCCCACCGCACGATCAGCGAGAACATCGGCGCGGTCCCGCAGCTGCTCGGCTGGAAGAAGGACCGGATCCGCGCCCGCAGCGCCGAGCTGCTGGAGCTGATCGGGCTCGACCCCGAGCTCGGCGACCGCTATCCCGCCCAGCTCTCCGGCGGCCAGCAGCAGCGCGTCGGCGTCGCCCGGGCGCTGGCCGCGGACCCGCTGGTGATGCTGATGGACGAGCCCTTCGGCGCGATCGACCCGATCAACCGCGAGCGCCTGCAGAACGAGTTCCTCCGCCTCCAGGCGGAGATCCGCAAGACCGTCCTCTTCGTCACCCACGACATCGACGAGGCGATCAAGATGGGCGACCGGATCGCGATCATGCGCGAGGGCGGCCGGGTCGAGCAGTACGCGACCCCGGCGGAGGTGCTGATGGCGCCGGCCAACGAGTTCGTCGAGGACTTCGTCGGGGCGGACCGGGCGCTGAAGCGGCTGGCGCTGATGCGGGTCCGCGACATCGACCTCTGGGAGGCGCCGCTGGCCCATGTCGGCCAGGCGACCGGCGAGGTGCGGGCGAAGCTCGACTCGCCCGACGTCGAGGTGCCCTACCCGCTGCTGGTCGACGGCGAGCGCCGCCCGCTCGGCTGGCTCAGCGAGCGCGATCTCCGCGCCGAGACGGTGCCGAGCCGGCCCGACTCGCCGCTGGGCCCGGTGCTGGAGCTCGACGACGTGATGCGCGACGCCCTCGCCGACCTGCTCCAGCACGAGACCCAGTACGCGCCGGTGGTCGACCACACCGGCCGCGTCGCCGGCGTCCTCTCGGTCGAGATCATCTCCGAGTTCCTCGCCTCGCCGAAGGCGAAGACCGACGAGCAGCCGGCGGTGGAGCGACCGCATGGTTAACCCGGTGGTCGTCGCGGCGGCGGGGCAGGTCGGCGAAGACTTCTTCAAAGAACGCACCTCCGGCACGCTCCCCTGTCAGGCCAACGAAGCCCACCTCTTCTGCTTCGACTGGGCGAAAGAAAACATCGACCGCTACCAGACGCCGGCCCAGCAGCACCTGGAACTGGTCGTCATCTCGGTAGTGATCGGGTTCGTGATCGCCTTCGCGCTGGCCCTGTTCTCCCATCGCACCCGCTGGCTGCAACCGCCCCTGCTCGCCGCCACCGGCATTCTCTACACGATCCCCAGCATCGCCTTCTTCTTCCTCCTACTGCCGCTGACCGGCTTCGGCCGGGACACGGCGATCATCGTCCTCTCCGCCTACACCCTGCAGATCATCTACCGCAACACGATGCTGGGCCTCGACAACGTCCCCGATTCGGTCAAGGACGCCGCCCGCGGGATGGGATTGACGAACCGTCAGATCCTCTGGAAAGTCGAACTGCCGCTGGCGACGCCCGAGATCATCGCCGGGCTGCGGATCGCTACCGCCAGCACGATCGCGATCACGACCCTGGTCGTCTTCATCAGCGCCGGCGGGCTGGGGACGGAGATGTACGGCTCGAACTTCAACTTTCCGACCGCGATCCTGATCGCCGTCGCGATCATCGCCGTGATGGTGATCGTCTTCGACCTCCTATTGCTGACTGCCCAGCGGCTGCTGACCCCGTGGCGGAAGGTAAGGCCGATATGAGCGCCCCTCCCCTCGCCTCCTTCATCGGTGCGGTCGAATTCATTTTCGCCCCCCAGGAATCGAACGTCACCGGCGGCAAGAAGGTCGGCGGATTCGAAAAGACGATGGAACTGCTGATCGGCCACCTCGAGGTGACGGTGCTGGCGCTGGCGCTGGCGCTCCTGATCGGCCTGCCGATCGGGCTCTATCTCGGCCATCGCGGCAAGGGCGAACTCATTGCCGTCGGCATCGGCAACGTCGGCCGTGCGGTCCCCGAGCTGGCGGTGATCGCCCTGGTCGCGACCCTGATCGGCATCGGGATGAGGAACGTGGCGCCGGCCTTGGCGCTGCTCGGCATCGCCCCGATCCTCGTCAATGCCTACGTCGGCGTGCGCCAGGTGGACCCTGCCACCGTCGACGCCGCCCGCGGACTGGGCATGACCGAGCTCGCGATCATCGGCAAGGTCGAGCTGCCGCTGGCGATCCCCACGGTGATGGGCGGGATCCGCGGGGCGGCGATCGTCATCGTCGCGACCGCGACCATCGCGCCTCTGGCCGGGGTCGAAACGCTCGGCGACTTCATCCTCAACCGCAACGTCTACGGCGAAAACGGCCTGCTCGCCGGCGCGATCCTCGTCGCCCTGCTGGCGATGACGATCGAGGGCTTGCTCGCCCTTCTCCAGCGCCGGCTGACTTCCGACGGGCTGAAGGTAAAGACTGCGTAACCCAGACTCACCAATCCACCCCAATTAGGAGGCAACAAGTGAGGACCGACCAGACGAGAATGCGGGTGCTGCTTGCGGCACTGGCGGCGCTCGCGCTGACCCTGGCGCTCGCCGCCTGCGGCAGCAGCGGCGACAGCACCACTTCCGGCTCGACCGAAGGTGGCGAAACGGGGGCGATCCAGTCCAACCCCGACAACGGCAAAGTCAACCTGACGATCGGCTCGAAGAACTTCCCCGAACAGGAAATCCTCGGCGAAATCTACGCCCAGGCCCTGGCCGCGGCCGGTTACAAGGTGAAGACCGCGCTCAACCTCGGCTCCGAAACCGTTGCCCTGAAAGCGGTGAAGACCGGGCAGATCTCCGGCTACCCGGAGTACGCCTCGACGGCGCTGACCTCGTTCTTCGGCCTCGAACCCGAAGAAGTCCCCGCCGACGCCACCGAAGCGTGGGAAAAGGCGAACGAAGAATTCGAAGCCGAAGGCCTGCAGGCGTTCGAACCGACGCCGTTCGCATCCGCCAACGCGGTCGGCACGACCACCGAGACGGCCGAAAAGTACGGCCTGAAGACGATCTCCGACCTCGAAGGCGTCTCGGAAAAACTCTCCCTCTACGGCTCCCCCGAGTGCCGCCAGCGGATCGACTGCCTGGCCGGGCTGGAAAAACTGTACGGGCTGAAGTTCAAGTCCTTCACCCCGGTCGACATCGGCCTCCGCTACACCGTGCTGGAAAAGGGTCAGGCGGATCTCTCGATCCTCTTCACCACCGATCCGCAGCTCTCGGCCGAGAGCGACAAGTTCGTCATCCTCGAAGACGACAAGGAAGTCTTCCCGGCCGGCAACGTGATCTTCGTGACCGAGAAGAAGGTCGCCGAAGAAGCTGGGCCGGATTACGAAAAGACGATCCTGCAGGTTCAGGAAGGGCTCGACCTGGAAGTGATGCAGGAGCTTGATGCTCGGGTCGAACTTGAAAAGCAAACGCCGAAGGAGGCCGCTAAGGCTTACCTCGAATCGGCGGGGTACATCGGCTGAGCAGTAGGTATTTGGGCCTGTCGGTGGGGGTGTTCCCGGAGCACCTCCGCCGGCTGGCTGGTTTTACGGCTGCGCCCCAAACGCAATCGGGCCGGCTCCATGCTGAGTACCGGGAACACCCCCACCGACAGGCCCTCCGACAGCTGGAGGACCTACGCGACGACGTGCTCTCCGGTCGCGGGTTCGTGGCGGCCTTTGATGTGGCTGAAGCTGATGTGGGCTGCCCAGGCTGCCGCTAAGCCTGAGATGCCTGCAAGTAAGAGGGCGAAGCGGGGGTCGTAGTTTTGGGCCAGCCAGCCGGTCAACGGCGCTCCGATTGGGGTTGAGCCTAGGAAGACGACGCTGTAGAGGGCCATTACCCGGCCTCTCATCTCCGGGGTGACCGCCAGTTGGAGGGTGGAGTTGATCGTTGCTGCGAAGGTGACGGCTGCTGCTCCCAGGACGGCGAGCATGAGGATCTCCAGGGCGAGGCTTGGCATTGCTGCCGCCAGAAGGGCTGAGACTCCGAAGGCGAGCGCGCCGCCGGCTATGAGGCGGGGGCCGGTGCGGCCTCGGTGGCCGTTTACCAGGGCGCCGGCGATTGAGCCGACTGCCATTGCCGAGACGAGGGCGGCGTAGGTCATTGCGCCCGACTGAAAGCTGAATTTGGCGAGCAGCGGCAGCACCACCTGGAAGTTGAAGCCGAGCGTTCCGACCAGGCCCATCAGGGCGAGCGGGACCATCAGCTCAGGCGTGCGCCGCACGTAGCGGAGGCCGGCGCGGATCGCTCCCGGCTCGCGGGCGGCGACCGGCGTCGCGTGCAGGCGGCCCGGGTCCATTCCCCGCAGCGCCAGGATCATCGCCACGAAGGTGAGGCCGTTGAGGGCGAAGACGGGGGCGACGCCGACGGTCGCGATCAGCACGCCGGCGATCGCCGGGCCGACGATCCGCGCCGCCTGGACGATGACGCTGTTGAGGCTGACCGCGTTGACGACCCGGTCCGGGCCGACCATCTCGTAGACGAAGCTCTGCCGGGTCGGGTTGTCGACCGCGTTCAGCGAGCCGAAGGCGAAGACCGCGAGGTAGACCATCCACGGCGTCACGACCCCGGTGACGGTGACGGCGAAGAGGCCGGCCGCCGGGATCATCATCAGCGCCTGCGTGGTGATCAGCAGCCGCCGCTTGGGGATGCGGTCGGCGAGCAGGCCGCCCCAGGCCCCGAGCAGCAGCATCGGCAGGAACTGCAGAGCGGTGGTGAGGCCGACGGCGACGCCGCTGTCGGTCAGGGTGAGGATCACCCAGATCGCCGCGACCGTCTGCATCCAGGTCCCCGAGAGGGAGATCAGCTGGCCGGCGAAATAGCGGCGGTAGTTGCGGACCTCCAGCGAGTTGAACGAGTGACGGAGGGCGGCGCTCACCCTCGGTCTCCCTCCCGCATCCGCTCGAGGATCTCGGTCGCCCGCTCGAGCGTCTCCACTTCCTCGGCGGTCAGGTCCCGCATGCGGCGCGCCAGGTAGGCGTTCTTGCGCCCGCGCAGCCGCCGCAGCCGCTCGCGGCCGGCGCCGTTGACGCTGATCAGAGCGCTGCGCCCGTCCTGCGGGTCGCGGGCGCGGTCGATCAGCCCCTCCCGCAGCAGGCACTCGAGGGTGCGGGTGATCGTCGGGCGCTTGACCCGCTCGATCTCGGCAATCTCGCTCGGAGTCATAGGCCCGTGGCGCTCGATCGTCGCCAGCGCCGCGACCGAGGTCGGGGTCAGGCCGCTGGTCTCAGCCGCCGCCTCCTGCCGCAACCGCCGGGCGGTGCGGACGATCGCGATACGCAGGTGCGCGGCTCGCTCGCTGAGGGGTATGTCGGCTTTCGCGGTCATTGATTAGCGTTGATAATTAGTTTAGCAAACTAGTTATGTGACCAACTCCCTTTGCCGGGACGTCCCCCGCGCATAGGGTCATGGGCATGGCCTCCAGGGCCGATTACGACGTCGCCATCGTCGGGGCCAGCCTCTCCGGCTGCACCGCGGCGATCCTCCTCAGCCGGGCCGGCGCCCGCGTCGCCCTGATCGATAAGAGCCCCGACCCAAACTCCTACAAGCGGGTCTGCTCGCACTTCATCCAGGCCTCGGCGGTGCCGACGATCGAACGGCTCGGTCTCTACGAGCCGATCCTCGCCGCAGGCGGGCTGCGATCTCGCTTCCACACCTGGACGCGCTGGGGCTGGATCGAACCGACCGAGAAGCGAAGCGCCTACTGCCTCAACCTGCGCCGGGAGCTGCTCGACCCGATGCTGCGCGAGAAAGCAGCGGCCCAAGCCGGCGTCGAGCTGATGCTGGGGCAGAGGGCAGAGCGGCTCCTGCAGGAGGGAAGAACCTGCCGCGGCGTCGTCGTCCGCGATCGCGAGAGGAACCGGCGAGAGATCGAGGCAACGCTCACGGTCGGGGCCGACGGTCGCGACTCGGCGGTGGCGACGATGGCCGCCGTCGGGGAGAAGACCCTCCCCCACGCTCGGCTCGCCTACGGCGGCTACTTCGAGGGGCCTCGTCCCAGGTTCTGGCCCGATGGCGCCGTCTGGCTGCTCGATCCCGACATGGCCGCAGCCTTTCCCACCGACGGCGGGCTCGTCTTCTACATCGCAATGGTGCACAAGGACCGCGCGCCGGAGTTCAGGGAGGACGCCGAGCGGGCCCTGGTCGACCACGTCGCCGGCGTCCCGGAGCCGCCGCCGATCCGCGAGAGCCGGCTGGTCGGCACGCCGACCGGCAGGATCGAGATGCTCAACCGGATCCGGGGGCCGATCGCCCCCGGGCTCGCCCTGATCGGCGACGCCGCGCTGGCCACCGATCCGCTGTTCGGAGTCGGCTGCGGCTTCGCGTTCCAGTCCGGCGAGTGGCTGGCCGACAGCGTCTCCCCGGCCCTGCGCGGGATCGAGTCCCTGGAGAACGGGCTGCGCCGCTACCGCAAGCGCCACCGCCGGCAGCTGGGGATGCACGCCCGCCTCATCCACGACTACTCCACGAGTCGGAGGTTCGACCCCAGCGAACGGCTGATGATCTCCACCGCGGCTCGCGACCCGCGGGCGGCCGCCCTCTTCGAGTCGGTCGGCACCCGCCGCAGGCGGCCGCAGGAAACGCTCCTCCCGATGGCCGGCCGGATCGCCGCCGTCAACCTCCGCCGGCTCGTCGGCCGCTAATCGCCGCCGCGCGAGGTGGCGGCCAGGCGGTCGATCATCTCCAGCATCTTCTCGTGGTAGGCGATACCGGCGATCAGGGTCCGTTCCGAGGCTCCGAATCCCTCGCCCACCCGAGCCAGCGCCAGGTAACCGCGTAGCTCCTCGAGCTTCCCGCGGTGCCACTCGACCCGGTCGGCGACCAGCACCGCCGGGTCCGCACCGGCGAACACCTTCAGCATCACTTCATCGCGCAGCTGCGGCGGCGCCGTCTCTGGCCCTGCCGCCCACTCGGCCAGGGCCCGGCTCCCCGCCTCGGTGAGCGCGTAGACGCGGCGGCGGCGGCCGCCCTCCTCCTGGTGGGCGGTCAGGTAGCCGGCGGCGGCGAGGCGCGCCGGCTCCTCGTAGGCGGTCGTGTGGGGGACCGGCCAGAAGTTCTGGATCGAGCTCTCCATCGCCTGCTTGATGTCGTAGGAGGTCATCTCCCCGAACTCGTGCAGAACGGCCATCAGGGCGTAGGAGGTGCCGGTGAGCTTGATCTCTTTCGATTTGCTTTTCATAGTTCGGGGCGTATAGTTCGGGACGAACGGTACAGCAACCTCGCGGGAGGCCCAAGATGCCCGGCACCGATTCCCCGTCCCCCATCATCGGCAACCGACCGGCGTACGACGCGGTCATCGTCGGCGCCAGCCTCGCCGGCTGCGCCGCAGCGATCCGGCTCGGCCGCGCCGGCCTCCGGGTCGCGGTCGTCGAGAAGCAGCCCGACCCGCAGGCCTACAAGCGCACCTGCTCGCACTTCATCCAGGCCTCCGGCGTGCCGGCGATCGAACGCCTGGGGCTGCTCGAGCCGATCGAAGCGGCGGGCGGACAGCGGCCGCGGGTGCACGCCTGGACCAGGTGGGGCTGGGTCGAGGCGCCTCCCGAGCAGGCCTCGCGCGGGATCAACCTGCGCCGCGAGGTGCTCGACCCGATGGTCCGCTCGACCGCCGCCGCGACGGCCGGGGTCGAGCTGATGCTCGGCTGGAACGCCGAGCGGCTGTTGCGCGAGGACGGGGCCTTCGCCGGCATCGCCGCCCGCAACCCCGGCGGCGAGGAGCGCGAGCTGCGGGCCCGGCTGACGATCGGCGCCGACGGCCGCGACTCGCACGTCGCCGAGCTCAGCGAAGTCCCGGTCAAGATCTCCCCCAACGCCAGGTTCGCCTACGGCGGCTACTTCGAAGGGGCCGCGCCGGCGCACGCGCCCGACGCGACGGCCTGGTTCCTCGACCCGCAGTGGGCGGCCGCCTTCCCCACCGACGAAAACCTCACCTTCTACGCGGCGATGCCGACCAAGGATCGCCTCCCCGAGTTCAAGCAGGACCCCGAGGGTGCCTTGGTCAAGTTCCTTTCCGACGTCCCCGAGGCGCCGCCGATCCGCGAGGGTCGCAGGGTCGGGCCCGTGCTGGGGAAGGTCGACATGACCAACCGGATGCGGCGCCCAACCGCTCCCGGCCTGGCGTTGGTCGGCGACGCGGCGCTTGCCGCCGACCCGCTCTTCGGGGTCGGCTGCGGCTGGGCCTTCCAGTCGGCGGAGTGGATGTCCGACGCGGTCCTCCCCGCGCTTGCCGGCTCCGAGCCGCTGGAGAAGGGGCTGAGTCGCTACCGCCGCCGCCACGCGAAGGAGCTGCGGGGGCACACCTTCTTCATGCACGAATACTCGAAGGGGCGCCGCTTCGACCCGCCGGAACGGCTGCTGTTCGCCGCCGCCGCCCGCGATCCCAAGTCGGCGGCGATCCTCGACTCCTACGCGACGCGTCAGATCAGACCGGCGCGGATGCTCTCCAGGGTGGTGCCGCGGGCGATCGCGGTTAACGCCCGCCATGCCCTGGCCCGATGACCGCCGCGGTCGAGCGCTCCAGCCTGCTCGTCGGCGGCACCAGGACCCGCCTCGTCCAGGCAGGGCCGGCCGGCGCCGCCGAGGCCGTCGTCTTCGTCCACGGCAACCCCGGCTCGGCTGACGACTGGGTGCGGCTGGCCGGCGCCGCGGGCGCGGCGGGCCACCGGGCGGTGGCCTTCGACCTGCCCGACTTCGGCGAGACGATCGCCCCCGACAGCTTCGAGCACACCCCCTTCGGCTACGCGGAGTTCGTCGCCGAAGCGCTGGGCGAGCTGGGGATCGAGCGGGCGCAGCTGGTGCTGCACGACTTCGGCGGCCCGATCGGGCTGATCTGGGCGATGGCCCATCCCGACGCCCTCGCCGGCATCGTCCTGATCGACACCGGCGTCCTCCCCGGCTACACCTGGCACCGGCTGGCGCGAATCTGGCGGACCCCGGTCCTCGGCGAGCTCTTCCAGGCGATCACCAACCGCCGCGGCTACCGCGCCGCGCTCAACCGCAACGAGCCGCGCGGGCTGCCGCGCGAGTTCGTCGAAACGATGTACGACCACTACGACCGGCGCACGAGGCGGGCGGTGCTGAAGCTCTACCGGGCGACGCCGGACCCGGGCGGCATGTCCGAGAACCTGATCGGGCTGCTCGCCCCCCGCGACGTCCCGGCGCTGGTCGTCTGGGGCGAACACGACGCCTATCTCCCCTCCTCCTATGCCGTCGAGCAGCGCCGGGCCTTCCCTTCGGCCGATGTCCACGTCCTCCCGGCCAGCGGCCACTGGCCGTTCGCCGACGCGCCGGAGACCGTCGAGCGCCTGCTGGTCGAATTCCTCGCCCGCGCCGGGGCGCAGCCGGCCGAGTCCGGCTAGGCGGAAGCCCCTACGCCGCGAATCGCGCTTCGGAGCGGGCCTTGGCCTTGGCGGCCTCGACCTCGCGGTCCTTCGGCGGCGCGGTGGTGACAAGACGGTCGAGCAGCTGGCGGGTGACGTCAGCAACCGCCTCGACCGCCTCGTCGAAGGCCTCGGCATTGGCCTGCGACGGCTTGGTCGAGCCGCTGATCTTGCGCACGTACTGCAGTGCCGAGGCCTGGATCTCCTCGTCGGTCGCGGGTGGATCGAAGTTATGGAGGGTCCTGATGTTTCTGCACATGCGTCGATCTTAGGGCCCCGAGGTGAGCACGTTGAGGCGGAACCGGCAACAACGGAGTCGAACACCTAGACGCGCTAACTTTGAGGACACAGGTCTCAGCTGTGTGCGGGGTGGTTCCCCGCTTCACCTGACTCGACCCGCCCTCGCGGCGGGTCTTGTCGTTTCTGGAGCCGATTAGGTGGCTTTGCGAGTCGAATTGAAACGTGAGTGTCAATTCTTCGAGCCAATTCAGTAACGCCTATTGAAGTGGCGAAAACTGTCCCTAGGATCGGCCGCCGGAGGGTTGAAGGAGACAGGCGTGCTCCAGGTGGCCGACAACCACACTGCCCGGTCAACCGCCGGGTCCGGTTCGAGTCCGGTGCCCTCCGCAGACATAGACCGCCACGGGCGGGTCGAGCAGGGAGCGCGCAATGCCGTGCTACCTTGAGAGACGGTTGTCGGCCGTCTGCGGGGTGGTTCCCCGCTTCACCAGACTCGACCCGCCTTCGCGGCGGGTCCTGTCGTTTCTGGGGCCAGGACACCTACTCGCGCCGTCGAATCAATCGCGGTGGACCCCAGAGTCGAGCAGCGGCCTCTCCACTTCGAGCCGGGGATGGACGCTCGCAGCACGCGGGTTGCCGAACGGCTGAAAACGCCGATGCTGATCGCGGCGGCGCTGACGCTGCCGACCGTGGCGATCACCGAGTCCGAGCCGGGTGGTCTGCTCCAGACCATCGCCGTCGGCCTCAACTGGGTGACCTGGACCGCCTTCCTGGTCGAGTTCGTGGTGATGCTCTCGGTCGTGCCCGACCGACGCAAGTGGATTAGGCACCACCCGCTCGACCTCGTCATCGTCTTCCTCACCCCGCCGGTCCTGCCCGCCGGCCTGCAGAGCCTGCGGGTCCTTCGCCTGCTGCGCCTCTTGCGTCTCCTGCGGCTGGCCCAGCTCTCGCGCGAGGTCTTCTCGCTGGAGGGCGTCCGCTACGCCGCCCTGCTGGCGCTGCTCTCGGTGGTCGGTGGCGCCGCCCTCTTCGACGCCTTCGAGCAGCGGCAGGACCTCGACTTCTGGGACGACATCTACTGGGCGATCACGACGATGACCACGCTCGGCTCGAACATCGAGCCGACTACCACCGGCGGCGAGATCGTTTCCGTCTTCGTTCTGCTGGTCGGGATCGGGTTCGTCGCCCTCCTCACCGGTTCCTTTGCCCAGCGCTTCCTCGCTCCCGAAATTGCCGAGATCGAGGAGGAGATGGAGGAGGAGAGCCTCAGCGCCGAGGCGCTGGCGCTGCGCGAACTGAAGAGCGTCCAGGAGCAGCTGCAGGCGCTCGAGGTCGCGATCGCGCAGATGGCGAAGCGTTAGAGGTCCCTCAGTCGGCCTTCGCCTGCTCCTCGGCGATCTTCGACTCGAGCTCCTTCATCACGTCGGGATCGCGCAGGGTGGTGACGTCGCCCAGGGCGCGGCCCTCGGCGATGTCGCGCAGCAGCCGGCGCATGATCTTGCCGGAGCGGGTCTTCGGCAGGTCGTCGGCCCAGACGATCCGCTTCGGGCGGGCGAATTTGCCGATTCGCTCGGCGACGGTGGCGCGGATCCCCTCGACCAGATCCTCGCTTTCGGCCTTCTCGCCGCGGACGGTGACGAAGGCGCAAATCGCCTGCCCGGTGTCCTCGTCGGATTCGCCGATCACCGCCGCCTCGGCGACGTCGGGATGGGCGACGATCGCCGACTCGACCTCGGCGGTCGAGAGCCGGTGGCCGGAGACGTTGACGACGTCGTCGATCCGGCCGATCACCCAGAAGTAGCCGTCGGAGTCCCGCCGCGCGGCGTCGCCGACCAGGTAGCGCTCCTTGCCGAAGCGGGAGAAGTAGGTCTCGACGAAGCGGTCGTCCTCTTTGTAGAGGCCGCGCAGCATCGAGGGCCAGGGGCGCTCGAGGACCAGCAGTCCCTGCCCTTCGGAGACCGGCTTGCCCTCCGACTCGTCGACGACCTGCGCCTCGACCCCCGGGAACGGCGTCGTCGCCGAGCCGGGCTTGGTCGCGGTGATCCCCGGCAGCGGCGAGATCATGATCGCGCCGGTCTCCGTCTGCCACCAGGTGTCGACGATCGGGCAGCGGCCACCGCCGATCACCTCGTGGTACCAAAGCCAGGCCTTGGGGTTGATCGGCTCGCCGACCGAGCCCAGCAGCCGCAGCGAGGAGAGGTCGTGCTCCGCGGGGATCTCCGCCCCCCACTTGATGAAGGTGCGGATCGCGGTCGGCGCCGCGTAGAGGATCGTCGCCCTGTAGCGCTCGATCAGCTCCCACCAGATCCCCTTGTGCGGGTAGTCGGGCGCCCCCTCCCACATCACCGAGGTCGCGCCGTTGGAGAGCGGCCCGTAGACGATGTAGGAGTGGCCGGTGACCCAGCCGACGTCGGCGGCACACCAGTAGACGTCGGTCTCGGGCTTCAGGTCGAAGACGTAGCGGTGGGTGGCGGTGACGCCGGTCATGTAGCCGCCCGTGGTGTGGAGGATCCCCTTCGGCTTCGCCGTCGAGCCCGAGGTGTAGAGGATGTAGAGCGGGTGCTCGGCCTCCATCGGCTCGGCCGGGCACTCGGGGTCGGCCGCCGCCATCACCTCGTCGTAGAAGACGTCTCGGCCCTCGCTCATCGGGCACTCGATCCCCGTGTGGCGAACGACGACGATCGTCTCCAGTGCCTGGTGGTCGGCCATGTGCTCGTCGACCGCCGGCTTGATCGGCGCCGTCTTGCCCTTGCGGCGGGCGCCGTCGACGGTGACCAGCGCCTTGGCCTGGGAGAAGTCCATCCGCTCGGCCACCGACTCGGCGCTGAAGCCGCCGAAGACGACGTTGTGGGGGGCGCCGATCCGGGCGCAGGCGAGCATCGCGACGACGACCTCGGGGATCATCGGCAGGTAGATCCCGACCACGTCGCCCTTTTCCACGCCGAGGTCCTTGAGCGCGTTGGCGAAGCGCTGGACGTCGCGGTGCAGGTCGGCGTAGGTGACGTCGCGCTCCTCCCCCTCCTCGCCGCGCCAGTGGTAGGCGACGCGGTCGCCGATGCCGGCCTCGACGTGGCGGTCGAGGCACTGGGCCGAAGCGTTCAGCCGCCCGTCTGCAAACCACTTGTAGAAGGGCGGGTTGGAGTCGTCGAGCCCCTCGCTCGGCTCGACGTCCCAGTCGAGCAGCTCCTTCGCCTGCGCCGTCCACCAGGCCTCGGGGTCGGCGGCGGCCTCCTCGTAGACCTTGGGATCCGACCAAAGCGCGTTCGCCCGAAACTCCTCGGGCGGCTCGAACTTCTCGACCCGGAGCATCTCCTCCAGCTGCTGCTCAAGATCCATGGCCCCAAAGCTACCCGAGGCAGGCGCGGGTTAATACCCAGCAGGGTGTCTAGCTATGAAGCCTTCTGGCGAATCAACCCAGGGGTCGTGCCAGCGGGGGCCGGGGCCGCCGACCGTGTCGAAGGCGATGCCGGCGACGACCATCCAGGCGTGGCCGGAGTTGGCGTAGACGGTGATCCACTGGCCGGGCCCGGGTTCGCCCCAGGTCTCCAGGCCGGTCGAGTCGAGCGGGCTTTCGAGGAAGCCGCCGCCGTGCAGGGCGTAGCTGACCGCGCCGGAGCAGTCGTAGCCGGAGGATTCGAAGGAGCCGTGGCCGCCGCCCCAGATGTAGGGGGTGGTGGCGATCGCGTTGCCGGCGGAGATCACGTCCTGGACCGCCGCCGGAGCCGAGGCCGGAGCGCTCGCTTCGCTTTCGCTCAGCACCTGCGCTTCCTGGCCGGGGTTGAGCGGCGCCGGCAGCTGGCCTTCGGTCGCGTCGCCGCCTTCGGAGGCGACCTGTTCGGAGATCGCCGAGAGGTTGTCGCTGAGCGCCGATTCCCGGGACTGCAGCGCGTCGAGCGCTTCCTGGCGCTCGGCCTGTTCGGCCTTTAGTTCATGGAAGCGGGCCGAGGCGGCCTGGCTGGCGGCGGCGACTTCGCGCTCCTTGGTGGCGACTTCGTCGCGCGCGGTTTCGATCTTCGCCCGCTGCGCGTCGAGCCGCTCGACCGCCGAGCGGACCTGGTCGCGCAGGCTCTTGACCCGGTTGACGACCGCGTCGTCGTATTCCTGGATCTGGCGCAGGTACTCGGTCTGCGCGGCCATCTCGTCCCAGTCTTCGGATTCGAGGATCGCGTTCAGCATGTCCGGCGAGCCCGACTCGTAGATCGCGACCAGCCGCTCGCTCAGCACCCCCATCGCCCGCTGCAGCTTCGCCCGCACCCGCTCGAGGTGTTCTTCTTCGGCTTCCAGCGCCGCGGTCGCCCGCTTCAGTTCGGCTTCTTTTTCGGCCAGTTCGGCCTCGACCGCTTCCTGTTCCTGGCGCAGGGCCGAGACTTCGCCCAGCTTCGCGTCGATCGCCCGGTTCTGTTCGGCGATGCTGGCGGCCAGTTCGTCGCCCTGTTCGCGCACCCCTTCGAGCTTGTCGCGCGTCTGTTCCAGCTTCTGCTGGGGATCGGCCGGCGCGGTTTCCGTCCAGGCGAGGGCCAGCGCGCAGGTTGCGGCCAAAAGCAGCGCGGCGAAGATCAGAGCACGGCGCCGCGCTGCGCTCGTGGAGGAGCTGAACAGCACGACGGCGCAGGCTAGCGAAGCCGCCTAAACGCCCTGGAAGTAGTCGATAACCCGCAACTTCCCTTGCAATTTGCGGGGATTGGAGGAGTCCGGGGGCCGCCGTCGACCCCCGGACCCGAAGCGCTTCTAGGCCAGCAGCTTGGCCTTCGCCTGGTCGAACTCCGCCTGGCTGAGGTCGCCTTTCGCCTTCAGCTCGGAGAGCTTGTGCAGCTCGTCGGCGGAAGAGCCGGCGTGCGCCTGCTGCTGGACGTATTCGTCGAAATGCTTTTTCGCGTCGGCCTGGGCTTGGATCGTGCGATCGCGCATGCCGCTGCCGCGGGCGATCAGGTAGATCAGGGACGCCAGGAAGGGGACGATGACGAGGAACAGGCACCACCCCGCCTTGCCCCAGCCGGACAACTCGTGGTCACGGAAGAGATCGGTGAGGATCGTGATCAGGATCCAGATCCAGATCACGAAGAAGAACACCTCGAGCGCGATGAGGAGGAGTTCCCCAAAGCTGACGTCGGCGATTGGGAGTGGCACTTTGCTTCCTTTCGGTGGTACTGGCGGGTCTAGTTAGTTTGGATTCTCATTGCAAAAAGCACAATTGCAACCGAGGTGGCCAGGTTCAGACTGGATACACCTTCGCGCATCGGGATCGAGACGCGCGCCTCGGCCCGCTCGAAGACCTCGCTGCTGAGGCCGTGGCGCTCGGTGCCGAAGGCGAGGATCGCCCGCTCGGGGACCACTCCGGGCGCCAGCTCCTCCCCCTCGGGGTCGATCGCCAGCAGCGGCCTGTCGCTCGCCGGCAGGCTCTCGACCCGGGCGACGGGGAGTGCGAACTGCAGCCCGGCGGCGCCGCGCACCGCGTCGGGGTGCCAGGGGTCGTTCTCGCCCGTCGCGATCAGCGCCGCCGCCCCGGCCGCGGCCGCGACCCGGATGCAGGCGCCGATGTTGCCCATGTTGCGCGGCTGCTCGAGCAGGACCGCCGGGGCCGGTGAGGGGTCGGCAAGCGCCGCGGCGAGGTCGACCCGCGGGCGGCGCGCGATCGCGGCGACGCCGGTGTGCGGGACCAGCGGGACCAGGTCGGCGAGGGTCGCCTTGTCGACCGCCTGAACGACGCCGGCGAGCTGCCCGGTCAGGTCGGGCGCCAGCTCCGCCGCCATCGCCTCCAGGGCCGGCGGGTCGACCGCGACCGCCTCGACCAGCTCGGCGCCGAACCGCAGCGCGTGCTTCAGCGCGTGGAAGCCCTCGACGACGGTCAGCTCGGGGTCGCGGCGAGCGGTGCGGAAGCGCACGGCGCGGTCGTGCTCTTCGCGGCCCATCCGCGAATCATTACCGGCTTAACCAGTGAGTTGCGCCTGCGCGAGCTGGTTGCGGCCGCTCGCCTTCGCCAGGTAGAGCGCCTCGTCGGCGCGCCGCAGCAGGTCGTCGATGCTCTCGGCGCGGTCCCAGAGGGCGAGGCCGGCCGAGCAGGTCTGCCCCATCGGTGTCGTCCCCCGCAGCCGTTCGACGATCTCCGCCGCATGTTCGGGCTCGGTGTCGGGCAGCAGGACGAGGAACTCCTCGCCGCCGAAGCGGACCAGGGTGTCTTCGCCTCGCAGGGCGCCATCCCATTCGCGGGCGCAGGCGCGCAGCACCTCGTCGCCGGCGAGGTGGCCGTGGCTGTCGTTGTAGGCCTTGAAGTGGTCGATGTCGACGATCGCCAGGCAGAGCGACAGCTCGTTGCGGCGGGCGCGGGCCATCTCCTTCGGCAGCAGCTCCTGCAGCACCCGCCGGTTGGGCAGCCCGGTCAGCGCGTCGTGGCGCGCAAGGTCCTGGACCTCGCCCAGCAGCCGCTCGCGCTCGCCCTCGATCAGCTTCAGCTGGGTGACGTCGGTCGAACGCGCGTAGACGACCCCTTCGTCCTTCGCCAGGGTCGAGCTGGTGCGCAGCCAGTGCCAGCTGCCGTCCTTGGCGCGGACCCGGGTCTCGAGGCTGGCCGAGGAGCCCGTCTTGAACAGGCTCAGCGCCTCGGCGAGCGCCCGCTCGTGGTCGTCGGGGTGGGTGAGTTCGAGCAGGTTCATCCCCCGCAGCTCCTCGGCGGAGTAGCCGAGGTGGTGGGTCCAGGCGCTGTTGACCTCGCGGCAGCGGCCTTCCTCGTCCATCGTGCAGAGCATGTCGTGGGAGAGCTCGAAGAAGCGGCGGGCGCGCTTGTCGGAGCGGGCCTGGGCGTTGACGATCTCGCTGACCAGCAGCATCACCACTCCGAGCGAGATGAAGGTGAAGAGCCAGCGGGTCAGCGGCGAGTAGCCGGCAGTGCTTTCGACCAGCAGTAGGGTCGCCGCATATACCGCCTGCAGCCAGGCAAAGTGGACGACCGCGATCCGCCGCGGGAAGAAGTAGGACGAGATCAGGGTCGCCCAGACGAAGACCGTCCCGTACTGGCCGACCGCGGCGCCGGACTCGTAGATCAGCAAGCCGGTCGCCCCGACCGAGCCGGCGATCAGCGCGTGCACGCCGAACCGCGGCAGCCGCCCGGCGAAGGCAAAGCAGAGCAGGCCGACCAGGGCCATGGTCGCGGCGATCGCGACCAGCGCGGTCTGGTTGCCGCCGCTGGGGTGCGGCAGCGCCAGGGAAAGGGCGACGAGGGCGGCGCCGGCGATCGGAAGCGCCGCGGCGGCGCGGACTTCCCAGCCGCCGAGGCCTTTTTCCGTTACCCGATTTTGAGGACTCGCCATGCCTGCGGCATCGGCAAAACCCCATGTTTCCTTTAGCCGCGAACCACCTGGAACTGGGACATCAGTCCATGGTCCTCGTGGTCCAGCATGTGGCAGTGGACGACGAACTTCCCGGTGTAGTCGGAGAAGTGACCGGCAAGGAGAATTTTTTCGTTGGGGTAGACGAAGAACGTCTCCTTGAGGCAGTCTTCCCAGGGCGGCGGCGGCTTGCCGTTGCGCGCGAGCAGGTACCAGTCGGTGTGGTGCAGGTGCATCACGTGGGCGACGCTGGTCTTGTTGTGGATTTCCCAGGTCTCGGTCGTGTTCAGCTTCGGGAACGCCTCGACGTGGGCGGGGTTGAAGGTCCGCCCGTTGATCCGCCAGGTGGTCTTGAAGAAGCCGCCGATCGTCACCTCCCAGACCTTGTCGGGAGGGCGCTTGGCCTGGCGGGTCCAGGCCGGCAACGGCCGCAGGTGGCGTGGCACCCGGCTGGGGTCGGGCACGCGGTCGGCGCCGACGCGGAACTGCATCAGGGCGCCGCCGTAGGTATTGGCGCCGTCGGGGTTGCGGCCGGGGTGGCGTTTCGTGCTGCGGAGCTCGACGCTCTGGCCGCGGGCGGCGGCGAAGTCGACGATCACCTCGACCCGCTCCGCCGGCCCGAGCATGATCTCGCGACGGCGGATCGGCTTCGGCATCAGCCCGCTTTCGGTCGCGATCTGGACCATCGACAGCCCGCCGGTGAGCTGCAGGTTGTAGCTGCGAAAGGAGGAGACGTTGAGCAGCCGCAGCCGGTAGCGGCGGGCTTCGACCCGGTGGTGGGGCATGTAGGCGCCGTTGACGAGGACGGTCTCGGCGAGGATCCCGTCGGCCGGCGGGCGGCGGTCGTCGCTGAAGGGGTCGGTGAGCTGGTTGCGGGGGTCGAAGGTGCGGTCGCAGATCATCAGCGGCAGGTCGCGATCGCCCTCCGGCAGCGGCAGCGAGTCCTCGAAGTCGTCGTCGACGATCCACATCCCCGCCAGGCCCTTCCAGACGTGGGGAGCGGTGCGGTCGAGGCGGTGGTCGTGGTACCACTGGAACGAGGCGCGTTCGGGATCGCCGCCCTCGCGGAGGTCGTAGACGTAGGTTTTGCGGGCGCCGGGCTCGAGCAGGGTGTCGTTGCCCGACTCGCGGGCCGAGAGGTCGCGGGGGATGCGGCAGTACAGGGAGCTCGGCTGGGCCTTGGTCAGGCCGCCGGGCTGGCCGTCGAACTGGGTGCGGTTGTGGCCGCCGTGGAGGTGGACCGAGAGCTCACCGACCTTCTCCGGCAGCTGGTGGTGGAAGGTGACGCGGGTGCGCTCCCCGGCGCGGCGGCGGATCGTCGGCCCGGGGAAGCTGCCGCCGTAGGTCCAGAGCTTGGTCTTGCGGCCGGGGAGGATCTGCTGCTCGGCCTCGCGGATCGGAATCCGGATGTGGTCGTCGCGCAGGACCGGCGGGATCGGCAGCCGGGCGCGGAACGGGGTCGCGGCGAGCGCCGCGGAGGGCTCGGCGCTCAGCGGCAGAAGGCCGCCGCTCCTGCCCCGCAGGGGCAGGAGGGCGGCAATGGCGCCGCCGCCGAGGGCGCCGAGGAAAGCTCGGCGCCCGAAGCGGCGACGCGGTGTTGAGGGCTGCCCAGCCGTGCCGCTAGCTGGTCGGCGCCGGCAGCGGGACCACCGGCGCGACGACGTTCACTTTGCCCTGCATCCAGGGGTGAACGGCGCACATGTAATAGAGCGTGGTGCCCGGCGCGGCGGTGACTTCCTGGCTGAAGGTCTCGCCCTTCTTTTCGGTGAACCAGGAGTCGCCCTTCTTGCCGGTGGCGTTGCCGGCAGTGCTCCAGCCGGCGGGTCCGGCCTTGGCCGGGTTCTTGGTGATCTCTTCGGTTTTCGGGTTGAAGCCGTGCCAGATCGCGACCGCGAGGCAGATGTGCTTCGGCGTGAAGCAGTTCTTCCGCGCTTTCGGGGTCTTCGGCTGCGAGCTCTGGGTGACCAGCGAGAAGGTGTGCGGGCCGACCTGTTTCGGGTTCGTGTCGTTGACGATTTCCAGCTGGTCGCCGGCGGTGACCGATTCCGGGCCGACGAATTTCAGCTTGCCTTTGGTCAACTCGATGTCGACCTTCTGGGTGACGCCGGTGGGCGTCGCGGCGCTGGCGATGCCGGCTCCGCCGACGGCGAGGACGAAGGCGGCGCTGGAAGCCGCGAGAGCCACTGCCCGCAGACGGGCGCGGCGTGAAAGCTTGCTGTGCAAGACGTGCCTTTCTCTATGTGAATACCGAACGGTCGGGGGGAATCCCCCGCGGCCGCCGAGCACCGTATTACGCCGGTCGGGCGACCGCAACGGCCACGCCCGCGCCTACCTGCTTTTCGGCCCATTCCGACCCCGGTAACCTTGAGTCCCTCCAGTGCCAACTTTTCTCCACACCTGCTACCGGATCGGCGAGATCGACCGCTCGGTCGAGTTCTACGAGAAGCTCGGCTTCGAGGAGGTGCGGCGGATGCCGATCGGCGACGAGGCGGTCAACGTCTTCATGGCGATGCCCGGCGAGGACCCCCGACTCGAGCTGACCTACAACCACGGCGTCACCGAGTACGACCACGGCACCGGCTACAACCACATCGCCCTCGGCGTCGAGGGCCTCGACGCCACCCTGGCGCGCCTCGCGACCCTCGGGATCGAGCCCGAAAAGCCCCCCTACCGCCCCGGCGGCCGCACCGAGGGCCACCGCATCTGCTTCGTCAGAGATCCCGACGGCTACCGGATCGAGCTGATCGGGCTTTGACCAGGCGCGCAGCGGCGCTGGCGATCGCCCTCGCCTTGGTTCTCCCGGCGGCTGCGGGCGCCGACGGACCGCACACTCCCTTCGTCGTTGCCAGCGGCAAGAGTCTCTACGGGGTGCCATGGCGCATCCGCATGGGCGAAGAAACCAGCAGGCTGGTGAAGCCGGATGGCACCTACGGCGGGAAGGTTCAGTGGGCGACGCTCTGGTTCTCGATCGGCGATCCGGCGGAGAACGACGCGGGCTACTTCTCTTCCTTCCCGCTGCCGATCCCACAAACCTTCGTCTTCCACGCCAATGAGGGCGGTGAAGTCGACGAATTCCCGGAGTCGGATACGAGCGGGATGGCGAACCGGCGGGTCGCCAAGCTGGTGGCGACGATGAGCGACGGCACCACGCTCGAGTTCGCAACCCAACTGCCGCCGAAGCGCCTCAGCGACCGCCACCACTGGCTGCGGCGAGTGCGCTTCTTCGACCAGTTCTACCCGGCCGGAATCGAGCCGACCTCGATCGCCGCCTACGACCGCACCGGCAAGCTCCTCGAACGCCAGCCGTTCTAGCCGCGCGCGAACGCGAGCTCATCAGCGAATAAGGCAGCAACTCCGAGATTGTCCTCGCCAGAGCGAGGAGAACCTCGGAGTCGGCGATCAGCCACCCCTTCCGAGATTTGGGGGGCTATGGACCCCCGAAGTTCGGAATCGGTTATCAGCCGGGGCTGATGCCGCCGCCGGCTGGCGGGGCGGGCGTTGGGTTCGGCGCGGGGGCTGGAGTTGGTTCGGGGGTCGGTTCGGGCTCGGGGGTGTTTTCTTCGCCGCCTTCTTCGCCGCCCTTGTCTTTGCCCTTGCCTTCGTCTTCGGATTCTTCTTCGCCTTCGAAGGTTTCTTCTTCGTCGTAGCCGCTGTAGCCGCCCGAGGAGGTGTGTTCGCTGTCGAGGCCGTCGAGTTCGGGGAGCGAGCTGGGGGTTTCGAATTCAGGGCAGTCGCCTTCGACCGCTTCCGACATGTAGTTCGCCCAGATCGGGCCGGCGGTGGGACCGCCGAAACCGGTGTATTCGCGCGTGGTCGGGTGGCCGACCCAGACCGCGGTCGAGAAGAGCGGCGTGAAGCCGACGAACCAGGCGTCGGAGAGTTCCTCCGAGGTGCCGGTCTTGCCCGCCGCGCTGGAGCAGCCCATCGAGGTGTAGCCGGCGCCGGTGCCCTGGGTGATCACGCCCTCGAGGATGCGGGTGACTTCGTAGGCCTGGCCCTCGGTGAGGACGCGTTCGCCCGAGTCTTTCTCGAAGTTGTCGACCTTGCCGTCGGGGAACTCGACCTTGCTCACCGCAGTCGGATCGTGGTGGATGCCGCCGCTGGCGAGGGTCGCGTAGGCGTCTGCCATTTCCAGCGGCGTGACCCCGCTCCCGAGACCGCCGATTCCCTCCGCCGGGACCGACTGCAGCGGCGATTCAATCCCCATCTGCTTCGCGGTTTCGGTCACCGATTCCGGCCCGACGTCGAGGTCGAGCTGGGCGTAGACGACGTTGACCGAGTCCCAGGTCGCGCTTTCCAGGTTGTAGCTGCCGCCCCCCTCGCCCTCGGAGTTGTTGACCGTCCAGGTGCCGCCGCCGGGAATCTCCAGCGTCTTCGGCGAAGTGCCGTCGTAGTAGGTGCTGCCCGGGTCGATCCCCTCCTTCACCGCGGTGGTGAGGACGAAGGTCTTGAATGACGACCCGGGCTGCCGGCGCGCCTGCCAGGCGTAGTTGAACTGGCTTTCGTCGGCGAAGCCTTCGGTGTTGGCGAGGGCGACGATCGCGCCGTTCTTCGGGTTGACCGAGGCGAGGCCGGCGACCGGGCCGCCTTCGGAGTAGCAGACGGAGCAGTAGTTTTCGACCGCGTATTCGGCCTTCGCCTGCAGGTCGGGGTCGATCGTCGTGTACGCCTTCAGCCCGCCTTTGCGGACGGTGTTGATCCCGTACTCCTCGATCAGTTCGTTCTGGACGAGGTCGAAGAGGAAGGGGTCCTTGATCACCTGGTACTTGTCGCCGGGGTTGAGCCCAAGGCCGCGGGTTTTCGCCTCGCGGTATTCGTCGCCGGTGATGTAGCCCTGTTCGTTCATCACCAGCAGGACCTCGTTGCGCCGCTTCAGCGCCGCTTTCGGGTCGAGGAAGGGGTTGTATTCGGAGGGCGCCTGCGGCAGGCCGGCGAGCAGCGCCGCCTCGGTCAGGTTGAGGTCCTTGGCCGGCTTCGAGAAGTACGTCTGCGAGGCGGCCTCGGCGCCGACCGCGGTCTGGCCTTCGACCGTCCCGTATGGCGCGCTGTTGAGGTACTGGGTGAGGATCCAGTTCTTGTCGTGCGCTTCCTCGAGCTCGACCGCCAGCGAGGCTTCGATCAGCTTTCGCTTGATCGTGTTTTCCGGGTTGTGGATGTAGAGGTTGCGGACCAGCTGCTGGGTGATCGTCGAAGCGCCCTGCACCGCGGCGCCGGCCTCGAGGTCCTTCCAGGCGGCGCGGGCGATGCCTTCGTAGTCGAGGGCGCCGTGGTGGAAGAAGTTCTTGTCCTCGATCGCGATCGTCGCGTCGCGCAGGACCTGCGGCTGGGACTTTTCCGGCAGCGGCTGGCGCACGTTTTCGGAGCGGATGAAGCCGATCAGGCTGCCGTCGGCCGCGTAGATCGCCGAGGAGCGGCCCTTCTGCACCGGCTTCAGGCTGGAGAGCGGCGGCGCCGAGTTGTAGATGTTGATCGCCCAGGCCGCTGCGATTCCACCAGCGATCATCACAAGTGCGGCGAGGATTCCCAGCGGGATCGCGACCTTGTGCCAGATGGGATGGTGCGGCTTCCGGCGCCGCCTGCGGACCCGCGTGGCCATTCGACCTCGATTGTAGGGAGGCAGGGGCGCCGGCCGTGCCGTTTCGGGGTCCGCGCAATCCCGCTTGCCGTCCCGATAGGGTCGCCCGCGCAGGCTCTTTGTTGATTTGGGGAGAGGGAGGAAAAGTGAAACTCGTAATCGGGATCGTTCGCCCCGAGCAGGCGAACCAGGTCCTCGAGGCGCTCTACCGGGCCGAGGTCCGGGGCTTCTCGATGAGCCGCGTGCAAGGGCACGGCGGCGAGATGGACCGGGTCGAGACCTACCGCGGCACGACCGTGCAGATGGGCCTCTCGGAGAAGATGCGCTTCGAGGTCGCCGTCTCCGACGACTTCGTCGACAAAACCGTAGGGGCGCTCTGCGAGGGCGGCCGCACCGGCGAAGTCGGCGACGGCAAGATCTTCGTCGTGCCGCTCGACCACGCGGTGCGGATCCGCACCGGGGACAGCGACGAGGGCGCCGTGACGCCGGTGGACAAATGAGCGGCGGGATCGACACCGGCGATACCGCCTGGATGCTGATCGCCACCGCGCTGGTGCTGCTGATGACGCCGGCGCTGGGGCTCTTCTACGCCGGGCTGGTGCGCTCGAAGAACACCCTCAACACCTTCATGATGAGCGTCGCCGCGATCGCGATCGCCACCGTCACCTGGGCGGCGGTCGGCTACTCGCTCGCCTTCGACGGCGACGGCGCGATCGTCGGCGGCTTCGGCAATGCCTTCATGCAGGGCGTCGACTTCGCCCCGCGTGAAGGGACGGCGATCCCCGAGCTGATCTTCTTCGCCTTCCAGGCGACCTTCTGCATCATCACCACGGCGCTGATCTCCGGCGCGGTGGTCGAGCGGATGCGCTTCGGCCCCTTCCTCGTCTTCTCGGCGCTGTGGTCGGTGCTGGTCTACGCCGTGCTCGCCCACTGGGCCTTCGGCGGCGGCTGGCTGATCTCCGGCGGCACGCTGGACTTCGCCGGCGGCGTCCCGGTCGAGATGGCCTCCGGCTTCTCGGCCCTGGCGGCGGCGCTGGTCGTCGGCGCCCGCAAGGACTACGGCCGCCAGGCGCTCCTCCCTCACAACGCGATGTACGTGCTGCTCGGGGCCGGCCTGCTGTGGTTCGGCTGGTTCGGGTTCAACGGCGGCAGCGGCTTCTCGACCGGCCAGAACAGCGTCCTCGCCTTCACCAACACGCTGCTCTGCCCGGCGACGACGCTGGTCGTCTGGTTCGGCCTCGACCTGATGCGCGGCCGCAAAGTGACGGCGATCGGCGCCGCCACGGCGATCATCGTCGGCTGCGTCCTGATCACCCCGGCGGGCGGCTACGTCAGCCCCGGCTGGGCGATGCTGCTCGGCGCCCTGGGGGCGATCCCCAGCTACGCAATCATCGTCTGGCGGACGCGGACCCGGGTCGACGAGACCCTCGACGTGCTCGCCGCCCACGGCACCGCGGGCCTGATCGGCATCCTCTTCATCGGCTTCTTCGCCCAGGAGGCCTGGAACGGGGTCTCCGACGGCCTCTTCTACGGCAACGCAGCGCAGCTATGGGACCAGGTCCTGGCAGTTCTGGCGGCGCCCACCTACGCCTTCGTGGCCACCTTCGTCCTGCTCAAAGCGATCGGCGCCGTCATGCCCCTCCGAGCAACGGACCGCGAGGAGGCGATGGGAATGGACGTAGTCCAGCACGGCGAGGAGGCATACGTCACTGGCGAGGGAGCAATTCTCCTGCTCCCCGACGATCACGAGAAGGTCGCAGTCCCAGTCGCCGATCCCGGCTGAGCCAGCTTGGGGGCCGGGGGTACCTCCTCCAGACACTCAACATCGAGCCATTGGCGAGATGTGTCTGGGGGAGGTACCCCCGGCCCCCCTTACGCCCTGAGCCTGTACCCCTTGCTGAACAGGCGGAGATTCACCAAGAAGATCGCCACAGTCGCCGCAGTCAGAGCGAGAAGCGAGAGCGGGATGCTGACTTCGGTGTAGCCGACGAAGCCGTAGCGGACGAGGTTGATCATGTAGTAGATCGGGTTGAAGTGGGTCAGCGTCTCGTAGGGCTGGGGCAGCAGCGCCGCCGAGTAGAAGACGCCGCCGAGGAAGATCAGCGGGGTCAGAACGAAGGTCTGGGCGAAGGCGACGTCGTCGAACTGCTCGGCGCGGACGCCGATCAGGACTCCGAGCTGGCTGAAGAAGAACCCGACCAGGAAGAGCGACGGGATCAGGACCAGGACGTGGTCGACGGGCAGAGCGACCAGGATCACCGAGACGATGAAAGTCAGGACCGCGACGATCAGGCCGCGCACGAAGCCGCCGAGCGAGAAGGCGAGGAGCAGCTCGGCCGGCGATGCGGGCGAGGAGAGCTGGTCCTGGATCGCCCCCTGGAACTTCTGCTGGAGGATCGAGGAGGAGTTGTTGGAGAAGGCGTTGGTCGAGAAGGCCATCATGATCAGGCCGGGGATGACGAAGACGACGTAGTCGATCCCGTGCAGCTTGTCGATGCGGGAGCCCAGCGCCGCGCCAAAGACCGAGATGTAGAGGAAGGTTTCCAGCAGCGGCGCGCCGAGCGTCTGCTTCTTGATCTTCATGAAGCGGTTGATCTCGCGACGCCAGAGGGTCGCGAAGCGGATCTGGGCGGCGCTCACGAGGCGACCTCGGGGTCGAGCTCGATGTGCGATCGGGAGAGCTCTTTGCGGCCAACCAGCGCCAGGTAGGCGTCCTCGAGGTTCGGCACGTCGAAGCGCTCGGCGAGGTCGTCGCTGGTCCCCTCGGCGACGATCTGGCCTTCGGCGATGAAGGCGATCCGGTCGCAGAGCTGCTCGGCCTCCTCGAGGTAGTGCGTGGTGAGGAGGATCGTCGTCCCCTCCTGGTTGATTTTCTGGACGTAGTGCCAGAGCTCGAGGCGGAGCTCGACGTCGACGCCGGCGGTCGGCTCGTCGAGGATCAAGAGGCGCGGCCGGTGCATCATCGCCCGGGCCAGGATCAGCCGCCGTTTCATCCCGCCCGAGAGGGTCCGGGTGCGTTCGTCGCGCTTCTCGGTCAGGGAGAAGGTCTCGAGCAGCTCCTTGGTCCGCTCGCGGCGCTCTTTGCGCGGCATCCCGAAGTAGCCCGCGTGGTAGTCGAGCGTCTCCTCGACGGTCAGGAACCAGTCGATGTTCGCCTCCTGCGGGGCGAGGCCGACCGCCTGCCGCGCCTCGGCGTAGTTGTCGATCGCGTCGTTGCCGAAGATCTCGATCGTGCCGCCGGTCGGCTGCGCGAGCCCGGTCGTGCAGTGGATCAGCGTCGACTTGCCGGCGCCGTTGGGGCCGAGCAGGCCGAACAGCTCGCCTTCGGCGACCTCGAGCGAGACGCCCCGCAGCGCCTCCACCCCGGTCGGGTAGCGCTTCTCCAGGTCGGCGATGTCGAGTGCCTTCATGCGGCGACGACTCTAGCCAGCCGCGGCATCGAGCCAGGTGACTGGGTGCTCGCAGAGGGCGTGCGCCCTAGCACGATCGCGGCTATTCCAAGGCCCCTGCGAACGGTTCCACCAAACCGTCAATGACGCTTTCCAAGTCCTTTGAACGGACTTTGTCGCCGCTCCCGACTTCTTGAAGGGCGGTGGTATTCGCTCGCCAGCACGGCATTGCCGATCGCAGCAGGTAGCGGGCGTAGTCCGGCTCGCCGAGAACAAAGTTGTGAAGCACCTCGAGAGTCCCGTGGTCCCAGTAGTACTCACCTGGCGTTGGAAGCTCCGGAAGACCCGTCACCGCCATGCCAAGCGGGAGGTTGGGGCGGGGTCCGTCGGTCTGCAGGCTGATCTTCGTTTCGAAGAGGTAGAGGGAGGTGGGGTCCCCGGCCGGCAGTTTCGTGCTCAATCCGACCCGGAAGCGGTCTGCTTCGTCCGCCCCGACCTGCTGGTGCAGAGCCGTTTCGAAGGTTTCCCCATCGCGGGCGCCCGCCGGTAACGTCAAGCCATAGACATGGGAGAGGAGGAGGTCGTCCTGAGATGCGCATCGGCGCAGCTTGTAGACATGACGAACCCGTACCTGGAGGCCGTCAATCACGACCAGCCGGTCGCCCATGTTGTGAAGGGTCACTTCCAGATAGGCGCGACCGTCCTCGAAGGGAGACACGTCGTGGACAGCGAAGTCAACGGCCGCGAGCTTCCCGGGGGTCGCCGCCTCGGCTGCCCGGGACTCATCGCCGCTGCCATCTGACCCAGAGCTGACGAAGAGCGCGACGACCGCGACGACCAGACCGACCCCGGCAATGGCCAAGCCGACCTTTTCCACCCAGTTTGGACCTCCAGAAGATCCTCCCTTTGCTCGCCACCGGCGCCCCATCCGCGGAGATGACAGTACATAGTCTGTTCCGATGCCCGCGCCGCTGCTCGCCGTCGACACCCCTTCGATGCTGTTCCGCGCCTTCTACGCGCTGCCGAGCAAGATCGTCGGGCCGGACGGGCGGCCCGTGAACGCGCTGCTGGGGACGGCGAACCTGATCCTGCGCGAGGTCGAAGTCCACCAGCCTCGCGCCGTCGTCCTCTGCTTCGGCCCCGACGCGGCCGCCTACCGGACCGAGCTCTATCCCGCCTACCACGCCGAGCGCGAGGAGGCGATGCCCGACGAGCTGCCGCACCAGTTCGCCGACGCGCGCCCGTTCTTCGAGGCGTTCGGCTGGACGGTCGCGGTTGCCGGGGACCTCGAGGCCGACGACCTGCTCGGCACCTACGCGAAGCTCGAGGCCGAGGCCGGCGGCCGGGCGCTGCTGCTGACCGGGGACCGCGACATGTACCAGTGCGCGAGCGAGGAGGTGACCGTGCTCTACGTCAAAACCGGAGGCGGCAAAGGCGCCGAAGAGGTCGGGCCGGCAGAGGTGCGCGAGCGCTACGGGATCGGCCCCGAGCTGGTGCCCGACTTCATCGCCCTGCGCGGCGACCCATCCGACGGGCTGCCGGGCGCCAAGGGCGTCGGCCCGAAGACCGCGGCCGAGCTGCTGAAGGCGCACGGCTCGCTGGAGGCGATCCTCGACGGCGCGATCCGCGAGCGGCGCCCGGCGCTGCGCGCGGCCTTGATCGAAGGCAAGGAGGACCTGCTCAAGTTCAAGGACATCGCGACGCTGCGCGACGCCAAGGTGAAGCGGCCGAAGGACCGCGCCACGGACTGGAGCGGCGCGGCCGAGGCGGCGAGGGAGCGCGGGATGAAAAGGCTCGCAGAGCGGTTGGAGAGTCAGGTCCAGTAGGGGGTTCTCTCAACTTTTTCGTGATCGCCTGGAGCCGTCCGAGATGGGGAACCGCGAAAAAGTACAAGCCGTTCACCCCCTACTGGACCTGACTCACTCGAAGCGCTTGCAGCAGGCCCCAGGCGCTGACTATGGCCCAGACCGTCTCGAGGAGGACGAAACCCCATTGGGAGGCGGCGAGGGCCAGGACGGCGAGGATGAGCGAGCCGAGCAGGTTGAGTGCCAGGTAGAGGCGAGAGTCCGGGCGCATGCGGTCGAACTGAACTGCTGCGAAGGCAGCGAGGATCAGTAGGGCGCCGATGATTTGGATCACCTGGTCCATGCGCCGAGCCTATTGAGCGGGTACCTTCGCCCGGTGGATACCGCCTCCCTCCCGCTCTTCGATCACGGGCAGCTGCGCAAGCGCTGGCGCTATGTCGGCCTCTTCGCAGAGGAGCTGATGCTTTGTGCGGCGCGGGCTGAGGTGGGGCCGTTGACGCAATCGTTCTGGGTGCTGCTGGATCGGGAGTCGGGGCAGCAGTGGAACCACACCGCGCTGGTTCCCGGCAGCAGGGAGGTGACGCTGGACGGGCCGCGGCTGGAGATCGACGGGCCCGGGCTGCGCGCCAGCCTGCGGCTCGGCGAGTGCGAGGCGATCGAGGCGAACTGTCCCAGCGACCGCTCCCTCGCCTGGACCCGCAAGCGGGTCGGGATGCCGGTCGAGGGGACGGTCGAGGTACCGGGACGGCGCTGGGATGTCGAGGGCCGCGGGGTCGACGACGAGTCCGCCGGCCACCACAAGCGCGAGACCAGCTGGCGCTGGTCGGCCGGTGTGGGCTCTGCCGCCGACGGCCGCGCCGTCGCCTGGAACCTGGTCGAAGGGATCAACGACCCGCCGAGCGGCAGCGAGCGCGCGATCTGGATCGACGGCGCCCCCGCCGAGCCGGCGCCGGTGCGCTTCGCCGGCGACGAGATCGCCCTCGACGGCGAGTCCCTCCATTTCAGCGGCGAGTCCGAACACACCCACGACGACAATTACCTCTTGATCCGCTCCCGCTACCGCCACCGCTTCGGCACGTTCAGCGGCACGCTCGGGGGTGTCGAGCTGGCCCAGGGCCTGGGCGTGATGGAGGAGCACGATGCCCGCTGGTAACGGCAGGGGCCGCAAGCTCACCCGGGTGCAGCTCGCCCTGATGCGGCGGGTACCGCGCAAGCGGGAGCGCTTCATCTCCGAGTACGAGTTCCCCGCGCACATCTCGGCGCGCGTGCGCAAGCGGCTCCCCCAGGTCGGCGAAAGCGAGTGGCAGCTGGTCGAGCTGGGATTGCGGGAGTGGTTCGTCTGCTGCGCCTGGCGCGGCGGCGCCGTGCTCGGTATGCCCTCGCGCGCCGTCGACGAGGCCTGGCACGAGTTCATCCTCGACTCGATCGCCTACATCGGCTTCTGCGAGAAGGCCTTCGGCGAGTACCTCCACCACACGCCCGACGAGGCGATGGCGACGCCGATGGGCAACGCCCTCGCCGAGACGGTGCGGGCCTGGGACCGCTCCGAGGCCGGCCGCGAGTGGGAGTCGGTGCTCTGGGACCTCGACGAGCGACTGGGGATCAAGGATCCGCTCGGAATCGCCGAGGAGCAGCTTGCCGGCGTCCGGGCGTACGTGGCCGGCCTCCCCTTCATCGCCACCCAATGCTTCGTCGGCGCCGGCGGTTGCGGGGCCGGAGGCGGCGAATCCGGTGGAGGCGGTTGCGGTGGCGGGGGTGGCTGTTCGGGTGGCGGTGGCTGCGGAGGCGGAGGGGGTTGCGGTGGAGGCGGAGGCAGCTAACCGCATCCGACTTTCACCCCACCCCGCTGTGGCGAAAGTCGGATGCGCCGCTCAGACCCTGTACTCCGGGTTCGGGAAGTCGAAATTGCAGCCGGCGTCCCACTCTTTCGGCTGGTTGCCGTGGGCGGGGATGCCGCCGGCGTCCTTGAGGATGCGGGCCATGTGCATCAGGTTCCAGGCGGCGAAGGTGGTGTTGCGATTGGTGAAGTCGTTCTGGGGGCCGCCGGAGCCCTCGTCGAGGTAGGAGGGGCCGGGGCCGGCCTCGCCGATCCAGCCCGCGTCGGCCTGGGGCGGGATCGTGTAGCCGATGTGCTGCAGCGAGTAGAGGACGTTCATCGCGCAGTGCTTGATCCCGTCCTCGTTGCCGGTGACGATGCAGCCGCCGACGCGGCCGTAGTAGGACCACTGGCCCTGGTCGTTGAGTTCGCTGGAGTTGCCGTAGAGGCGCTCGATCAGGTGGGTCGCGACGGAGGACTTCTCTCCCAGCCAGATCGGCATCCCGAGGACGAGGATGTTCGCCGCCATCACCTTCTCGTGGATCGCCGGCCACTCGTCGCGCTCCCAGCCGTGTTCGGTCATGTCGGGCCAGACGCCGGTCGCGATCTCGTGGTCGATCGCGCGGATGCACTCGACCTCGACCCCCTGCTTGCGCATGATCTCCATCGAGACGTCGATCAGCCCTTGGGTGTTGGAGGTCTCGGGGCTGCGCTTCAGGGTGCAGTTGACGAAGAGTGCCTTGAGGTCGGAGTAGTCGGTCACGTCTCTCTCTCTTTCGTTCGGGTGGCCGGCGGCGCCGCGATCCTCTCACGCCACCCCTTACGAAAGGGTGAACTCGCTACCAGGTGTCGACGAAGCGGTGGGTGCCCGGCGGACGGGCGTCGCCCGCCGCGGTCAGGGTCGCGGCGATAAGGCCGCGGGTCTCGGCCGGGTCGACGACGTCGTCAAGCTCGAACAGCGCCGCCGCGTTCAGTGCCGCCGCGTTCTCTTCGGCCTGGGCGGTGAGGTCGCGGACCCGCTGCTCACGCTCGGCCTCGTCGGCGATCGCCTCCAGCTCCTTGCGCAGCGCCAGCCGCACCGCCCCCTCCAGCCCCATCGGCCCGAGGTGGGCGCTCGGCCAGGCGACCGTCAGCAGCGGCTCGTGCAGGCTGCCGCCGACCATCGCCTGGGCGCCAAGGCCGTAGCCGCGCCGCAGCACGACCGCGATCAGCGGCACCCGCAGCGCCGCCCCGGCGACCAGCAGGCGCGAAGCGTGGCGGACCAGGCCGGTCGCCTCTGCCTCGGTCCCGACCATGTAGCCGGGGGTGTCGACGAGGGAGACGACCGGCAGGCCGAAGGCGTCGCAGAGCTGCAGCAGCCGGGCCGCCTTGTCGGAGGCGTCGCTGGTCAGGGCGCCGGCGGTGTGGCGGGTGTCGTTGCAGACGATCCCCAGCGGCCGGCCCTCGATCCGCGCCAGCGCCGTAACCATCTCCGGCGCGAAGCGCTCGCGCAGGAAGGTGACGCTGTCCTCGTCGCAGAGGGTCTCGACGATCGGCCGCGGGTCGTAGGCGCGGCGCTTGCGCTCGGGGATGGCGTCGCGCAGCAGCGCCTGGTCGGGTTCGGGACCGGGCGCGGTCGGTCCCTGGAAGTAGGCGAGGAGCTTCTTCGTCACCGCGGTCGCCTCGGCCTCGTCGGCGACGGCGACGTCGACGACCCCGTTCGGCGCCTGCATCTCGATCGGCCCGACCGCGTCGGGGTGGATCTCGCCGAGGCCGCCGCCGGCGATCATCGCCGGTCCGCCCATCCCCAGCGAGCTGCGCTCGGTGGCGACGATCAGGTCGGCGCAACCGGCGAGGACCGCGTTGCCGGCGAAGCAGCGACCGTGGACGATCGCGATCCGGGGCACCAGCCCGGAGAGCTTCGCCCAGAGCGCGAAGGCGCGGGTGTCAAGGGCGGAGACGACCGGGTAATCGGTGTCGCCGGGCCGCCCTCCCCCGCCCTCGGCGTAGAAGACGACGGGAAGGCGCATCCGCTCGATCAGCTCGAAGAGGCGGTCCTTCTTGCGGTGGCCGAGGGCGCCCTGGGTCCCGGCCAGCACCGTGTAGTCGTAGGAGAGGACCGCGCAGGCGGCGCGCTCGGGCGCGAAGAGCTCGCCGTTGACCCGGGCGGTGCCGCCGATCAGCCCGTCGGCGGGCGTGCGGGCGATCAGGTCGGCGACCTCGCGGCGGCCGCGCTGGGCGGCGATCGCGAAGCGGCCGTACTCGACGAAGGAGCCGGGGTCGACGAGGTCGGCGAGGTTCTCGCGGGCGGTGCGCCCGCCGGCGGCGTGCCGCTTCTCGACCGCGTCGCCGCGCGCCGCGTCCTCGGTCAGCGCCCGCCGCGCCAGCAGCTCCGATAGGTCGTCTCGCTCCCCCTCAGGCACGCGAGGATCCTCTCAGCCGTCGAGCTGCTTGGCGAGGCGGCGCATCGCCTTGGCGTTGACCCGCTTGGCAAAGGCGCGGGTCAGGAACGGGGCGATGCGCTCGGAGCGCGGCAGCTCGAGGAACCCGAGCTCGAATTCGATCCGGGTGCCGCCGCCGGCCTCGCTCAGCCGGTAGGTGCCGCGGGTCCTGCGCTTGCCGCCGGAGGAGACCGCGTCCTCGACGAGCAGCCGCGGCGCTTCGCACTCGACGACCTCGAACTCGAACCAGTCCTGCGAGCCGGGCGCTTTGGCGAGAGCCTCGGCTTTCGCGCCGACGCCGCTGGCCGGCCCGGAGAACTTCCACTTCTCCAGGTAGTGGTCGAGGAAGGCCTCGTGGTTGGCGAGGGTGTCGAGATGCTCGAAGACCTGCGCCGGAGGCGCGGCGACTTCGGTGGAGACGATGACCGGCTTCATCGAGCCGAGATCCTAGTCCCGGGCGGTTCGATTAGCCGCGGATCGCTTTGCCGACGAGGTGCTTGAGGCGGGTGCGGTCGCGCTGCGCGAGGTTGTCCGGGCGGCCCTTCGACTTCTTCAGCAGGTTCCAGAACTCGGTCTGCTCGCGGCTGCTGAGGTTGCCCTCGATCCGGTCGCGGCCTTTCTTCAGCAGCCAGAGGGTGACGACCCAGACTTTCGCCCAGGGGACTCGCTTCCAGACGTGGGGCGCCGCTTTGCGGGCGAACCAGAGGGGCATCGGTGCAGTCTCGCCTATTCGACGACTTCGACGGTGCCGTGCATCGTCGGGTGGATTTCGCAGAAGTAGGTGAAGGTGCCCGCTTCCTTGAAGGTCTCCGAGCCGATCTTGCCTTTCTCGATCGTGCCGGTGTCGAAGCTGCCGTCGTCGGCGGTCGCGGTGTGGGGCGCGGTGTCCTGGTTCTGCCAGATCACCTTACCGCCGACCTGGACCACGACCGGGTCCGGCTGGTAGGTGAATTCGACGATGTCGACTTTTTCGGACTTCGAAGCCGCGCCGCTGGGGGCGGGTTCGCTCTCCGTCGATTCCGTTTCTTCCGTCGTCGTTTCGCTTGCCGGCGGCGCGGTTTCCGCTTCCGAAGAGGTGGAATCGGAGCCGCCGCCCCCGCAGGCAGCAAGGCCGAGGGAGAGTGCGACCAGGGCAGCGATGAGCAGCGGCTTCAATTCCATGGATTTCTCCCTACCCGTCCAGGCGTGAATCAGTCATTTGCTTGGGTCCTAATACGCTGGCGCGGTGGTCACCGGATCACGAGGACGATGGCTCGCGGTCGCGGTCTGGCTGCTGATCGGCGCCGCCGGGCTGTTCGCCCACGCCCGCATCGACGACGTCACCGCCGCCGGGCAGTCGAGCTTCCTCCCCGCCAACTCGGAATCGACCCGGGCGCTCGACGCGCTGCAGCGGGTCTCCAACGGCGGCGAAGACGTGCCGGTGGTGATCGTCTTCGAACGCCACGGCGGCCTCAGCGACGCCGATCTGCGGGCGATCGGCCGGATCGGCGACGGTCTCGGCAAGCTCGAACTCGCCGGCGCAACGCCGATCGTCGACCCGTTCTCCGGCGAATACCGCAACGAACTGACCCAGGTGGCGCGGCTGGCAAAGGGGATCGGCCCGGTCTCGCAGGACGGCGAAGCGGCCCTGCTGGTGCTGGCGATCGACGCCCAGGACCGCGGCGCGGTCGTCAAAGGGGTCAGCCAGATCCGCCGCTACCTGCGGGCGCACGAACAACCGGGGGTCCACGCCTACGTCACCGGGCCGGGCGGGATCGCCGCCGACCTCGAGGCGATCGCCAGCGACGCCGCCCGCACCCTCCTCATCGCCACCTTAGGCCTCGTACTCCTCCTCCTGCTCCTCGTCTACCGAGCCCCGATCCTGGCTCTACTGCCGCTGCTGGTAGTCGGCCTCGCCTACCTGACCGCGATCGGCATCGCCTACCTCCTGATCAAGGCCGGCTGGATCACCGTCAACGCCGAGGGAACCATGCTCCTCCTGGTCCTCATCTTCGGAGCGGGGACGGATTACTCCCTTCTCCTGGTCCATAGATACCGGGAAGAGCTGGGCGCTGTAGGGGGTCCGGGGGGTCCCCTCCGTCACAAAGATGGGGAGGTTCCTCCGGGGACCCCCCGGACCCCCCTCGATCGCGCTGTTAGGGAGACGCGCCCAGCGCTGTTGGCGAGCGGTGGGACCGTGATCGCGGCGATGCTCGTCCTGCTCGTCGCGAATTTGCAGTCGACTCACTGGCTCGGGCCGGTGCTGGCAATCGGCATCGCAGTGATGCTGCTCGCTGCATTCACCCTGTTGCCAGCCCTGCTCTCCATCCTCGGAGACCGAGCTTTCTGGCCCGCAAGCCCCGCCTCTGGCGTGGGGCAGGGGGGTCCCCGGAGGAACCTCCCAAATCGTGACGGAGGGGACCCCCCTGCCCCGCGCCCAACCATCTGGGAACGAACCGCAGACCTGGTCCGCCGCCGCTCCGGCCGAATCATCATCGGCCTCCTAGCCCTGCTCCTCGTCCTCTCACTAGGCAACCTGACGAACCACGACACCCTCGGATTCGGCCAGGGAGTGACCCGGGCGACGAACTCCAGCCGCGGCACCGAAGCGCTGGAACGGCACTTTCCCGCCGGGTTGGGCGCACCGCTGACGGCGGTCGTCAAGGCCGAGGAGGCGCCGGCGGTGACGCGGGAGATGGAAAAGCTGGGCAACGTGCAGCTGACTCTGCCGGCGCCGGTCCCCGGCGACGCGGCCGAGGCGGTGATCCTCCTCGTCCTCCACGACGACCCCTACGGCAACGAGGCCGAAGACGCGGTGGAAGAGATCCGCGAACGGCTGCACGCCGTGGCGCCCAGCGCCCTGCTCGGCGGCGTCCCGGTCGAGAACCTCGACGTCGAGGAAGCCAACGCGCGGGACACGAAGCTGATCGTGCCGCTGGTCCTGCTCGTCGTCGGCCTGATCCTGATCGCGGTGCTGCGGGCGCTGGTCGCGCCCGCCTACCTGATCGCGACCGTGGTCGCCTCCTTCGCCGCGACCCTTGGCCTCGCGACCTTCGCCTTCACCGAGGTCTTCCAGATGGCGGGCCTCGCCTTCAACCTCGAGCTGATGGCGTTCATCTTCCTCGTCGCCCTCGGGGTCGACTACAACATCTTCCTGATGACCCGGGCGCGCGAGGAGGCGGCCGTCCGCGGCACCCGCGAGGGCGTCCTCGCCGCCCTGGTCAGCACCGGCGGCGTCGTCACCGGCGCCGGCCTGATCCTCGCCGGCACCTTCGCCACCCTCACCCTGCTGCCGCTCGAGGAGCTGGTCCAGGTCGGCGCCACCGTGGCCGTGGGCGTCCTCTTGGACACCTTCCTGGTCCGCGCCCTCCTGATCCCCGCAATCACCTACCGCCTCGGCGACCGCGCCTGGTGGCCAGGGCGCCCCGGCTGGCGGAGCCGGCGTTTTTAGAAGCCCGGGCTGCGCTTCATCTTTTTGCGCTCGTGGGGGTGGGCGCCGCCCTTCTTCTCGAGCGTCTCGCAGGCTTCGTGGATGTCGTCGGCGAGGCGGTCTACCTGGGCGCGGCTCAGCGTCTCCTTGACCAGCGCCCGCATGATCTTCACCTCTTCGGCGTCGGGCGGCATCGTGTAGGCGGGGAGCATCCAGCCGCGCTCGGCCGAGAGCTGCCAGGAGACGTCGAACTCGTCGTAGTCGTGCTCGCCGGCGAGCTTGAAGGCGACCAGCGGCAGCTGCTCTTTGTCGGCCCCGATCAGCTCGAAGTTGCCGTTTTCCTCCAGCTTCTGCGCCAGGGCTTTGGCGTTGGAGTTCATCGCCTCCATCACGTGGGTGTAGCCCTCGCGCCCGAGGCGGACGAAGTTGTAGTACTGGGCGAGCACCATCGAGGCGCCGGTGGAGAAGTTCAGCGTGAAGGTCGCGTCGGTCTTCCCCAGGTAGTTCTCGTAGAAGACGAGGTCCTCGGCCAGGTCGGCCTTCTCGCGGAAGACGAGCCAGCCGATCCCCGGGTAGACGAGGCCGAACTTGTGGCCGGAGACGTTGATCGACCGCACCTGCTCGAGCCGGAAGTCCCACTCCGAGTGGGGGTAGAGGAAGGGCCAGACGAAGCCGCCGCTGGCCGCGTCAACGTGCAGCGGCACGTCGATCCCTTTCTCCTCCTTCAGCCGCAGCAGCAGGTCGTTGATCCCGGGGATGTCGTCGGCGTGGCCGGTGAAGGTGGTGCCGAGGACGGCGGCGACGCCGATCGTGTTCTCGTCGATGTGGGGCTCGACGTCCTCGGGGCCGATCACGAACTTGTCCTCGCGCAGGCGGACGATCCGCGGTTCGACGTCGAAGTAGCGGCAGAACTTTTCCCAGACGACGTGGACGTCGCCGCCGAAGACGAGGTTCGGCTTGTCGACCGGCTTGCCCGCCGCTTCCTGGCGCTCCTTCCATTTCCACTTCAGCGAGAGCGCCCCGAGCATGATCGCCTCCGAGGAGCCCTGGGTGCGGCAGCCGGTCGTCTCCCCCGGCGCGTGGTAGAGGTCGGCGAGCATGCGGATGCAGCGCTGCTCGATCTCGGCCGAGATCGGGTACTCGGCGTGGTCGATGAAGTTGCGGTGCAGGTTCTCGGAGACGATTCGCTGCGCCTCGGGCTCCATCCAGGTGGTGACGAAGGTGGCGAGGTTGCGCCACGGGTCCCCCTCCAGCACCAGTTCCTCGTCGACCAGCCGCATCGCGTCGAGCGCCGACATCCCGCTGGCCGGGAAATCCTTATCCGGCGCGTCTTCGGTGAGGAAGCGGCCGCCGTAGAGCATCGCGGCTTCCTCGGGGGTCTGAGGCTGGTTCATCTTCGGAGCTCCTTCTCGGGGTCCGCGCGAGCCTAACCGCCCCGGCCGGGGTCGTGTGCGCATAGGGTGAACGCGTGGAGGTCCGGCTCACCCACATCGGCGGTCCCACGGTGCTGATCGAGTTCGCCGGCTGGCGGCTGCTGACCGACCCGACCTTCGACCCGGCCGGCGGCAAGTACCGCTTCGGCTGGGGCACCGGCTCGACCAAACTGAGCGAGCCTTCGCTCTCCCCCGAGGAGCTCGGCCCGATCGACGCGATCCTGCTCAGCCACGACCACCACGACGACAACCTCGACGCCGCCGGCCGGGCGCTGCTGCCGCGGGTGGGAACGGTGCTCACCACCGAGGCCGGCGCCCGCCGGCTCGGCGGCAACGCCCGCGGCCTCGCCCCCTGGGCGACGACCGAGCTGAGCGCCGAGGGCAAACCGCGGATCGAGGTCACGGCCACCCCGTGCCGCCACGGCCCGCCGCTGAGCCGGCCGCTGGTCGGCGACGTCGTCGGCTTCGCGCTCACCTGGGAGGGACAGGAGCACGGCGCGCTCTGGATCTCCGGCGACACGGTCCTCTACGACGGCGTCCGCGAGGTCGCCGACCGCGTCGACGTCGGCACCGCGCTCGTCCACCTCGGCGGCGTCCGCTTCCCGGTCACCGGCCCCCTGCGCTACACGATGACCGCCGGCGAGGCGGTCGAGCTGCTCGGCGACCTGCGACCCCGGACCGCGATCCCGATCCACTACGAGGGCTGGCGCCACTTCCGCCAGGGCCGGGACGAGGTCGAGGCCGAGTTCGCCAGGGCGCCGGCGGAGGTGCGCGACCGGGTCCGCTGGCTGCCGCTCGGCGGCGGCGCCGAGATCGGCGTCTAGCCGAGTGACTCGCAGCGCAAAACGAGGCCTCCCACCCGCTATGTTGCCCAGGCAGATCAGATTTCTTTCCCCAATGAGAGGTGACGGTCGATGAACGATGTGAGTGAGATGGGGCCGGTCGATTACATCCTGGTCGAGTGGCCCGGGCGCCAACCGAACGGTGAGGTCGCCCCCCACCTGGTCGACCTCGTCGACCGCGGCCTGATCAGGATCCTCGACCTCGCCTTCGTCACCAAGGACGAGGACGGCACGGTCGCGGGGATCGAGCTCGCCGACCTCGGCGACGGCGCCGGGGAGCTCGAGGTCTTCGAGGGTGCCTCCTCGGGCCTGCTCTCCGACGACGACCTGACCGAGGCCGCCGCCGCGCTGGAGCCCGGCACCTCGGCCGCGGTGCTCGTCTTCGAGAACACCTGGGCCGCGCCCTTCGCCGCCGCGGTGCGCCGCTCCGGCGGCCAGCTCGTCGCCAGCGGCCGCATCCCCGTCCAAGCCATCCTCGCCGCCCTCGACGCGGCCGAGTCGAACTAGATAGGAGCAGCAGATGCCAGGACTACTTCGAGGCGTTGCCCGCACCGCGGTCATCGCCGGCACCGCGACCTCGGTCAGCAACCGCGTCTCCAAACGCCAGGGCGAGCGCTGGGCCCAACAGGAAGAACAGCAGCAGCAGGCCGCCGCGCCGCCGCCGCCCGCCCCGGCAGCCCCCGCCGCGGCCGCGAGCTCCCCGATCGAGCAGCTGAAGGAACTCGGCGAGCTGAAAGCCCAGGGCATCCTCACCGAGGAGGAGTTCGCCGCGCAAAAGGCGAAGCTGCTCGGCTCTTAGCCCCAAGAAGGTGCCTCCGTTCGGGGGCACGCATCGACTTCCCCTCGGTACGCTGGCGGCATGGCGGCCGAGGGGGCGGCACAGGAGCTTCTGAGGCAAGCGCTTGGCGATCGGGCCGAGTTCAGGCCTCAGCAAGCAGAGGCGATCGAGGCCCTGGTCGAGAGGCGGGCGCGGGTGCTGGTCGTGCAGCGCACCGGCTGGGGCAAGAGCGTCGTCTACTTCATCGCCACCCGGCTGCTGCGCCAGGAGGGGCTGGGACCGACGATTTTGATCAGTCCCCTCCTGTCGCTGATGCGCGACCAGATCGCGATGGCGGAGCGGCTCGGGGTCCGCGCGGTCTCGATCGACAGCACCAACGAAGAAGATTGGGACGAGATCGAAGCCGCCCTCTCGGAAGACTCGATCGACATCCTGCTCATCTCGCCCGAGCGCCTCGCCAACCGGCGCTTCCGAGAGCGAACCCTGAGCGCAATTCCCAAGGGCATCGGGCTGTTCGTCGTCGACGAGGCACACTGCATCTCCGACTGGGGTCATGACTTCCGCCCCGACTATCAGAGGATCCGCCAGATCACCGAGTACCTGCCGACGGGCGTGGCCCTCCTCGCCACCACCGCAACGGCAAATGACCGCGTCGTCGCCGACATCGAGGGGCAGCTCGGACCGGACCTCGAGGTCCTACGGGGTCCCTTGGCCAGAGACAGCCTGCACCTCCAGGTGTTCGAGCTGGACGAGCAGGCCGAACGGCTCGCCTGGCTGACGACGTATCTACAGTCGATCGACGGCTCCGGAATCGTCTATGTCCTCACGATCCGCGATGCCCTGCGGGTCAGCGCCTGGCTGGAGCAGCAGGGTATCCAGGCTCCTGCGTATCACGGCAGTCTCGACCACGACGAGAGACTGCGCCTCGAGCGCGCTCTGCGGGCCAACGGGGTCAAGGCGCTGGTCGCCACGCTCGCGCTCGGCATGGGGTTCGACAAGCCTGACCTCTCCTTCGTCGTCCACTTCCAGCGCCCGAGCTCGGTCGTCACCTACTACCAGCAGATCGGCAGGGCGGGGCGCGCCCTCGACCGCGCCGACGTCGTCCTTCTGACCGGCCGCGAGGACGACGAGATCGCCGAGTACTTCATCGCCGACGCCTTTCCGCCCGAGTCGGTGATGCGCGACGTGGCTGGCGCAGTCGAGGCATCCGACGGGGTTACCGTGAAACACCTCGAAACCGTCGTCAACGCCAAGCACGGCGAGATCCACGACACGCTGACGCTCCTCGAGGTGGCGGGGGCGGTCGCGAAGGAGGACGGCGGCTGGATCCGAACCCCGAATAGGTGGGATTACGACCAGGGGCGGGTCGAGCAGGTGACGCAAACCCGCTACCACGAGCTCGCGAGGATGCAGGCCTACGCAGCTACCGAGGAATGCCTGATGCTATTCCTGACCGGCGAGCTGGACGACCCGAGTGACAGGCGCTGCGGGCGCTGTGCAAATTGCGGGGAGCCGTTCCTGCCGGTTGTCCCGGATCCCGATCTGGTGCGGGAGGCCGCCATCTTCCTCAAACGTGCGCATCGCCCGATCGAGCCGCGAAAACAGTGGCCGGCTCATCTAGGTGAGCGCCGCGGAAACATCCCGGAAGAGCACCGCTTGCAGGAGGGTCGAGCGCTTGCCATCTACGGAGACGCCGGCTGGGGCCGGGCGGTCAAAGAGGGGAAGACCGAGGGGTCCTTCTCGGACGACCTGGTCGCGGCGGTCGCGGAGATGATCGAGAACGACCTGCAGCCGGACCCCAGGCCAACCTGGGTAACCGCGATCCCCTCCCGCCGCGATCCCGGGCTGGTTCCGGGCTTTGCGCGACGGCTCGCGGACCGCCTTGAACTTCCATACCGGCAAGCCCTGGCGAAGACTCGAGATACCCCGCAGCAGAAGACGATGGAAAACAGCGTTCAGCAGGTCCGGAACGTGATCGGAGCCTTTGCCGTCGATTCGGCCGAGATAATGGACGGGCCAGTGCTCCTCGTCGACGACATGGTTGATTCACGTTGGTCGGTCACCGTCTGTGGCGTTGCCCTGCGAGAGGCGGGCAGCGGGCCCGTCTATCCGATCGCGCTGGGCGAGACGACGGCGGGTGGGAGCTGATGGCGACGCTGCCGATCTCCGCCGACGGACAGGCGATCGCCCTCGCCTGCTCGTCCCTTGCCACCCAGGGCGACCGCAGCCTGAAGCCGTTGACGCCATCCGAATGGCGCAAGCTGGCCGGCGACCTTCATGCTGCCGAGCTGCGACCGCGGGACTTGATCGGGATGCCGCGGGACGAGATCAGAGACGCACTCGGATACTCGAGCGACGGCGCCGGCCGCCTTTCGAGCCTCCTGGGTCGTGGCGGACAACTCGCGATCGAGTTGGAGCGCCTTGCCGGTCGCGGGATTTGGCTGCTGACCCGTGCCGACGAGGAGTACCCGCCGCTGTTGAGGAAGAGGCTTGGACCAAAAGCTCCACCGGTCCTTTTCGGTGCCGGCCCCCAGAGCTTGCTTCGCACTCCCGCGATTGCGATCGTCGGCTCACGCGACGTGTCCGAGGACGGGCTCGAATTCTCGTCGGCCCTCGGCAGCCGCTGCGCGCAGGAGGGTTTCGCGGTCGTCTCGGGCGCTGCCCGGGGCGTCGACCTGACGGCGATGAACGGCGCCGTCTCACGCGGCGGCGTCGCGGTCGGCGTCACCGTCGATCCCCTGGAACGACTGGTGGGTCGCAAGGAGCTGCGCTCGGCGATCGCCGACGAGCTGCTCACCCTCGCCACGCCCTTCCATCCGGCCGCTCGCTGGCACGCGGGCAACGCGATGAGCCGAAACCGCCTCATCTACACGCTGGCGCAGGCGGCGGTGGTCGTCGCCAGCTCCCCGGAGAAGGGCGGGACCCGCTCGGGCGCCCTCGAGAACCTGAAGGCGGGCTGGGTGCCGCTCTTCGTGAGGGACGATGGCAGCCCCGGCAATCGGCAGCTGATCGCCGAGGGCGGATGGCCCTTGCCCGATTCGAATCCGAGCACCGTCGACGTGGCACGATTGACTGACGATCCGCGGCCCAACCTGCTCGCTTCGCCCACGCGTCCAGATCAGGGGGAGCCGGGCTCAGCCCAGGACACGGTGTTCGAGGCAGCATGGCCGATTCTCTCCCCATTCCTCAGCGAACCGCGAAAGGAGAAAGAGGTGGCCGAGAGGTTCGAGCTGGAGCTGACCCAAGCTCGAACCTGGCTCAAACGGGCCGTGGAAGAAGGCAGGCTAGAGGTGAAGAAGCGCCCCAAGCGCTACCTGCTGCCAGGCGCCTCGGCCGATCAGCTGCGAATCGACGGCGCCTAGACCGAGGGCGAGCGATTGCTCACGGAGTAGAAGACGTGAGCAACGTCTGGTGCTTCGACCACCCGCGTCTGCTCCAGCTTCACGCTCGGCGGGATGCCGTCGAATAGGCGGGTCCCGCCGCCGAGGATCAGCGGCACCTGGTTGACCAGGATCTCGTCGAGCAGGCCGGCGCGGATCGTCTCCTGGATCGCCTCGCCGCCACCGCCGACCGAGATGTCTTCGTCGCCGGCGGCCTCGCGGGCCAGCTCGATCGCCCGCTCGACGCCCTCGGTGACGAAGTGGAAGGTCGTCTCGCCGAGGACCAGCGGCTCGCGCTCGTGGTGGGTGAGAACGAAGACCGGGACTTCGAACGGCGGCTCCTCCCCCCACCAGCCCTCCCAAAGCGGCTCGGTCCAGGGGCCGCGCACGGGGCCGAACATGTTGCGTCCCATGACCACGGCGCCGGTGCCGCCGAAAGCCTCTTCCATGATCGGCGTCGAGGCGTTGACCTCTCCGCCCTCCCGCCCGTGCGGCTCGCGCCAGGCGGCGAGCTTGATCACCCAGTCGTGCAGCGCCATCCCGCCTTCCCCCAGCGGGTTCTCCTCACTCTGGTTGGGTCCCGCCAGGTAGCCGTCGGCAGAGATCGAGATCTGGCACTTGACCTTGCTCATCGTCCTCACCGTAGGCGATTCCCCGGCCGGGGCGCTTTTGCGTCCTCGTGGGACGGAAAGGCGCCTCACTTGACACGGAAACTATCGGCGCTATCCTGATGGAGGACTAACTACAGAAAGTGGACTTGGTTATGACTTATCGGCTGATACCGCTTGACGAGGCGATCGTCTTCCCGACCGTTACCGCGACCCTGCCGATCGACGTCGGCGAGGAGGAGCGCGTCTTCCTGATGCCCCGCCGCGACGGCGAGTTCGGCCGCGTCGGCGTCCTCGCCGAGGTGATCGAGACCGGCCTCGGGCGCCGCGGCCGTCCCGTCGCCACCGTCGTCGGCCTGCACCGCGGACTGATCGCCGGCGGCGCCCAGTCCGCCGAGGGCGACTCGCTGCGGGTCGAGGTCCAGGAGATCCGCGACGGCCACCCCGACGACGAGCACACCCGCGAGCTGGCGACCGAATACCGCGCCGTGGTCGAGGAGATCCTCGAGCACCGCGGTGACGACGGTCGCATCGCCGCCTTCCTGCGCTCGATCGACGAGCCGGGCGCGCTGGCCGACACCTCCGGCCTCTCCCCCGACATCTCCAACGAGAACAAGCTGCGCCTGCTGGAGGCGATCGACGTCACCGCCCGCCTCGAGCTGGCGGTCGAGCTGCAGCGCGAGCGGCTGACCGAGCTGCAGGTGCGCAGCAAGATCCGCGACGACGTCGAGTCTGGCGCCCAGAAACAGCAGCGCGACTACTTCCTGCGCAAACAGATGGAGTCGATCCGCAAGGAGCTCGGCGAGGACGAGGCCGACCTGATCGGCGAGTACGAGCGCAAGATCGCCGAGGCCGAGATGCCGGAGGCGGTCGCCGAGCAGGCCGAGAAGGAGCTGCGGCGGTTGGAGCGCCAGGGCGAGCAGTCGCCGGAGAGCTCGATGATCCGCAGCTACCTGGACTGGCTGATCGCGGTCCCCTGGAGCAAGCGCTCCGAGGAGCGGCTCGACCCGGCCCACACCCGCGAGGTGCTCGACGCCGACCACGCCGGCCTCGAGGACGTGAAGAAGCGGATCACCGAGTTCATCGCCGTGCGCAAGCTGCGCTCCGAGCGCGAGATCTCCGACGACAGCCGCGCCAACGGCGCGATCCTCACCCTGGTCGGCCCGCCCGGCACCGGCAAGACCTCGATCGGCGAGTCGATCGCCAACGCCCTCGGGCGCGAGTTCGTCCGCATTAGCCTCGGCGGCATCCGCGACGAGGCCGAGATCCGCGGCCACCGCCGCACCTACATCGGCGCGATGCCGGGGCGGATCGTCCGCGCCCTGCGCGACGCGAAGACGATGAACCCGGTGATCCTCCTCGACGAGGTCGACAAGGTCGGCGCCGACTGGCGCGGCGACCCCTCGGCGGCCCTGCTCGAGGTGCTCGACCCGGCCCAGAACGACACCTTCCGCGACCACTACCTCGACGTCGAGGTCGACCTCTCCGAGGTCGTCTTCATCGCCACCGCGAACCTGGTCGACACGATCCCGGCGCCGTTGCTGGACCGGATGGAGATCATCGCCTTCGACGGCTACACGACCGAGGAGAAGCTGGCGATCGCCCGCGGCTACCTGCTGCCGCGGCAGCTGAAGCGGAACGGGCTGCGGCCCGAGGAGGTCGAGGCCGGCGACGAGGTGCTGCGCCAGGTGATCACCGAGTACACCCGCGAGGCGGGCGTGCGGCGGCTGGAGCGGGAGATCGGCAAGCTCGTCCGCGTCGCGGCGACGAAGATCGCCTCCGGCGAGGCCAGCGGCACGGTCGCGATCGACGGCGACGCCCTGCGCGAGGCGCTCGGGCGGCAGAAGTTCTTCCAGGAGTCGGTCGAGCGGACCGCGATCCCCGGAGTCTCCACCGGCCTGGCCGTGACCGGAGCCGGCGGCGACATCCTCTTCATCGAGGCGACCGCGATGGACGGCGACAAGGGCCTGGTCCTGACCGGCCAGCTCGGCGACGTGATGAAGGAGTCGGCGCGGATCGCGCTCTCCTACGTGCGGGCGCACCGCGAGGAGCTCGGCATCCCGGCCGAGGCCTTCCAGCGCGAGTTCCACCTCCACGTCCCCGCCGGGGCGATCCCGAAGGACGGGCCCAGCGCCGGCACGGCGATGACCACGGCGCTGGTCAGCCTGCTGACCGGGCGGCCGGTGAAGCACACGGTCGGGATGACCGGCGAGGTCACCCTGCAGGGCCGGGTGCTGCCGATCGGCGGCCTCAAGCAGAAGGTGCTGGCGGCGCACGCCGCCGGGCTGAGCGAGGTGATCCTGCCCGAGCGCAACCGCGGCGACCTCGACGAGGTGCCGGGGGAGGTGCGCGAGCAGATGAGCTTCCACCCGGTGATGAGCATCGACGAGGTGCTGGCGCTGGCGCTGGAGCCGGCGGAGAAGGGGCACGAGGCAGCGGTGGCGTAGGTGCCGTCATGACCCCCCGCTGCCGCAACTGCACCCCGGTTCCGGCCGAGCTCCGCGCCGCCGCCGGGATCCTCGAGCGCCGCTGGACGATGGCGACTATCTACGCCTGCTCCAGCGGCGCCGTCCGCTTCAACGAGTTCCGCCAGTCCCTCCCCGGCGTCTCCCCCACGACCCTCTCCGACCGCCTCGAGCAGCTCGAGGCGGCGGGGATCGTCGAGCGGCGCCTCGTCCCCGGCCGCCCGCCGCATACCGAGTACACGCTGACGCCGCGCGGCGAGCGCGTGGCGCAGGCCGTCGCCGGCCTCTTGCAGCACTGACTTTCGCCGGCTCCGTTCCCAATTGCCCCGAATTGGTGGGAGTATTCGTCTGGCATGGAGGGCTCCGAGCAATCCGCTCATCAGGTCGACGAAGAGCGCTTCCGGCGCTTGATCGAGGTCAGCAGCAACCTGCTCTCCGAGCTCGACCTCGAGGCGGTGCTGAAGTCGGTGGCGGAGGCGGCGCGGGAGCTGACCGGCGCCCGCTACGCGGCCCTCGGCGTGCTCGACCGCGAGCGGCGCGAACTCGAACGCTTCATCAACGTCGGCATCGACGAGGAGACCCGGCGCGACATCGGCAACCTGCCGCGCGGCCGCGGCGTCCTCGGTGAGCTGATCCGCGAGCCCTCGCCGCTGCGCCTGCACGACGTCAACTCCCATCCCCACGCCTACGGCTTCCCCCCCGGCCACCCGCCGATGCACTCCTTCCTCGGGGTGCCGATCGCGGTCCGCGGCGAGACCTACGGCAACCTCTACATGACCGAGAAGGAAGGGGCCGACGATTTCGACGAGGCCGACGAAGAAGCGGCCGTGACGCTTGCCAGCTGGGCCGGGATCGCGATCGAGAACGCCCGCCTCTACACCACGCTGAGCGAACGCGAGGCCGAGGTCGAGCAGGCGCTGCGCCGGGCCGAGACCTCGGTCGACATCGCCCGCACCGTCGGCGGCGAGACCGACGTCGAGCGCGTCCTCGACCTGATCGTCAAGCGGGCGCGCGCGCTGGTCGATGCGCGCGCGCTGCTGGTCCTCCTCGAGCGCGACGGCCAGCTCTTCGTCGCCGCCCGCGCCGGCGAGGTCTCCGACGAGATCCGCGACCTCGTCGTCCCCCCCGACGACGAGATCTTCGCGGCGGCGATGGAGGACCGGGTCTCGCAGCGGCTGGAGCGCGGCTCTCCCCCCTCGAAGGCGCGGCTGCGCGAGCGCCTCGGGGCCGAGGCGGCGCTGGTCGTGCCGCTGCTCTTCCGCGGCCGCTCGGTCGGCGCCCTGGTCGCCCTGGACCGCGAAGCCGGCGGGGTCGAGTTCGACCAGGAGGACCTGCGGCTGCTGCAGTCCTTCGCCGCCAGCGCCGCGACCGCGGTCGCCACCGCACAGACGGTCGCCTCGGACCGCCTGCTCCAGCAGGTCGAGTCGGCCGAGAAGGAGCGCGAGCGCTGGGCGCGCGAACTCCACGACGACGCCCTGCAGGGGCTGGCGGCGATCCGGATCAACCTGGCGACTGCGCTGCAGAGCAAAGCCGAGGAGCGGCCGGCGCGGATCGAGCGCGCCGCCGAAGAGACGCTGGAGCGGCTCGAGGAGCAGATCAACGAGCTCAACCGCCTGATCAACGACCTGCGCCCAGCGGCGCTGGAGCGGCTCGGCCTCGCCGAGGCGCTGCAAGCGCTGGCGGAAGAGAGCGCGGCCCGCAGCGGCATCCCGGTCACGACGACGATCGAGATCGGCGAGGAGCCGAGCGGCGACGAGGAGCGCCTCGTCTACCGGCTCGTCCAGGAGGCGCTGACCAACGTCGTCAAGCACGCCTCCGCCTCGCAGGTCGAGGTCAGCGCGCGGGAAGCGGACGGCAGGATCGAGATCGCGGTGCGCGACGACGGCGAGGGCTTCGACCCGGCGGCCTCGACCGGCGGCCGCGGCCTGACCGGGATGCGGGAGCGGATCGAGCTGCTCGGCGGCGAGATCGACGTCAGCTCGAAGCCCGGCGCGGGAACCGAGATCCTTGCCCGCGTCCCCCTGCAGGAGCGCCAAGCCTCGCGCTAACCGCCGCCTTTGCGTTTGGCGTCGATGACGCCGTTGGCGATCGCGAAGCGGACCAGGTCGGGACGGGATTCGAGACCGAGTTTGTCCAGAAGTTTCGCCCGGTTGACCTCGACCGCGCGGACGCTGAGGAAGAGCTTTTCGCCGATCTCGCGGTTGGTGTGGCCGAGCGCCAGCAGCCGCAGCAGCTCGCGCTCGCGTTCGCCCAGTTCCTCGAGCGGATCGGCCCCCATCTGCGCCACCTGGCCGCCGAGCTCGGGGTCGATGTAGGAGCCGCCGGCCGCGGCGGCGCGGATCGCCTCGGTCAGCTGCCGCTCCGCCGCCTGCTTGAGGACGTAGCCGGAGGCGCCGGCCCGCAGCATCTCCCGCGCCCGGCGCGGGTCGCTCTGCATCGTCAGGACGACGATCGCCGTGCCCGGCACCTCCTCGCGCAGCTCCGGCACGTCGGTCGCCGGCTCCGCCCCGGGCATCTGCAGGTCGAGGACGAGGACGTCGGGGCGTCGGTCGCGGACCAGTTTCCGCGCCGTCGGCGCGTCGGGAGCCTCGCCGATCACCCGCAGGTCCGGCTCGGCTTCGAGCATCGCCCGCAGACCGGTCCGGATCACGTTGTGGTCGTCCGCCAGGACGACCGAGATCTCTTTCTCGCCGCTCCCCATCGCTCTCCGCGACGGAGTCTGGCACGGCAGTGGCGCTGCGAATACCCCGCATCCCGAATTGTGGTCTTCGGCCGATGGGAAGCGGCATCGGCGGCGCGATGCTGGAGTCATGAGAATCCTGCTTGTGCTGGGCGGCCAGCTCCGCCCCGACACGGTCGAGGCGGCCAGCGCCGCCCTGGCCAGCTTCGCCGCCGAGCGCGAGGTCGTCGTCATGCACGAAGCCGAGGTGGGCGTCGGGCACCTGCTGGAGTTGGCGCTGCGCAACGCGCTGCCCGACCGCGACGTGGTCGGCGTTCTCACCCAGGTGGTGGTCGACCCCGAGGAACCGAGTGAGCCGCACGCGATCGCCGGGGTCCGGAGCCTGCGAGTCCTGGTCGAATCCGGGGCCTTGGTGATCTGCAGTGCCGCGGGGAGCGCTCCCGTCGCTCTCGACGAGATTGGAGCGATGCACAGGGTCGCGGGAGCGGTAGACCCGGGGCGGACGGCGACCCTATTGGCGCGGCGGCTCGACGCGAGTCTGGCCCTGATGGCCGACGACGGTGCAGGATTCCGCGTTCTATCCCCCGCCGCCTGACCTCGCACTCGTTACGCTCGCTGAGTGAGCGGCGGGCAGCAAGCGGGACAGATCACGGTCGTCCTCGTTGACGACCACGCCGTCGTAAGGGCGGCGCTGAAGGCGCTGCTCGACGGCCAGGACGACCTCGAGGTGGTCGGCGAGGCGGGCGACATCGTCGCCGGCGGCGAGGTGGTCGCCGAGAGGCGTCCGCGGGTGCTCGTCCTCGACGTCAACCTGCCGGATGGGCTGGGGGTCGACGCGCTCCCGGGCCTGCTGGAGCGCTCGCCGGAGACCGCAGTTGTCCTGTTGACGATGGAGCGCGACCTGACCCTGGCGCGCCGAGCCCTCGACGCCGGCGCCAAGGGCTATCTGTTCAAGGACTCCGCCCACCTCGAGCTGATCGAGGCCGTCCGCGCCGCCGCCTCCGGCGAGCAGCACCTCTCCCCCGCCGTCGCCGCGGGGCTGAAGAACCACGGCGAGTCAGACGAGCGCCCGCTTCTCTCGCCGCGCGAGACCGAGGTCCTGAAGCTGATGGCGCTGGGCCACACCAACCGCGAGATCGGCGAGCAGCTATCGCTGAGCGTCCGCACCGTCGAGACCCACCGGGCACACATCCAGCAGAAGCTGAACCTGTCTAGCCGCCCGGAGCTGACGCGGTACGCCTTGGACAGCGGGCTGATCGATACGTGACTTCAACCGCCCGGGCCCCTACCCCCGCTTCGCCTTCTTCCCCCCACCCCCACCGCACTTCGCCTTGACCTCGGGCTTGAATTCGTGCAGCTTGCCGTTCTGACCCGTGAAGTTGGCCAGCGCCCGGTGCTTGCCTTTGCAGAGGTCGGTGCTGTTGACGATCAGCCCCTTCTGGCCGCCCTGCATTTCGAGGATGA
>DATIOC010000044.1:0-35208 GCA_035473555.1 Solirubrobacterales bacterium
GGCGCCGCCGTCGTATACGGACTCATAGTCACCCAACGCCTGCTTGCGAAGTCGCCAGGGAACGACCGCATGCAGGAAATTTCTGGCGCCGTGCAGGAAGGCGCGCAGGCCTACCTCAACCGCCAGTACACGATCATTGCCGCGGTCGCGGTGCCGATCGCGATCCTGCTGCTGGCCCTGCAGGACTGGAAGACCGCGCTCGGCTTCGTCATCGGCGCGGTCCTCTCCGGCGCCACCGGCTTCATCGGGATGAACGTCTCGGTGCGGGCCAACGCCCGCGTTGCCGAGGCGGCCCGCGGCGGCGTGCCGCCGGCGCTCGACGTCGCCTTCAAAGGCGGCTCGGTCACCGGTCTGCTGGTCGTCGGCCTGGCCCTGATCGGGGTTGCCGGCTACTACGGGTTCCTGATCAAGGTGGTCGGCACGACCGACAAGGAGGCCGTTGACGCGCTGGTCGGCCTCGGCTTCGGTGGTTCGCTGATCTCCGTCTTCGCCCGTCTCGGCGGCGGCATCTTCACCAAGGCCGCCGACGTCGGTGCCGACCTGGTCGGCAAGGTCGAGGCGGGGATCCCCGAGGACGATCCCCGCAACCCGGCCGTGATCGCCGACAACGTCGGCGACAACGTCGGCGACTGCGCCGGCATGGCCGCCGACCTGTTCGAGACCTACGCGGTCACCTCCGTCGCCGTGATGCTGCTCGGCGTGCTCACCTTCAACGGCGACTTCGCCCGCGAGGTCGCGATCTACCCGCTGGTTCTCGGCGGCGTCGCGATCATCGCCTCGATCCTCGGGGCGCTGGTGGTGCGGACGAAAACCGACCGCGTCGAGGGCGCCCTCTACCAGGGCGTGATCCTCGCCGGTCTGGTCTCGATCGCGGCCTTCTACCCGATCACCGACTGGATGATGAGCGATCCGCTGCGGGTCGGCGTGCTCGATACGGCTGCTGCTGCCGTCTCGGTCACCGACCTCTGGCTCTGCGCGGTGATCGGCGTCGCGGTCACGGCGCTGCTCTTCGTGATCACCGAATTTTATACGGCGACCCGGTTCCGGCCGGTGAAGACGATCGCCCGCGCGTCCGAGACCGGGCACGCGACGAACATCATCCAGGGCCTCGCCCAGGGCTTCCAGTCGACCGCCGCTCCGGCGCTGGTCATCGCGCTGGCGATCCTCGGCGCGAACGAGCTCGCCGGCATCTACGGCATCGGCATCGCCGTGACGGCGCAGCTCTCGCTCTGCGGCCTGATCGTCGCCCTCGACGCCTTCGGGCCGATCACCGACAACGCCGGCGGCATCGCCGAGATGGCGGAGCTGCCGGAGGACGTCCGCAACGTCACCGACCCGCTCGACGCGGTCGGCAACACGACCAAGGCCGTGACCAAGGGTTACGCGATCGGCTCCGCCGCGCTCGCCGCGCTGGTGCTGTTCGCCGCCTTCAAGAGCGAGCTCGCTGACGAAGCCCCCGCCGGCTTCGACCTCAACGGGCTCTTCAACCTGACCAGCCCCGACGTGCTGATCGGGCTGATCGTCGGCGGCATGATGGTCTACCTGTTCTCCGCTCTGGCGATCGAGGCCGTCGGCCGCGCCGGCGGACAGGTGGTCGAGCAGGTCCGCAGGCAGTTCAAAGAGCACCCGGGGATCATGGACGGGACCGAAAAGCCCGAGTACGGCGAAACGGTCTCGATCGTCACCCTGGCTGCCCAGAAAGAGATGATCGCCCCGGCCCTGATTCCGATCGTGGTGCCGGTGATCGTCGGCCTGCTGAGCGTCGACGCGCTCGGCGGCCTGCTGATCGGCGTTATCGTCGTCGGTCTCTTCATGGCGATCTCGATGACCGCCGGTGGCGGCGCCTGGGACAACGCGAAGAAGCTGATCGAGGACGGCGCCCATGGCGGCAAAGGCTCACCGGCGCACGAAGCCTCGGTGACCGGCGACACGGTCGGCGATCCCTACAAGGACACGGCCGGCCCGGCGATCAACCCGATGATCAAGGTGGCGAACATCGTCGCGATTCTGATCATCCCGATCGTCCACTTCTAGGAGTTCGGAACGGTTATAGGGGGAGGGGTGTGGTGCCCCTCTCCCGAAGCCCGTCGCGCAGCTGAGGCGTCCTTTATGGGCGCCTTTGTTGCTTCTTGAGCCTTCGTGAGAGGGGCACCACGCCCCTCCACGACAGTTGCAGCAGGTGCCGATCGGGACGGTTAGACGCTCCTCCAGGTAGCGTTTCGGCGATGCGAAGGGCCATTGGTTATCCGTTCAGGCGTTGGCCGCGGCTTTCGAAGCTTGCGATTGGCGGGGCTGTGGCGCTTGTGCTCTTGGTGGCGCTTGGCAACGCCTACGTGCTGCTGTCGGGTGGGGGCTCGACTTCTGAGGTTGCTGAGGTCCCGAATGCCGAAGTGGCGATCGTGCCCGGGGCTCTGGTCGAGCGGAGCGGGAAGATGAGCGCGATGCTGGCCGATCGGGTCAAGCAGGCCTCGGCCCTCTGGCACGCTGGGAAGGTGGACAAGATCCTCGTCTCCGGCGATCACGGGACCTGGAAGTACGACGAGCCGGACACGATGCGGAAGGCCCTGGTCCGGGACGGGGTGACGCCGCGGGACATCTTCGAGGACCACGCCGGCTTCGACACCTGGGCGACGATGGTGCGGGCGCGGAGCATCTTCGGCGTCCACCACGCGGTCGTGGTCACCCAGGGCTTCCACATGCCGCGGGCGCTCTACCTGGCTGACGCTGCCGGGATCGACGCGACCGGCCTCACCGCCGATCTGCACCACTGGGGCTACCAGGGGCGCAAGAGCGAAGTGCGCGAGGTGCTCTCGCGGGTCAAGGCGATCGCCGACGTCTCCCTCGACACGCCGGCGCTGGCCGGCCCGAAGATCCCGATCGCGACCACCGACGGGCGCGAAAGCTGGGGCCCGGAACCGCCGCCGGGGACCCCACCCGCGGGCTCGCCTGGACACTGAGGGCGATGTGGCCCTATCGGCCACAAACCTCCCCATCCGAACTGCATCAACTTCTACACCCAGCAGAAGTAGAAGTTGATGCAGTTCGGGATCTACCCGCAGTGCGCCAGTGAGTTGGCGTAGAAGCGGAGGTAGCGCGGCCAGTGGCGGCTCCAGTAGGCGCCGTCGTGGCTGCCGGAGCCGGTGTGGGCGCTGAGGTCGGCGCCGTCGGCGCGCAGGTAGCCGACGAAGCCTTCGTCGTAGACGCGGAAGGGGTCCTGGTCGCCGTAGTCGTTCCAGACCCGCATCCCGGCGAAGGCGTCGGGGTTTTCGCGGACCATGCCGACGACGTCGTTGCGTTCGAAGTCGGCCGCGTCGTCGAAGGCGCCGGGCGCGGTTTCGCCGCCCTCGAACCAGAGCGCGGGGGAGTGGCCGCCGACCGCACAGAAGCGCCGCGGGTGCAGCAGTGCCAGGTCATAGGCGCCGAAGCCGCCCATCGAGATGCCGCCGATCGCCACCCGCTTCGGGTCGATGCCGTAGCGATCGACCACCGTCGGGATCACCTCGCGCATCACGTAGCGACCCCAGTCGCCGCTGTCGCGGTCGTGCCAGTAGCTGTGGTCGGCGCCGTCGGGGAAGGCGATCACAGGCGCCCGCGCTCCCAGTTTTGCCAGGCCTTCGAAGACCGCCTCGGTGCCGAGGGAGCTCTCCTCCGAGCCGCCGCGGCCGTGGAGGAAGACGACGAGGCCCCGCTTCCCGCGCGGCGCCACCTTCTCCGGCGTCACGACCGCTACCCCGAGGTCGCGGTGGACAGCCGTGCTGTGGATCGTCAGGCGCTCGACCTCGGCGCCGTGCTCGTCGACGGGCGCGAAGACGGTCGCGGTAAGAGCGAGATAGACGGCGGCGGTGGCGAGCAAGGCGAGAACTATGACGGCGACCCGCCTGCGCCTGCGGATCTGCGCAGGGGTGGGGCGTGAGGGGCGGTTCATCCGCCGGCAGGTTACCCAGGCGCCCTGAGCGCTCGGTAGGGTTCGCCCCGTGAGGTGGGGAATATTCAGCGTCCTGGTTGCGCTCGCGCTTGTTCTTCCGGCGAGCGCCGTGGCCGAACCGCCGGCGAACAACAACTTCGCCAGCCGGCAGCCTCTCAGCGGCGCACTGCCGATCGAAGTCACCGCGTCGAACGTCGAAGCGACCAAAGAGGAAGGTGAGTTCATCCCCAGCGGCCCGGCGCCGGCGGGCCACTCCGTCTGGTTCGAGTGGGAAGCCGAAGCGGACGGCTGGGTGTCGATCGGCGCCTGCGACAACGAATTCCCGACGATCCTCGCGGTCTTCACCGGAACCGCGCTGAACGCGCTCACCCCCGCCGCGAGCGGCAACGGCTCGGAAGGGCCGGATTGCCCCTACACGGGCCGGCAGCTGACCTTCGAGGCGCAGAGCGGCACCAGATACGTGATCGCCGTCGACGGCAACGTCTTCCACCTCCCGGAAGGCCCGACGCCGGTCACCGAAGGCTCGATCCATCTGAAAATCGCACCGACGCCGCCCCCTCCCAACGACGCCTTCGCAAACGCAACGCCGGTGCAAGGCGAAATCAGCGAAGAACTCGGCGGCAGGCGCTTCTATTTCGCCGGCGTCAAGGGCTTCAACTGGACCGCGACGACCGAGGCGGGGGAGCCGGAAGCCACGTCCACGGGGGCCTCCGTCTGGTACTCGTTCACCGCCCCCGAGGCGGCGGACTACCGCTTCACGGGCCCGTGCTGCGGGACGGCGATCTCCCTCCACCGAGACATCTACCTCGGCGATGCCATCGGCCAGCTCAGTCCCCTCTCGGTCGGGGCCGCATACCCCCTGATCCACCTCGCCGCGGGGGAGACGGTGCGGATCCGGGTCGCCGGCCCGAAGGACTCGGGGACCGGCGAACCGGCGGTTGCCGGCTTCAACTTCGCCGTGACGGCGGACCTGGCGCCGCTGCCCCGGCCGACCGTCGCCCCGCCGCAGCAGCCGCCTCCTGCCCTCGAGACCGCGATCGTCAAGAGCGTCTTCAGCCAACAGACGCGGCAGGCGACGTTCCGCTTCTCCTCCACCGTCGCGGGCAGCGCCTTCCAGTGCAAACTCGACAAAGGCGAGTTCAAGCCCTGTTTCTCGCCCAAGACCTACAAGCACCTGAAGCCGGGACGCCACACCTTCCGGGTGCGGGCGGTCGCGCCCTCGGGTCTGGCGGACGACTCGGCCGCCGTCGGGCGGTTCGCGATCGCCAAGCCCCAGCGCCGTCGCTGAGCGCTAGATTCGCGCCCGTGGACGACGGGCCGATCAACGTCGCGGACTTCGAACGCCTCGGGGCGGCGAAGCTCGAGCAGGGCCCGCGCGACTACTTCGCCGGCGGCGCCGGGGACGAGTTGACGCTGCGGGAGAACGTCGCCGCCTGGGGGCACTGGCGGCTGCGGCCGCGGGTGCTGAACGACGTCCGCGAGGTCTCGACCGCCGCCGAGGTGCTGGGCGGTCCGGTGGCGATGCCGGTCCTGGTGGCCCCGGTCGCCTACCAGCGGATGGCGCACCCCGAAGCCGAGCCGGGGATGGCCGCGGGCGCCGCCGAGGCCGGCACGGCGATGTGCCTCTCGACCCTCTCGACGACTCGCCCGGCCGAGGTCGCCGCCGCCGCGCCCGAGGGCCGCCACATCTTCCAGCTCTACGCCTTCAAGGACGCCGGCGTCACCCGGGCGCTGATGGACGAGGCGATCGAGGCCGGCTTCGAGGCGATCCTCGTCACCGCCGACGCACCGCCCGGGGGCAACCGCGAGCGCGACCGCCGCAACCGCTTCACCCTGCCGGCGGAGCTCGGCACCCCGAGCCTGACCGCCGCCACCGGCGGCTCCGAGGCGCTCAGCATCGAGCAGACCTTCGCGCTGATGAACCACGCGCTCACCTGGGACGACGTCGCCGACCTCGCCTCCGAATGCAGCATCCCCGTCCTCGTCAAGGGCCTGGTCACCGCCGAGGACGCCGAGCTCGCGCTCGACCACGGCGCCGCCGGCGTCGTCGTCTCCAACCACGGCGGCCGCCAGCTCGACCGCTGCGTCGCTACCGCCGACGCCCTGCCGGAGGTCGTCGAAGCGATCGACGGCCGGGCCACGGTCCTGGTCGACGGCGGCATCCGCCGCGGCATCGACGTCGCCACCGCGCTCGCCCTCGGCGCCGACGCCGTGCTCGTCGGCCGGCCCGCCCTCTGGGGCCTCGCCGCGGGCGGCAGGGAGGGCGTCGCCGGCGTCCTCGGGATGCTCCGCGACGAGCTCGAGCTGACCCTCGGCCTCTGCGGCTGCACCGCACCGGGCGATCTCACCCGGACCCACGTGCAGAGGGCACCGCTCGCCTCCGTATATTCGGTCTGAGTGACCGGTCTTCGTCCCGCATAAATGGCCCAGCGGATCCCCAGAGACGAATCGCTGAGCCGCGTCCATGGCGTCGGAGCGCTGTTCTCCGCCGCCTACGGCAACGTCGGCTCCTCGATCTATTACGCGCTCGGCGTCACCGCCGCGTTCGCCCTCGGGCTGACCCCGGTCGCCTTCGTCATCTCCGGCCTGATCTTCGCCGCCACCGCCGCCACCTACGCCGAGGCGACGGTGATGTTCCCCGAGGCCGGTGGCTCCTCCAGCTTCGCCCGCCACGCCTTCAACGAGCTGGTCAGCTTCATCGCCGCCTGGGGGCAGATGCTCAACTACACGATCACGGTCGCGATCTCGGCCTTCTTCGTGCCCCACTACCTGGCCGTCTTCTGGCCCTGGCTGGGCGACAGCCCCGGCGACATCATCGGCGGCGCGGTGCTGATCGTCGGCCTGGCGCTGATCAACATCCGCGGCACCGAGGAGTCGGCGAAACTGAACCTGATCCTCGCCGTCGCCGACCTCGCGACCCAGGTGATCCTCGTCGGGATCGGCATCGTCCTGGTCCTCAGCCCGCAGATCCTGGTCGACAACATCCACCTCGGCGTCGCCCCGACCTGGACCGACTTCCTGCTCGGGATCGCGGTCGGGATGATCGCCTACACCGGGATCGAGACGATCTCCAATATGGCCGAGGAGGCCAAAAACGCGGCCCGGACGATCCCCCGCAGCGTCGGCCTCACCGTCGTCGCCGTCCTCGCCCTCTACCTGCTGATCCCGATCGTCGCCCTCTCGGCGATGCCGGTCACCCAGGACGCCGCCGGCCACTACTCGACCGCGCTCGGCACGACCTTCGCCGACGACCCGATCCTCGGCATCGTCGAGAACCTCGGCCTCTCTCGCCTGCCGACCGAAATCCTCCGCTACTACGTCGGCATCCTCGCCGCCGTGATCCTCCTGATCGCGACCAACGCCGGACTGATCGGCGTCTCCCGCCTCACCTACTCGATGGGCCAGCACCGCCAGCTGCCCGAGGGCCTGCGCCAGGTCCACCCGAAGTACCGCACCCCCTACATCGCGATCCTGATCTTCGCCGCGATCGCGATCGTCACCCTGCTGCCGGGGCAGACCGACTTCCTGGCGACGATGTACTCGTTCGGGGCGATGCTCTCGTTCACGATCGCTCACGTCGCGGTGATCCAGTTGCGGCGAAAACAGCCCGACGTCGAACGGACCTGGAAGCCGCCGTTCAACTTCCGCGCCTTCGGCTTCTCGGTCCCGATCAGCGCCGTCCTCGGCGGCCTCGGCACCTTCATCGCCTGGCTGGTGGTGATGGCGCTCAACCCGCGCACCCTCGTCGTCGGCCTCGGCTGGATGGCGCTCGGGATCGCCGTCTACGTCCTCTACCGCCGCAACCAGGGCCTGCCGCTGACCCAGACCGTCAAGGTCGTGCTGCCGGAGCCGCTCGGGGTCGAGGAGGTCGAGTACCGCAGCGTCCTGGTCGGCTTCGAGGACGACGAGGCCTTCTCGCCGGAGATGGTCGCGACCGCGGTCAAGCTCGCCGGCAAGAAGCGCCGCGGGATCCACATCCACTCGATGCTGACCGTGCCGACCAACCTGCCGCTGAACGCGGAGATGCCCGACCAGGAAGCCGAGGCGCAGAGCAAGGTCGAGGAGGCGAAACTGATCGGCGGCCAGCGGGTGACCGGCCACGTGGCGCGGGTGCGGCCCGGGCAGGCGGGCTACTCGGTCGCCGACGAGGCGGCGGAGATCAAGGCCGAGGCGATCGTCGTCGGCCTCTCCTACCGCAACGGCGTGCCGCTCTACGACAAGACCCTGCAGACGATCCTCGGCGAGCGGCCCTGCCGGGTGATCGTCGTCTCCGACCCGGCCGAGAAGCCGCCGGCGATCCCGGGCGCCGCCCTGGCGGAGGCGCGGTGAGGAGCGAGCGCGTCTACCGCGGCGCCGTCCGCGCCTTCTCGCTGGTCTTCGTCGCGATCGGGCTGCTGGTCCTCGGCGTCACCCTCGCCAACGGCGGCGGCCCGGCCTCGCTCGGCTTCCTGATGGGGATCGCCTTCCTCGTCGTCGGCGTCGGCCGCCTCTGGATCGGGATGAGGATGGAGAAGTGAGCGAGGAGAAGGGCACGCAGGGCGCTACGGGCGGCGACGGGGCCGGGCCGAAAGGCCCCGAGCCGCCGCGTCCGGAGCCGATCCTCTCGCGCGGGCTCGGCGTCCCGGCGCTGTTCGCCGCCGCCTACTCGGCGGTCGGGTTCTCGATCTACTTCTCGCTCGGCGTGGTCGCCGACCGCGGCCTCGGGCTGACGCCGCTGATCTTCCTCGCCGCCGGCCTGCTCTTCGGCCTGACCACGCTGACCTACGTCGAGGGCGGGGCGATGTTCCGCGAGCGCGGCGGCTCCTCGACCTTCGCCCGTCACGCCTTCAACGAGCTGATCGCCTTCATCGCCGGCTGGGCGATCCTGATCGACTACCTGATCGTCATCGCCCTGGCGGCGCTCTCGGTGCCGCACTATCTGGAGCCGGTCTCGGGCGACTTCGCCCGGCCGGGGTGGGAGATCGGGATCGCGGCAGCGGTGATCGCCGGCGTCTGCGTGCTGAACATCTTCAACGTCACCGGCCGCGAGCGGCAGGGATCGCTGACCCTGCTGGCGCTCGCCGACCTCGGCCTGCAGCTGGCGGTGATCGTCGTCGGCTGCCTGACGGTGATGCACCCCGACCGGCTCACCGACCAGATCGACCTCTTCACCAACCCCACCTTCAAGGACGTCGTCTACGCGGCGGTGGTCGCGATGCTGGCCTACGCCGGGATCGAGGCCGCCTCGGACCTCGCGCCCGACATCGACGTCAGCCGCAAGGACCTGAAGCGGGTGACCAGCGTCGGCGCCCTCGGGGTGCCGCTCGTCTACGCCGGGATGGCGGCGATCGCACTGATGGCGGTGCCGGTGGTCGGCGGCCCCCAGGGACCCCACACCGCGCTCGGCGGCGAGTTCATCGAGGAGCCGGTGCTGGGCGTCGTCTCCGCCTACGAACCGGCCTGGATCGCCGAAACGATGCGCTGGCTGGTCGCCGCGGTCGCGACGCCGGTCCTGATCTGGGCCGCCAGCACCTCGATGCTCGGCGTCTCCCGCCACATCTACACGCTGGCGATCAACCGCCAGATCCCCAGCTGGCTCGGCAAGCTGCACCGGCGCACGGCGACGCCCTACGTCGCGATCGTGCTCAGCGGCCTGATCGCCTTCGGGCTCGTCGTCCCGACCAGCGTCAAGCTGCTGGCCGGGATCTACGCCTTCGGCGCGACCCTGGCGATCACCATCGCCCACCTCTCGATCATCCGCCTGCGGATCACCAAGCCGGACAAACGGCGCCCGTTCAAGATCCCGATGGGTGTCCCCTGGGGGACGGCGGAGCTGCCGCTGCCGGCGATCTTCGCGGCGCTGGTCAGCGGCCTCGCCTTCGTCAGCGTCCTCGCCTACCACACGACCGCGCGCTGGGTGGGGCTCGGCTGGATGGTCTTCGGGCTGACCTTCTACGTCGTCTACCGCAAGGTCTTCGAGGGGACGACGCTGACCAAGCGGGTCTCGGTCACCGAGCGGGCGCTGACCAAGCAGGTGCCGGAAATCGAATTCAGCAACATCCTCGTCCCGGTCTTCGGGACCAAGTTCGACGACGACATCGTCGCCACCGCCGGGCGCCTGGCGGCGGCCGAGGCGGGGACGCCGAAGGGCGGCCATGACTCGCGCCTCGACGTCGTCTACGTGATCGAGGTTCCGCTGACTCTGCCGCTCGACGCGAAACTGCCGAAGGAGCGCGAGGAGCAGGCGCGGCGGGCGCTGGAGCGGGCGCGCGAGGTGGGGGAGGAGTACGAGGACGTCGAGGTCGTCACCGACGTGATCCGCGCCCGCAAGGTCGGCGCCGGGATCCTCGAGGCGGCGCGCCGCAGCAACGCCGAAGCGATCGTGATCGGGGGGGAGCCGCCGACCAAGATCCGCGGCGGCGGCGTGCTCGGCGGGATCGGCGCCGCCAAGCCGGCGGAGATCGGCGCCGCGACCGAGTACGTGCTGAAGAAGGCTCCCTGCCGGGTCCTGCTCACGGCTCCGCCGGAACCCGGGTAGCGCTCTAGTATCCGGCCCATGTTCGTTTTGATCGTCGGCTGCGGCCGCGTCGGCTCATCGGTCGCCCGGGCGATGCTCCGCGAGGGCCACCAGGTCTCCTGCCTGGACGAGGACCCGGAGTCCCACGCCCGCCTCGAGGTGGGCCTGGAGAAGAGCTGGGAGGACCGCGGCGGCCAGTTCACCGTCGGCGCGGGCCTCGAGACCGAGGCGCTGGAGGCCGCCGGGATCGAGGGCGCCGACGTCTTCATCGCCTCCACCGACGGCGACAACACCAACATCGTCATCTCCCAGATCGCCCAGAAACGCTACGAGGTGCCGACCGTGATCGCCCGCGTGCTCGACCCGCTGCGGGCCGAGTGGTACCAGCGCCAGGGCCTCAACACCGTCTGCCCGACTCGGGTCGCGATCGACATGCTCGAGGGCGCCGTCCGCGAGGCCGGCGGCCGCGGCGGCTCCCCCGGCGACACGCCAGCGGCGGCGTAGAGGGGACCCGGAGCAGCCATGTACATCATCGTCGTCGGAGCGGGGAAGGTCGGCTGGAACCTGGCGCGCGAGCTGCTCGACAAAGGTCACGAGGTGACCCTGATCGAGAACGACCGCCGCCGCTACCTGACCGTCGAGCAGGAGCTCGAGCACAACGTCTCCTACGGCGACGCCTCCGAGCTCTGGGTGCTGGAGCGGGCTGGGATCCAGCGCGCCGACATGGTGATCGCGGTGACCGGCGACGACGAGGACAACATGCTGATCTGCCAGGTCGCGAAGGAGAAGTACCTGGTCGACCAGATCATCGCCCGCGTCAACAACCCGCGCAACCGCCGCCACTTCGACCTGCTGGGGATCAAACCGTCGGTTTCCGCCACCGACCTGATCCTGCGCCTGCTCGAGCACGAGGTGCCCGAGTACGGGCTGGTCCACCTGCTCGACCTGCAGGAGGAGCAGCTGGAGATCATCGAGATGCTGCTCGGCAAGGACTCCGGCGTGACCGGCCGCCGGGTCGGAGACCTGCAGATGCCCGAGGGCAGCCTGCTGATCTCGGTCCTGCGCGAAGGCAAGGGCTTCGTCCCCAGCGCCGACACCGTGCTCGAGGAGGGCGACGAGATCCTCGCCGTGCTCGACCCGGGCAAAGAGGAGGACCTGAAGGTGCTCTTCGGCCCCGAGGGCAACGGCGCCGGCGGGTCTGACGAGTCCTGAATCCGGGTAGCCGGTCTCCGATGGCGGACAGAGAGGTCGACTTCCTGCTGATCGGCGGCGGCATGGCCTCCGCCCACTGCGCCGCCGAGCTGCGCCGCCGCGGCGCCGAGGGCTCGGTCCTGCTGGTCGGCCGCGAGCCCGAGCCGCCCTACGAACGGCCGCCGATCTCGAAGGAGTACCTGCGCGGCGACGCCGGCCGCGAGGACGCCCACGTCAACGGCGGCAGCTCCTGGTACGAGGAGAACGGCGTCGAGCTGCTGACCGGCAAGAACGTGATGGGCCTCGACCTCGAGGCACGGACGGCGAAACTGCAGGGCGGGGAAGAGGTGGCGTTCGGCAAGGCGCTGCTCGGCACCGGGGCGATGGTCAACATCCTCCGCGTCGAGGGGGCCGAGAACGAGGGGATCCACTATCTGCGCGCCTTCGGCAACGCCGACGCGATCCGCGCCGACGCCGAGGCGGCCGAGCACGTCGTCCTCGTCGGCGGCAGCTACATCGGTTGCGAGGTCGCCGCCTCGCTGACCGCGCAGGGGACGAAGTGCACGATCGTGGCGATGGAGGACGTCGCCCTCTCGCGGACCTTCGGCGAGGACGCCGGGCGCTGGTTCCAGCAGCAGCTGGAAGCCAACGGGGTCACCTTCCACGGCGGCGAGACGCTGCGCGCCTTCGAGGGCGACGGCCGGGTCAAGGCGGTCGTTTGCGAGAGCGGCCTCGCGGTCGAGTGCGACGCGGTCGTCGTCGGCGCCGGGGTCAAACCGGACGCGATGCTCGCCCAGCGGGCGGGGATCGAGGTCGGCGACGGCGGCATCGTCTGCGACTCGAAGCTGGCGACCTCGGTGCCGGGCATCTACGCCGCCGGCGACTGCTGCTCCTACGAGAGCGTCGTCCACGGCGAACGGATCCACGTCGAGCACTGGGACGTGGCGATGCAGCAGGGCACCCACGTCGCCGGCAACATGCTCGGCGACGACGCCGACTACGAGGTCGTGCCCTACTTCTTCAGCGACCTCGCCGATTGGGCCAGCCTCGAGTACGTCGGCCCCGCCTACGAGTGGGACCGCGAGGAGTGGCGCGGCGACCGGGAGGGCGGCGAGTTCTCGGTCTGGTACCTGCAGGGCGACCGCGTCGCCGGCTGCCTCAGCGTCGGCCGCCCCGAGGAACTGGCGCAGGCGCGGCAGATGATCGCCGAAGGCACTCCGTTCGCCTGAGTGCCTTATCCTGAAGAGTGCGTTGCGGCCTGGTGTAATGGCAGCACACCTCTCTCTGGAAGAGGCAGTCGGGGTTCGAGTCCCTGGGCCGCAGTAAACCGCCAACTCCACCTAAGCCCCTGCAAAGCCGTCGAATCGCTTTGCTAGCGTCGCCACCCAATGCGGACCCCCGGCAACAAGACGATCCTCCTCATCCTCGGCGTCCTGACTGCGCTCATGGTCGCCGGCTGCGGCGGCGGAGGCAGCGACGAAACCGAAACCACGACGCCGACCGTAGAAGAACCGGCGGCGCTGACCAAGGACGAACTGATCACGCAGGGCGACGGGATCTGCGCCGAGGTGAACGCCGCGGTCGGCGCCCTCAGCAACTCCGAAACCCCGGAAACCACCCCCGGCGAGACGACTGAAAAAGTCGCCAACCTCTACATCGGGATGATCGAACGCCTGCAGGACCTCGGCGCGCCGGAAGGCGAAGAAGCCGACTACGCCAAATTCATGGAAGCGGGCGAAGAGCTGGCCAAGGTCGAGGGCGAAGCGAAGACCGCCGCCGAAAACGAAGACACGGCGGCGCTCGAAGAAACCGGCCAGGAAGCGGCCTCGGCCCTGGAAGGCTTCCAGTCCCAGGCGGCGATCTACGGCTTCGAAGACTGCAGCGCCGAACCGAGCGCCCCCGCCACCAGCGGCGGTCCGGCGACCGGCGGCGAAGAATTCGAAGGCGGCGAAGCCGAAGAAGGCGGCGTCGAACCCGAAGCCGAATACATCGAACCGGAATACGAAGAACCTGCCCCCGAAGAAGAAGTGGCCCCCGAAACGGGCGGTGCCGGCGGCAGCCCCGAAGCACCGGAACCGGCCCCCGAAACGGGCGGCGAATCCGGCGGCGTTGGGCCAGGTTGACCTAAAGCCTTGAGGGGCGCGTCGGTGGGGGTCCCTGGGAGCACCTCCGCCGAGTGAATCGCAACTCGGCTGACGCCTCAGGCCCTATCGGCTCGGCTCCATGCTGAGTACCCAGGGACCCCCACCGACGCGCCCTGCAATCGAGCTCTGGTAGACGCCCTCGCGGCCGGGGGCTTGGGGAATCCTGCTCATCGAGACTGCGACGAGCGTCGAATAGCGACGCTTTTCGCGGTTTCGGTAGCGGAGTGAGGGTGGTGAGGACTAGGCCAGTTTTCCTGCGACCCGAATGACCATCTGGTCACGCATGCAGCGAACCGTCGCTCGTGCGCGGAGTTCGTACCTCAGGCAGGAAAAGCCACTCGATTTGACTCTGGCCCCCGCACGAGAAGGTTTGCGCCACGCGGTGGTGACGATCGCCCTCGCTCGAGAGCAAGGAATGTCTCCGTGGACTTTCGCTTCACCCGATTGCAGCCATGCGGGCAGGGAGCTAGCGACCCAGTAAGAAGGAGTTTGCGCAGGCAGTGGAGCCGGAGGAGGCCTTCTATTTCCGTTGATCTCGACTCGGATCGTGCCCGTTTTCGACCCGTCGAAGGGAGTTTCCGCGGAGACCCATATCCAGCATGAATCCGGTTCCGGCAGCGTCGGCGGAATCGACGTCGAAAATGGGGGAGTGATGAGCTGCGTTGGCAGCTGGGCGGCTACGGTTTCGGACCCCCGCGTGCAAGAGACGTAGTGCTCGTATTCGAGGTTCTGACTCGGATTGGCACCCACAAGAACTGAGAACGATTCAGCTCGTTCCAGAGTTTCGGGGCTGAAGAAAACCGACGGGTGTGGGCCGGTGAACTCCTTATAGCCAAGCGGAACCGTTTCGGCTTGGGCAGTGGTGACGCCGGCAAGTAGAACGAACGCCACGGCTCCCCCCAGGAAAAGGCGCTTCATGCGCGGGCACGGTACCAGCCTCGTACCCAGAGGCCCTCGCCCAGATTCAGGCGCCGACCATGCGCCCAATCGCTGAGACCGCGAAGAACGTCGCATAGCGACGCTCATGAGTATCCGGTTCGCTCAGGGAGATCGCCCCGAGCCCCAAAACCCGGCCTCGGGGACGACCGACTGAAGGGCGCATCCGACTTTGAACACAGCGGAGTGTGCTCGAAGTCGGATGCGTCGGTGGACAACGCGCGTCTATCCGTTATCAGTGAGATCCAGAAGGCCGGCCTGATGGAACCGGATGCTCCTGAGCGACGCGAATCGCGGTTTCGATGTGAGCTTTTAAGCCCTGGTCATCTTTCAGGGCTCTGTCGGGGGAGGGTCGGTAGGGGGTCTCCGGGTACTCAGCATGGAGCCGAGCCGGTGACCTCCGGGCGACAGCTTGAGGCGATTCACTCGGCGGAGGTGCTCCCGGAGACCCCCTACCGACCCTCCAATCCCTTACGCAGCTGATTCGGACCAGTTGCCGTAGAGCTTCGCGTAGGAGCCCCCGGCCGCGATCAGCTCGTCGTGGGTTCCCTGCTCGGCGATTTGGCCGTTTTCGAGGACGACGATCTTGCCTGCTCGGCGGATCGTGGAGAGGCGGTGGGCTATGACTATGGCGGTGCGGCCGTGGAGGAGGCGCTCGAGGCCCCGCTCGATCGTTTTCTCGGTGCGGACGTCGACGTTGGAGGTGGCCTCGTCGAGAATCAGGATGCGGGGCCCGGCGAGGAGGGCGCGGGCGAAGGCGACGAGCTGGCGCTGGCCGGCGGAGAGCTGGATGCCGCGCTCGCCGACTTCGGTGTCGAGGCCCTCGGGCAGGGCGGCGACGAACTCGGTGGCGCCGACCGCGGCGATCGCCGCCTCGATCTCCTCGGCGCTCGCCTCCGGCCGTCCGAAGGCGACGTTTTCACGGACGCTGCCGGAGAAGAGGAAGCCCTCCTGGGGGACGATCCCCAGCTGGCGCCGCAGCGCCCGCTGCTGGACGCCGCGCAGGTCATGGCCGTCGACGCGGACGGTCCCCTGCTGCGGGTCGTAGAAGCGGGCGACCAGCTTGGCGAAGGTCGACTTGCCCGCCCCGGTGGCGCCGACCAGGGCCAGGGTCTGTCCCGGCGGGACGTGGAGGTCGACGTCGCGCAGCGCCCAGGCGTCCTCGGTCGGCTCGTCGCCTTCGGCGTAGGAGAACCAGACCCCGTCGAGCTCGATCTCGCCGCGCAGCGTCCCCGGGTCGATCGCGTCGGGGGCGTCGATCATGTCGGGCGGGGTGTCGAGCAGGTCGAAGATCTTGTCGAGCGCCGCCATCCCCTGCTGGTAGGTCGTGTAGAGCTGGGAGAGTTCCTGGATCGGTTCGAAGAAGCGAGTCAGGTAGCCGACGAAGGCGACGACGACGCCAACTTCGAGCGCCCCGCCGATCGCCTGGCCGCCGCCGTAGAGCAGGATCACCGCGGTGCCTACCGCTGCCAGCAGTTCGACCGCCGGGAAGTAGGAGGCGTTGAGGTAGACGGTCTTCATGTTGACGTCGCGGTTCTGTTCGTTGAGGTCGGTCATCACCGCCACGTGGTGCGACTCCTGGCCGAAGCTGCGCACCACCCGCACGCCGCTGAGCGTCTCCTGCAGGTAGGCGGTGACGGCGGCGATGCGCTCGCGGGTGGCGCGGTAGGTGCCGGCGGAGACGATCCGGAAGACGACGCTCGCCACCGCCAGCAGCGGGAAGGTGACGAAGGTGATCAGCGCCAGCTTGACGTCGAGGAAGAGCATGATCACGACGATCCCGACCAGGGTCAGGGTGCTGGAGAAGATCGTCACCAGACCGTTGGTGACCAACTGGTTCAGCGCTTCGACGTCGTTGGTCATCCGCGAGATCAGGACGCCGGGGCTGCGGCGGGTGAAGAAGCCGATCGACATCGACTGCAGGTGGGTGAAGATCCGCTCGCGCAGATCCTGCAGCGCCCGCGTCCCGAGCCAGCCGACGAGGTAGGTCTCCCAGTAGGTGGCGACGGCGTAGAGGACGGTGGCGAAGACGAAGGCGACGACGATCCAGTCGAGCGTGGAGACGTCGCCGGCTTCGATGCCGCTGTCGATCGCCTTGCCGAGGAGGTAGGGAGGGGCGAGGGCGGCGCCGGTCTCCAGCAGCAGGGCGGTGAACATCAGGATCACGCGCCGCCGGTAGGGCCCCAGCAGGCCGAGCATCCAGCGCACCTTGCGCGCCCGCTGGTCTTCGCCGCGGACCAGGCGCCAGAGGTCGGCGAAGAGCCGGCCGACGTTGCCGAACCTGCCACCGCCGTCGTTCACAGGCGCGCCACCTCCTCGCGCTCCTCGAGGTCGTGCTGGAGGAAGACCGAGTCGGCGAGGCCGTGCTCGGCGATCTCGCGGTAGAAGCCGCAGCCCGCCATCAGCTCCTCGTGGCTGCCGCGGTCGACGATCGTGCCGTCGTCGAGGACGACGATCTCGTCGGCGAGGGAGATCGTCGAGAGGCGGTGGGCGATGATGAACGTGGTCCGGCCCGCCATTGCTTCCTGCAGGCCCTGTTTGATCTCCGCCTCGGTGGTCGCGTCGACCGAGGAGGTGGCGTCGTCGAGGATGAGGATGCGCGGGTCGGCGAGCAGCGCCCGGGCGATCGCCACCCGCTGCCGCTGGCCCCCGGAGAGGGTGAGGCCGCGCTCGCCGACCCGGGTCTCATAGCCGTCGGGCAGCTCGCGGATGAAAGCGTCGGCCTGGGCGCGGCGGGCGGCGGCTTCGATCTGCTCGAGCGAGGCGTCCTGGTGGGCGTAGGCGATGTTCTCGGCGACCGAGGCGGTGAAGAGGAAGCTGTTGTCGGCGACGAAGGCGATCTGCGAACGCAGCGACTCGACGTCGACGTCGCGAACGTCGGCGCCGTCGACCAGCACCGACCCCTCGCTGGGGTCGTAGAGGCGGGCGACGAGGCCGACCAGGCTGGTCTTGCCCGCGCCAGATGGGCCGACCAGCGCCACGGTCTTGCCCGCTTCGACGTCGAGGTCGATGCCGCTGAGGGCGGGGGAGGCGTCGCCGTAGCGCAGGGTGACGCCGCGCAGCTCGACCGAGCCGTCGCCCGGCGGCAGGACCGGGGCGCCGGGCGGGCTCTGGATTGCCGGTTCGCGGTCGAGGATTTCGAACATGCGGTTGCCGCTGGCGACGGCCCGCTGCGCCATCCCCAGCGTCATGCCGAGCGAGCGCATCGGCCCGGCGAGCATCGCGACGTAGGTGTAGAAGGCGACGAAGGCGCCGAGGCTGAGGCTGCCGTCGATCACCTCGCGGCCGCCGACCAGCAGCACAAGCGCAATCCCGATCTGCGGCAGCAGCCCGATCAGCGGCGAGAAGAAGGCCTGGACGCGGGTCGTGTAGATGCTCTGGTCGAAGACGCGGGCAACGGCGCGCTGGAAGCGGTGGAGCTGGTGTTCCTCGCGGGCGAAGGCCTTGACGATGCGGATCCCGGAGACGTTCTCCTCCGCCTCGGCGGTCAGCTCGGCGATCCGCTGTTGCACCTCCTGCTGGGCCGGGCGGGAGATCTGGCTGTACCTCGTCGCGGCGACGATCACGAACGGGGCCGGGATCAGCGCCACCAGCGCCAGCAGCGGGTTGATCGCGATCATCACCGCCGCGGCGAGGGTGATCGTCAGCAGGTTCTGGGTGATGAAGATCAGCCCGTAGCCGAGGAAGAAGCGGATCGACTGCAGGTCGACGGTCGCCCGCGACATCAGCTGCCCCGTCTGCTGCGAGTCGAAGAAGCCGAGGTCGAGCTTCTGCAGGTGGGCGTAGAACTGCTGGCGCAGGTCGAATTCGACCGCCAGCGAGACCTTGCCGGCAACCACCCGCCGCACCACCGTCAGCCCCAGCCGCAGGATCCCGGCACCGACGATCGCCAGCGCCAGCGGCAGCAGGTCCGGCTTGTTCCCGTCCCTGACCGCGTTGACCGCTTCGCCGATCAGCCACGGGATCAGCACCGTCATCCCCATCGCCGCCCAGGCGAAGACCAGCGAACCCCAGAGCTGCGCCCGGTAGGGACGCAGGTAGCCCATCAAGCGGCGGTAAGTGCGCACCTAGCCACTATACAAAGTGAAGTATTGGAGTTGAGTGTCGACTTTGTTGCCCTATAGGCCACAAAGTCGACACGGCGCTATTCCAGCCGCGCCGCGGCCTTGGCGCTGGGGACCTTGCCCGGCCCGCAGGGTTTCGGGCCGTGGCCCGGCCGGGGCAGGATCTGGAAGTTGGTGACGTCGTGGAACTGGGTCGGGATGCCGCTGTTCTGAGCGAGGTTGACGACGAGGCGGTAGAAGCCGGGAACCAGGCCGTGGTAGTAGATCTCCGGCCGGGTGGCGGGGGAGTAGCCGCCGGCGGAGCCGATCTGCTCGGCGAGGACGCCGTTGGGGCCGGCGTACCTGGCGTAGTCGAAGGATTTGCCGGCCAGCCGGCCCTTGCCGACCGGGCTCTTGATCGCGTCCGCCAGTTTCTTCGGGTCGACGCAGTCGGGGACGCGCTTGAGGCTGAAGCGCAGGTTGCCCTCGCCGAGCTGGGGTTCGCCGCCGAAATGGCCAGGCGCCAGCTGGAAGTTCTCCACCGCGACCTTGACCACCGCGGCGTGGCTGACCTGGCGGGCGCCGTTGCGGGGGGAGATGATTTCCACCGCAGGCGCTCCCGGGGCCGCTTCGCTGGCCTTGGCGGCGTCCGAGCTCTCCGAGCCTCCGAAGGCGACGGCCAGCGCCACGGCGACGGCGGCGAGGCCGACGGCGGCCACGGTTGCAGTCCTCGTGCCCATGGGAGCGGGAAGACTACGTGGATCGGGTACCGGCCCCGCCCCTCGTTAACCTGCCGAGTTCGCGATGACCCCTGCCACCGAAGTCGCCTCCAGGATCAGCGCTGCCGCCAGGCAGCCCGCCAAATGGATCCAGCTGTTCAAATTCTGCCTCGTCGGCGGTTCCGGCTATCTGATCAACCTCGCCGCCTTCGCCCTGCTGACGAGCGTCTTCGACCTCCATCACGTGATCGCCGCGATCGGCGCCTTTGTCGTTGCCGTCACCAACAACTTCTTCTGGAACCGCCACTGGACCTTCGAGCCGGGCGAACGGCCGGCGCACTTCCAGGCAGCCCGTTTCTTCGCCGTCAGCATCGCCTCACTCGGGATCAACCTCGTCGTCCTCGAACTGCTGGTCTCCGGCGACGTCGTCGGCGAGCTCACGGCGCAGGCGATCGCGGTGGCCGTCGCGATGCCGTTCAACTTCATAGGCAACAAGCTCTGGACCTTCGACGAATGAGGGCCTGAAACCGGCGCATCTCGGGGTCCTCGGTCGCTCGTGTGCAGAGCACACCACGCTCCCTGCGTCCCCCGACCTGCTTGGTTTCAGACCCTCATGGCTAGCCTTTGGTCTAGATGAGCAAGCCCAACTTCGACCCGCAGACGATCGAGGCCGCTCGCCAGCAGGCCTGGGAGCTGCGCGGCGACTTCGCCGCCCCGCAGCCAGCCGACGGCCAGGAGCGCGTCTACGTCAAGCCCTCGAGCCCGTTCACCTCGGGCAACCTGCACATGGGCCACGTCCGCGACTACTCGATCGGCGACGCCTACGCCCGCTTCCGCCGCGGCCGCGGCGACGCCGTCCTCTTCGGCTTCGGCTTCGACGCCTTCGGCCTGCCGGCCGAGCTGGCGGCGATCGAGCGCCAGGAGCCCCCGGCCGAGTGGGTGGCCGAGTGCGGCGAGCGGATGCTCGGCCAGATGAAGCGCCTCGGCTTCTCCTTCGACTACGACCGCGTCTTCTACAGCTCCGACGAGCGCCAGTACCGCTGGTCGCAGTGGCTCTTCAACACGCTCTGGGAGCGAGATCTGATCTACCGCGACGACGCCACCGTCGACTGGTGCGACACCTGCCAGACGACGCTGGCCTCGATCCAGGTCGAGGACGGCCGCTGCTGGCGCTGCCACAACGAGGTACGGCTGATCCGGCGCCCGACCTGGTTCCTGCGGATCACCCCCTACCTGGAGGAGAACGACCGCAACACCGAGCTGCTGGCCGAGAGCGGCAGGTGGGACGACCTCTCGCTGGCGACCCAGCGCTACATCCTCGGCCGCTCCGACGGGGTCGAGCTCGACCTCGGCTCTGGCGACCGCGCCCTCACCGTCTTCACGCCCCACCGCAAGTTCGCCGGCCTGGCGAGCTTCGTCCTGCTCTCGCCGCGCCACCCCGAGGTCGACGCCTGGATCGCCGACGAGACGGTCCGCGAGGAGCTCGAGCAGATGCGCTCCGGCGGCTGGGAGCGGAGCGCCCGCGACGCCCGCTCGGTGCCCGTGGTCGATACCGGCGCCTCGATCGCCGGTCCCGGCGGCAGCGAGCTGCCGGTCGTCGTCTCGCCGCTCGTCGACGCCCGCTTCGGACCGACCGCCGCGCTCGGCATCCCCGCGATCGACGAGGCCGACCGCGACATCGCCGCCCGGCTCGATCGGATCGAGCTGCCCGAGGGCGGGGAGGGGGACGACGGCCCGCCGCCGGCGCCGGTCGAGAGCGCCCGCGAGGCGACCCGCTACCGCGCCAACGACTTCTCGATCTCGCGCCAGCGCTCCTGGGGCACGCCGATCCCGGTCATCCTCTGCGAGAGCTGCGGCCCGGTCCCGGTCCCCGACGAGGACCTGCCGGTCGTCCTCCCTCGAGACCTGAAACCGACCGGTGAAGGGAATCCGCTCGCCGAGCGTCCCGATTTCGTCGATGTCGAGTGCCCCAAGTGCGGCGGCGCGGCCAAGCGCGAGACCGACACCCTCGACTGCCACTTCGACGCGCTCTGGCTCTGGGTCCCGGCCGCGGTCCCGCCCGAGGATCGCGAGAAGCAGATGTTCACCCACCCCGACCTGCAGGAGTGGCTGCCGTCCGAGCGGCTCGTCGCCGGCAACGACAGCGGCGGCTTCGTCTTCGACCAGCGCGTCGTCACCAAGGCGCTGCGCGACATCGGCCCCTTCGCCTTCATGGAGGAGGGCGAGCCCTTTGCCGGCTGCCTCTTCCACGAGATGGTGATCGCCGACGGGCGCAAGATGAGCAAGCACCTCGGCAACGTCGTCAACCCCGATGAGCTCGTCTCCCAGCACGGTGCCGACACCGTCCGCCTCGCCGTCCTCTACGCCGCCGGACCGGCGAAGACGCTGAACTGGAGCGACGGCGCGGTCCGCTTCGCCTCGCGCTTCCTCCGCAACCTCTGGACCTACAGCCACGACCGCCTCGCCGGGCTCGAGGGGCTCGTCCACGACCCCGAGTCGGCGGCCGACACCGAGCACATGCGCGACCGACTGCGCAAATGGTGCGAGAACGGCCTCGAGCGGATCACCGCCGACGTCGAGCAGCTGCAGATGCACAAGGCGGTCCGCAACATCACCCGCCTGCTGGAGCGGATCCAGGACTTCGAGAAGCGGGTGATCCAGCGCCGCGGCCAGCTCGGCCGCGCCGACGCGGAGGCGCAGATCGCCGCGCTGGTCCTGTTGGCGCGGACGCTCGTTCCCTTTGCCCCCCACGTGGCCGAGGAGCTGCTCGTCGCGCTCGGCGTGGAGGACGAGGCGGAGGCGCTCGGCGCCTGGCCGGAGGCGGCCGAGATCCCGGTTTCGCCGGCCTCCGCACCCGCCTCCTGAGCAAAAATCGCGCCCTTCCAGGCGATTGAGCAAACACCCTTGATTGATGGAGAGAAGTCTGTTATGAATGCACCTGCCGGGCGATCAACCGGTGAAGGAGGCGGGGCTTCTCGGATATGGGAAACCGCCTTGGGGTGGCAAAGGAGGACCAATCCTGAGCCAGGATCTAAATCGTCATGACGGATCCTGGTCACGTCGGCTCGGCCGGCGTCGCCCCGCCTCCCTCCACTTCTTATCCAGGGGTATGTGGGGCAGCGCTGGGGGGCGCTGCCTTGCTGCGGTCCGGTCAGCGCGGGGAGGCTGTTACGCCTTCGGCGGGCGCTTGACGTCGAACCGCTTGGCTTTCGGCAGCCAGGAGATCCCGTCGCAGAGTTCGTTCGGGGTCGCCTTCAGGGCGCCGGCCAGCTTGACGATCGTCGCCAGCCGCGGCTCGCGCCCGGCCCGCTCCAGCAGCGAGACCTCGGTGCGATGGAGGTCGCACTGGTAGCCCAGCTCTTCCTGGGAGATGCCGGCCTCGGTTCGGGCCTTACGGAGGTTGAGTGCGAAGCGCTCCTGGGGGGTCATCGTCCCGCGATCCTAGCTTGCGCCGGCCCCAGGTTCCGCTACCTTGTGCGGATAACTTGTAATTGGACTGAGGGATCGGTAAAGGAGGAGCGATGAGCGACGCGGCAGATCCGCATCTCACCGAGCCCTACGGGCTCCGGACCAACTCCTGCGCGACCGAACTCGCCTGCCGCGACTGCGGCTACCGCACGCCCCTGCTCGACCGGGCCTTCAAGTGTCCGGCCTGCGGCGAAGGGCTCGACGTCGACTACGACTACGACCTGGCGAAGAAGCGGATCGAGGAGCGCCCGATGGCGGAGCGCCCCTGGAACATCTGGCGCTTCGAGGAGCTGCTGCCGATCCTCAACCGCCGCGCCCAGCAGCGGGTCGCCCAGTTCGCCGGCAAAACGCCGCTGATCCACGCCGAGCGGCTCGGCGCCGAGCTCGGCCTCAGCAACCTCTACCTGAAGGACGACTCGACCAACCGCCCCTCGCTCTCCTACAAGGACCGCGTCGTCGGGATGGCGATCGCCCGCCTGCTGGAGCTGGGCAAGGACGAGGTCGGCTGCGTCTCGACCGGCAACGTCGGCACCGCCGTCGCCTCTCTCGCCGCCCAGGCCGGCGCCAGGCCCTACATCTTCTACCCGGGCAACATGGAGAAGGGCAAGGCCAAGGCCTGCCGGGCGATGGGCGCGCAGGTGATCCAGCTCGACGCCAACTACGACCAGGCCAACCGCGCCTGCCGCGAGCTGGCCCTCGCCACCGGGATGGAGTTCGCCAACATCACCCTGCGGCCGTTCTACGCCGAGGGGGCGAAGACGATGGCCTTCGAGGTCGTCGAGGAGCTCGGCTGGACCGCCCCCGACCACTTCGTCATCCCGGCTGCCGGCGGCACGCTCTCCTCGCGCGTCCACAAGGGGCTGGTCGAGCTGGAGAAGGTCGGCCTCGCCGAGACGACCGGCTCGAAGATCAACATCGCCCAGGCGAGCGGCTGCTCGCCGATCGCGACCGCGATCGTCGGCGGCGGCGAGATCGAGCAGCAGACCCCGGAGACGGCGGCGCACTCGCTGGCGATCGGCGCTCCCGGCGACGGCAAGCTCGTCGTCGACGCGGTCCGCTCGCGCGAGGGCTCGGCGGCGACCGCCTCCGACGACGAGATCTGGAACGCGATCGACCTGCTGGGGGAGACCGAGGGAATCCTCACCGAGCCCGCCGGCGGGACGACGATCGCCTCCACCGCGCGGCTGGCCCAGGAAGGGAAGATCGGCCCCGACGAGACCGTCGTCGCGGTGATCAGCGGCAACGGGCTGAAGACGCTGCACGAGCATCCCGAGAAGGACTGGCCCGAAGGGGTCCCCTGCGAGGTCGGGGCGATGGAGGAGATGCTCAACGATTTCCGCCGGACAGCGGCGGCCGCACCTCACTGAGCGAAGGAAATAGGGTGTCTGGCTGGTGAGCCAGCCACTACCCCAGGTCGAGGGCGTCTCCCACCACACGGTGGAGGCCCGCGGAGTCCAGTTCCACTACGCCGAAGCCGGCAGCGGCGACGAGGTCGTCCTCTGCCTCCATGGCTGGCCGCAGCACTGGTACGAGTGGCGCAACCTGATGCCGGCGCTGGCCGACCGCTACCGGGTGATCGCGCTCGACCAGCGCGGCTTCGGCTGGTCCGAGGCGCCGCCGAGCGGCTACGAGAAGGAGAACCTGGTCGACGACACCCTCGCCGTCCTCGACGCGCTGGGGATCGAGCGGGTGAAGCTGGTCGCCCACGACTGGGGCGCCTGGAACGGGTTCCTGATGGCGCTGCGGGCGCCGGAGCGGGTTGACCGCTACCTGGCGCTGAACATCCTGCCGCCGTGGACGACGATGCGGGCGATGGCGCCCCACCTCTGGCGCTTCTGGTACCAGTGGCTGATCCTCAGCCCCGGCATCGGCTACCGCCTCCACACCAGCGGCAAGTTCGTTCCGAAAGTGCTGGCCGGGGCATCGGTGCGGCGCGAGGTCTGGGATGACGCCACCCTGCACGCCTTCTCCGACACCTTCACCGAGCCGGCCCGGGCGCGAGCGGCGGTGCAGATGTACCGTGTCTTCAACCTCAGCGAGGCGCGGGAGATCGGCCGCGGCCGCTACGCCAAAGCCCACCTGACCGTGCCGACCAAGCTCCTCTTCGGCACCGGCGACCAGGCCCTCCCTCACACCCTCCTGGCCGGCTACGAGCGCCACGCCGAGGAGATGGAGCTAGAGCTGGTCGACGGCTGCGGCCACTTCATCGCCGACGAGATGCCAGACCTGGTCGCCGAACGAGCGCGCGAGTTCTTCGCCTAGCTTCTGATCCGCGCCTCTTCGAGGTCGAGATCCCGCTCGATCTGACGGACCGTCTGGTCCCGTAGGCGACCCGCGCCCCGCAGGGCCAGCAGTTCCTCCCGCTCGACCCCGATCAGCTCGCGCCGCAGCTCGCCGTAGTCGACGATCCGCTGCTCGCGGGCGGCGGTCTCGGGGTCCTCGCCGCCGAGCACCGCCTGGCACATCCGGAAGCGGGCGCGGTAGAGGTCGCGGAGGCGCATCAGCTGTTTCTCGCTGGCGCGCTCGTCGGATTCCATCTGGTCGATCCGGTCGAGGGCCGACTGCGCCGCCTCCATCCGCGCCACCGCCTCTTCGTCGGACCAGCGGCGTGGGTTCTCCAGGCCGAGGGCGCGGACGATGTAGGGCAGCGAGAGGCCCTGGCCGACGATGGTGATCAGGATCAGGGCGAAGGTGAGGAAGATGATCTGCGGCCGGCCCTCGACGCTGAGCGGCACCGCCAAGGCGGCGGCAAGGGAGACGGCGCCGCGCATCCCGCTCCAGCCGACGGCGAAGCGCTGGCCGGCGGTTTCGCCGGCGTCCCCGCGCATGGCGAAGACGAAGGCGAGGCGGGCGCCGATCGAGGCTGCGGCGATCGCGATGATCGGCCAGACCAGCTCGCTGACCCCGGTCGGGCTTGCTTCCAGCGTGTCGACGATGCCCGGCAGCTGCAGGCCGAGGAGGACGAAGAGGGTGATCTCGAGGCCGAAGACGAGGACGCTCCAGAAGGCGACCGCGTTGAGGCGGACGTCGGCGTCGAGGGTGCGCGGGGAGCGGTAGCCGGCGTAGACACCGGCGACGACAGCGGCGAGGATGCCGGAGACGCCCAGCTCCTCGGCGCCGATGTAGGCGCCGTAGGCGGTCAGGACCGAGAGCATGATCCCCAGGTCGGAGTCGCTGAGGCGGCGGAGGACGCGGTCGGAGAGGACCCCGATCGCGAGCCCGGCGAGGATGCCGCCGGCGGCGACACCGACGAACTCCAGGGCGGCGCCGGCGAAGCTGAAGGCGGCGCCGGTGGCGACGCCGACGGCGATCCGGTAGAGGACGAGGGCGGTGCCATCGTTGATCATCGACTCGCCTTCGACCAGCAGCCGCACCCGCTCGGGGGCGCCGAGGCGGCGGAAGATCGAGGTCGCGGCGACCGTGTCGGTGGGGGCGAGGACGGCGCCGAGGATCGCCGCCTCGGCCCAGCTCATCCCCGGCACGGTCGCGTGGGCGACGGCGGCAACCACAGCGGCGGTGATGAAGACGAGGCCGACCGAGAGCAGCGCCAGCGGCCGCATCACCGCCCGCAGCTCCAGCGGCGAGGTGCGCCAGCCCGCCGCGTAGACCAGCGGCGGCAGGAAGACGAGGAAGATCGTGTCCGGCTCCAGTTCGACTTCGGGCAGGCCGGGGATGAAGGCGATCGCCAGGCCGCCGACCACAAGAACGATCGGGGCGGGGATCCGACCGAGCTCGGCAACCCGCACCAGCAGCGCTGCGGCGAGGACGAGGACGAGGATCGACTCGATGTCGTTCACGGCCCACATAACATCAAGGGCGACGTGGACGAACTTCTCTCACCCCCGCTCGAGGACATCGACCACCTGCGCGGCAAGCGCGGGGCGCCGCTTGAGCTGGTCATGTTCGGCGACTTCCAGTGCCCCTTCTGCCTCGGGGCGCAGTCGGTCCTGCGCCGCGTCCGCGAGCGGCTCGGCGATCGGCTCCTCTTCGGCTTCCGCCACCTGCCGATCCCCGAGCGCCACCCGCTGGCGCCGCTGGCCGCCGAGGCGAGCGAGGCCGCGGCCGCCCAGGGCCGCTTCTGGGAGTACCACGACGAGCTCTTCGCCAACCAGCCGAAACTCTCGCCGGAGACGATCATCGGCGTGGGGCGGGACCTCGGCCTCGACGCCGAGCGGATGCAGGCGGAGATCGACTCCGGCGTCCACCGCCCCCGCATCGAGCGCGACATCGCCTCGGCCGAGGCCAGCGGCGCCACCGGCACCCCGACCTTCTTCATCAACGGCAAGCGCCTCTTCGGCGCCTATGACGCCGGCTCGCTGGTCGAAGCGCTGGAAGCCGACGCCTAGGCGCGGCGATGAAGGCCCTGGTCCAGCGCGTCAGCCAGGCGGCGGTCGACGTCGAGGGCGACCGGGTCGCGCAGATCGGGCCGGGGATGCTGATCCTGCTCGGGGTCGGCGTCGGCGACGGCCCCGAGGAGGTCGACAAGCTCGCCGAGAAGGTGCGCAAGCTGCGGATCTTCGACGACGCCGAGGGGCGGATGAACGAGCCGCTCGGCGACCGCGAGATCCTCTGCGTCAGCCAGTTCACCCTCTACGGCGACGCCCGCAAGGGCAACCGTCCCAGCTACGTCGAGGCGGCGCGACCGGAGATGGCCGAGCCCCTCTACGACCGCTTCTGCGAACGCCTCGGGGCAAAGAAGGGAGTCTTCGGCGCCTGCATGGGCGTGGCCCTGATCAACGACGGGCCGGTGACGCTGATGCTGGAGATCCCTCCCGCCTCGGCTAGCTGAGCAGCCCGAGCTCACCGGCTCGGTGGCTGGCCTCGACCCGCGAGCGGCAGTCGAGCTTTCCGAGCAGGTTGCGGACGTGCATGTCGACGGTGCGCTGGCTGATGAAGAGGTCCTGGGCGATCTCCCGGTTGGTCCGCCCGACGGCTACGTGGCGCAGGACCTCGAGCTCGCGGCGGGTCAGCTGGACGCCGTCGGCTGCCGCGGCGGCGCGGCTGCCGAGCCGCTGGGCCACCGACTCGCCGAGATCCGCCACCTCTTTGGCCGCGGTGGCGGCGAGCGGGCGGGCGCCGAGCTTGGCGGCGCAGCGGTAAGCGTCGCAGAGTCGCTCCAGCGCCTCCTCGCGCTCGCCGGCTGCGGCGAGGGCGACCCCGGCCCGCATTTCGACCTGCGCCCGCTCGTGCGGGGTGGACATGTTGCGGTGCAGCTCGACCGCGCGGGAGAGGCTCTCGGCGGCGCCGGCGGCGTCGCCTTCGAGCAGGGCCAGCTCGCCGACCGCCTGGGCCAGCGCGGCGACGGCGTCGTCGTGGCCGCCCTCGGAGGCCATCTGGCCCAGCGCCGCCGCGCAGAGCTGGGCGTCCTGGCGCCGCCCCTGCTGGGCGAACCAGCTCGCCGCCCAGCGGATCCCCCAGACCGCGTAGTGGTGGTCCTCGCTCTCCTCCCAGCGGGCGAGCAGCTCGCGGCAGCGGCTGGCAGCCTCGTCCTCGAGCCCTTCGGCGGCGGCGACGATCGCAAGCGAGGTGGTCGAGTCGACGTACATGTTGTAGTGGCCGACCGCGGAGGAGACGGCGCGCGAAGCGCTCAGCAGGCGGCGGGCGACGCCGTACTTGCCTTCGAAGGCGTGGATCGCCCCGACCAGGCCCTCGGCGACCCAGATCGCGGTGTCGGCGTCGATCAGCTCGCGGCCGAGCTCCGCCGCCCGCGACCACTCGCCACGCTCGCGCAGGACGTAGACGAGGCAGGTGACGCAGGCGACCTCGGTGCCGGCGTCGCCGTCGGTGCGGCAGAGGTCGAGGGCGGTGTCGAGCGCCTCCTCGGCCTGGCGGTAGTCGGCGCCGTCGTAGAGGACGAGGCTGAGGCGCTGGTAGAGCTCGGCGGCGACGGGGGTGAGGTCGTGCTCGAGCGCCAGGGCGAGGCCGCTGCGGACCGACTCCAGGCCCTGCTCGAAGTCACCTCCCTTGGCCTCGACCACGCCCTGCAGGCCGAGGACGCGGGCGTCGAGGTCGACGCGCTCGGCGGCGCGCGCTTCGGAGGCGGCGAGCCTGGCCAGCTCGATCGCCTCGGCGTAGCGAGCACCGCGGCGATGGTGGTCGGCCATCGCCAGCCGTTCGAGGGCGGCGTCGGCGGGGCGCTCGGCGGCGGCGAAGGCCTCGGCGGCGAGGCGGCGGGCGGCGAAGGCCTGGTCGCGTTCGCCCCCGAGGTCGTAGACCGCGGCCAGGCGCCGCTGCGCCTCGGCGTACCCGAGCCGCTCGCCGCGGCGGTCGCAGCCGGCGGCCAGCTCGCGCCAGGCTTTGGTCGCTTCGCTCAGCTCGCCGACCAGCTCGGCGCAGCGGCCGTAGCGCCGCAGCGTCTCGATTCGCAGCTCCTCGGCCTCGTCCTCGGGCCAGAGCTCGAGCGCCTCGCGCGCCGCCCGCATCGCGTCGCGGTGGGCGTGGACCGCCTCGGAGGCCTGCGCGGCGGCGAGCAGCGCCTCGCGGGCGCGGGCCTCGTTGCCGGCACCGCGCCAGTGCCCGGCGATCTCAAGGCTGGGGCCGGCGCTCGCCTCCAGGCGCTCGGCGAGCTGGCGGTGGAGGTCCCGGCGGCGGATCCAGGGCACCTCGGCGTAGAGAGCCTCCTGCGCCAGCGCGTGGCGGAACTCCGCGGCCCCTGAGCCGCGTTCGACGAGGAGCCCGACCTCGACCAGCTCGGCGAGGCCGGCGGCGGGGGCGAACCCGGCGGCGAGGTCGAGGTCGACCTGCTGGCCGACCACCGCGGCCGTCTCGGCCGCTTCGTGGGCCTCGGGGGAGATGTCGGAGATGCCGACCAGCACCGCTTCGCGGATCGAGTCGGGGACCGGGACCTCACCCTGCTCGGCGAGCTCGAGCCCGCGGCGCCCGGGCCGCAGCGCCTTGCGCGCGTTCAGCGCGGCGACCAGCTCCTCGACGAAGAAAGGGGAACCCATGGTCCGGTCGTGGACCGTCCGCGCCAGGGCGGGGGAGGGAGCCTCGGGCAGCAGCTCCCCGAGCAGCTCGGCGACCGCGGGGCGGTCGAGCGCCTCCAGGGAAAGCTCCTCGAGCTGGCCGTCGCGGCGCAGCTCGTTGCGCAGCCAGCGCAGCCGGTGGTCGCGGGGTAGGCCGTCGGAGCGGTAGGCGGCGATGACGAGGACCGGCAGCTGCTGCAGTGGGCCGGCCAGGGCGGCGAGCAGCTCGAGCGTGGTCTCGTCGGACCACTGCAGGTCGTCGAGGACGAGGACCAGAGGATGGGAGGCGCTGAGGTGGGCGAGGGCGCAGCGGACCGCCTCGAAGATCGTCGCCCGTTCGCTCTCGGCGGCGGCCTCGCCCAGCTCGGGGAGGAGGAGGGCGAGGTGGGGGAGGAGCGGGCCGCACTCGGCGAGCGCCTCGGGGTCGAGCCGCAGCTGCGAGCGCAGGGCGTCGACGATCGGCCCGTAGGAGACGGTGGCCCCGTCGGAGGCCGATCCCCAGAGGGAGCGGTCGAAGCCGGCGGCGGCCTCGGCGGCCAGCGTGCTCTTGCCGACCCCGGCCTCGCCGCAGAGGAGGACGATCGAGCCGTGGCCCTCGCGGGCCCGCTCGGCCGCCTCGTTCAACCGCGCGAGCTCGTCCGCTCGCCCGACCAGCAGAGTCCGCTCACTCATCTCGAAAAGCAGTCTAGGCGTGGCGCCGGGGCGCTTTTGCGTCCCCATGGTTCGCAAAAGCGCCCCGGCGCCGATCGTCGGCCTTAGTTCGACGCGGGGACCGGGTCGGGGCGGACGACCACGGTGTCGAGGATCGGGACGATCTCGTCGCAGGGCAGACCGGCGGCCTCGGCATGGGCGCGAATCGTCTCGGGGCTCTCGCCTTCGTAGACGCAGAACGTGCCGACCTCGCCGCTCTCCTCAGCGAGCGCATAGCTGCGGATCCAGCGAACGCCCGAACCCGGTTCATCGCCAACTTCAGCCGATTTCTTCCCGGCAACTTCCAAATCCGCCGGAGTCCGCCAGCCGTTGCGACGAAGAATTCCATAGAGCTGCATTACTGCCTCCATTTCGTGTGCTTTGACCTTGCACAGCGAAATTAGGCGCCCCAGGAGCCCTATACATCAGTGAGAGTGCCGTATTTTCGGTTGCCGGGTTGCCGTATCGACCTCGGACTAGCCCAGGGCGTCGCGGATCGGCGCGTCGGCGGGGGTCGTCGCGATCAGCTTGCGGTTAGCGAATTCGAGGATCCCGAGGGGGGAGAGCTCGCGCCCGAAGCCGGAGCGCTTGACCCCGCCGAAGGGCAGGCCCGGCTCCGAGGCGGTCGGGTGGTTGACGAAGACCATGCCGGCTTCGAGCCGGTCGGCCACCGCCTGGGCGCGCTCGCCGTCGCTGCCGAACACCGCCGCGCCGAGCCCGTACTGCGAGCCGTTGGCGAGGGCGATCGCCTCCTCGTCGGACTCGACCCGGTAGACGACGGCGACCGGGCCGAACAGCTCCTCGCGGTAGGCGCGCATCTCCGGGGTGACGTCGATCAGGATCGTTGGCTCGACGAAGGCGCCTGGGCGGTCGACGCGGCGGCCGCCGGTGACCACGCCGGCGCCCTTCTCGATCGCCTCGTCGACCTGCTCGATCACCATCTCCGCCGCCCGCTCGGAGGAGAGTGGCGCCAGCGTCGTCTTTTCGTCGAACGGGTCGCCGGGTTCGAGCTCGGCCATCCGTTCGGCGAGGCCGTCGACGAAGTCCTGGAAGACGTCCGCCATCACGATCATCCGCTTGGCGCTGGTGCAGACCTGGCCCATGTTGTGCATCCGCCCGACGAACGCCGCCTCCACGGTGCGCCCGAGGTTGTCGCCGTCGAGGACGATGAACGGGTCGCTGCCGCCGAGCTCGAGCACCACCTTCTTCAGGGCACCGCCGGACTCCTCGCCCAAGGCGGAGCCGGCCCGCTCGCTGCCGGTCAGCGAGCAGCCCCGGACGAGCGGTCTCTCGACCATCCGCGCGATCTCTTCCACCTCGACGAAGACGTTGGTGAAGACGCCCTCGGGGGCGCCGGCATCCGCGAACAGCGCCTCGATCGCCAGCGCGGACTGGGGCACGTTCCGCGCGTGCTTGAGCAGGATCGTGTTGCCGAGCACCAGGTTCGGGGCGGTGATCCGGATCGCCTGGTAGGCGGGGAAGTTCCACGGCTGCACGGTCAGCAGGACCCCGAGCGGCTCGGTGCGGATGATCGCCGAGCCCTCGTCGTCCATCTCCAGCGGCTGGTCGGCAATCTGCGCCGGGCCCTTCTCGGCGTAGTACTCGAGAATCCGGATCGTCAGGTCCAGCTCCGCCCGGCTGTGGCGGATCAGCTTCCCCATCTCGAGCGTGATCGTCCGCGCCAGCTCCTCGCAGCGCTCCCGCATCAGCAGCGCCGCCCGCGCGACCACCGCGGCCCGCTCCGCCGCCGATCGCCGCCGCCACGGCCCCGACGCGCGGTGAGCCCGCTCGATGACCCGATCGATCTCCTCGCCGTGCAGCGAAGGGAACTCCCGCACTACCTCGTTGGTGTACGGGTTGACGGTTGCGTAGGCGCTGCGGGGGTCTGCCTTGGTCTGGGCCATCGCCGCGGCGTGCCGTCCTAGGCCCGCACCGCGGAGATGTCGATTCGCAGCGCGACCTGATCGCCGACCAGCAGCCCGCCGCCGACGAGCGACTGTTGCCAGGTGAGGCCGAACTCGGTCCGGTCGATCGAGCCGCGGACCGCGACGCCGACGCGATCTTTGCCCCAGGGATCGACGGCCGCGCCTTCGACGTTGGCCTCGACCTGGATCTCGCGGGTGATGCCCTTGATCGTCAGGTTGCCGGTGACCTGGTAAGTCCCGTGCTCGACGTGCTCGATCGCCGTCGACTCGAACATGATCGACGGCCAGTGCTCGGCGTCGAAGAAGTCCGGTCCCCGCAGGTGTTCGTCGCGGTCGGCGTTGTTGGTGTCGATCGAGGCGACCTGGGCGCTGCCCCGGACCCGTGAGTCGTGGTAGTCCTCGGCCGCCTCCAGCGTCCCCTCGTACTGTTTGAAGTGCCCGCGGACGGTGGAGATCATCATGTGCTTGACCTCGAAGCCGACGCTGGAGTGGATCGGGTCCACCGTCCAGGTCCCGGTCGGCACCCGCACGATTCCCTGCTCGGTCTGTAACTGGGTCGTCATCTCTTCCCTCCGGTAGGCCGCCGCGGTGCTTTGTCAACCGGCCGCTTCTGTCCTCTCAGGCTCGACTTGCCCGGTTGCGCCCTGGATCACCAGCTCCTGGCCGTTGGCGGCGAGTTGAAGCTGCATTCCGGCGATGACGCCAAGGGCACCGGCGTCGACAGACCGACAAGTCGACAGGTCCAGGACGATGCAGGGAAGCCCCGATCCAACGGTGTCGGCGAGCAGGCGCTGAAGGGCATCGGCACCGGGGAGGTCCAGCTCACCTGTGACGTTTATCTGGCGGCACTCCGCCCAGATCACCGTCTGCTCGATCTGCAGTGCCTCCGGCGCTCGCGCGGGACGATCCCCGGGGGCCAGCCGAGCCGGTTTTACCTGGCGCTCGGACTCTCCCTCTTCCGGGAGGGCGACGAGCTCGAACCGTCCCATTCCTCGCACGAGGCAACGGGGGCAGTGCAGGGGAGGGGCCGCTGTGCGGATCAGCAGGCGGCAGTTGGGACATTGCGTCCGCGACATGGTGAGCACGCTGCACCGCTTTGGACCGCCATTGGGCTTCCGGTCAGACGCTTGACTATCAGCGCCGACGTCAAGTTGTTTTGGATCCACCCTGCCTCTTTTCGGATCGCCATTCCGGGCGCCACCGTTTGCCATCCCGAGCGCATCCCCACTGGTATGACATGCCGAGGCTGCTTCAAGTCCAGCGCCCGCCGCCTCGCGCCCGCGGTTGACAAGCTGCCGTCACCGGCCTACTGGAGAGAAGAGATGGGCGCCGCCGAGCCAGCCGAGGTCACCGAGACCCCTGACCGCGACGGCGCTTTCCCGCAGCTCAGCGGGAGTCAGGTCGAGACGCTGACGGCACGCGGTCGCCGCTCGCAGACGAGCGAGGGGGAGAGCCTCTACCACCAGGGCGACTCTCCCTACGACTTCTTCGTGGTCCTCGAGGGCCTGGTGTCCGCCCACGCCGATGCCGAGGGGGAGGAGCCGGCGGTCGCCGTCCACGGGCCCCGCCGCTTCCTCGGCGAGCTCAGCCTCTTGACCGGGCAGCCGGCCTTCTACACGACGGTCGTCCGGGAGGCCGGCGAGGTGCTGCAGGTGGCCCCGGAGACGCTGCGCCGGCTGGTCGGCGAAGATCCGGCCCTTGCCGATCTCGTCCTGCGCGCCTTCCTGCTGCGTCGTGAGCTGCTCAGCGGCCTCGGTGCAGGGCTGAAGATCGTCGGCTCGCGCTACCTGCCGGACACCCGTCGCCTCCGCGACTTCGCCGCCCGCAACCGCTTGCCGTTCCGTTGGGTCGACCCGGAGCGCGAGCCCCGTGCCGAGGAGCTCCTCGAGCGGCTCGGAGTCCGGCCGGAGGAAACCCCGGTGGTGGTCTGGGGCAGCCGGGTCTGGCGCAATCCGAGCAACGCCGAGCTGGCGGCGGCGGTCGGGATGCGCGAGGTCCCGCCGCGCGGCCGGGTCAGCGACCTCGTCGTCGTCGGCGCTGGGCCGGGCGGCCTGGCGGCGACCGTCTACGGCGCCTCCGAGGGAATGTTCACCGTCGCCATCGACGGAATCTCCGTCGGCGGCCAGGCCAGCACCTCCTCGCGGATCGAGAACTACCTCGGCTTCCCGTCGGGGATCTCCGGCGCCGAGCTGGCCGAACGAGCGACGATCCAGGCGCGCAAGTTCGGCGCCCGGATCGTCGTCGGTGCCGCCGCGGTCGGGCTCGAGCTCGGGGACGGGGTCCACACGATCACGCTCGACGACGGCTCGACGCTGGAGACGCGGTCGCTGCTGATCGCCACCGGCGCCCGCTATCGCCGCCTCCCGGTCGAGCGGCTCGAGCACTTCGAGGGCGGCGGGGTCCACTACGAGGCGACCTTCATGGAGGAGCAGCTCTGCGTCGGCGCTCCGGTCGCCGTGGTCGGCGGCGGCAACTCGGCCGGGCAGGCGACCGTATTCCTCTCGGGCCGCGCCAGCAAGGTCTATCTGTTGCTTCGCCATGCCGAGCTGACCCGAGACATGTCGCGCTACCTGGCCGACCGGATCGAGCGCCTGCCCAACGTCGAGGTGATCGGGAACACCGAAATCCGCGAGCTGTGCGGGGACGACTCCCTCGAGGGCGTCGTTTTGGAGGACCTGGAGGGCGGCGGGGTCCACTACGAGGCGA
>DATIOC010000045.1:0-113382 GCA_035473555.1 Solirubrobacterales bacterium
CCGGGCGGCAGGACCTCCAGCAGCGATTTCTGCTCGGTCAGACTCTTCAGCTCCACGTCAGTTCCTCCTCGAAGATGGTTGCCAGGGCAGTATCGCATTCCAATTGGGAATCTCGCGGCGGCGGGTATCCTCGAAAGATGAGCGAGACTGAGCTCAGCGTCATCTGCAAGAACTGCGGCTCGGAGGTCAGTCCCTACGTAACCGAGTGCCCCTACTGCGGGGCGCGGTTGCGCAAGCGGGCACCGAAGCTGGAGCGGCGCGGCGACGCCCTCGAGGCGCAGCAGCCGCGCCGGCGCCGGCGGCGGGTTCCGCGGCTGGGCGGCGGCTTCGCGGTCTCTACCGACCGGCCCTACGCGACGCTCACGGTGATCCTCGGCTCGGCGATCCTGCTGCTCGTCCAGAAGGCGACCGGCTACGCGCTCGGCAGCTTCGGCGGCCTCGTGATCCCCTTCGAGGAAGACTGGTGGCGCTACTTCAGCGCCCCCTTCGCCTATGTGGACGTCGGCTTCCTCTTCGTCGTCTCGCTGGCGCTGGCGATCTTCTCGACCGGGGTCGAGCGGCGGCTCGGCACGGCGCGGACCGCGATATTGCTGATCGCCTGCGGCTCGCTCGGCATGCTCGCGGCCGGCGCCGTGGCGAGCTCGGTCACGGTCACCTTCATCGCCGGCGGCAACGGGATGGCCCTCGGCGCGATCGCCGCCTGGTTCGTGATCCGCCGCGCCGAGGTGCGCGGCGAGATCGGCGAGGACTTCGACGTCGTCGGGGTCGCCGTCTGCGCCATGGTCGTCATCCTCCTGCCGCTCTTCGCCCCGACCGCCGACTGGGTCGCCGGCCTCGCCGGCGGAGCCGTCGGCGCCCTGGCGGGCTTCGCCGCCACCGCCTTTCACCGCGCCGAGCACTGACCGCGGCTAGGCTCTGGCGGTGCCTGTCGAGCCCGACGAGGGGGAGTTCGAAGCCGCGATCGAGCGGCTGCTCGACCCGGAGCGCTTCTCCGAGGCCGAGCGGATCGTCGCCAAGGCGGCGCCGCAGCTGCAGAAGGTCCTGGCGGCGGCGATGGCCGAGGGCGGCTGGTTCGGCGAGCCGCACGAGAACGAGACGCTCAAGGCCGCGACCGCTCCCGACCCCGACGAGCGCGTCGCCGCCGTCCGCTCGCTGCTCGCCGAGGAGGCGAGGATGGGGATGATGGTTGGAGTCGCGGTCGGCTGGGCACTGAAGGAAGAGCTGGCCAAGAGCAGCACCGAAACCGCAGATCCGGGAGGAGCGAGCTGATGGAGATCAAGTACCACGGGCATTCCTGCTTCGAGCTGAGCGAGGGGGAGACGACGGTCCTCGTCGACCCGTTCCTGAAGCCGAACAACCCGGCCGCGGTGGCGACCGCCGAGGAGGTCGAGCCGACCGTCATCGCGATCACCCACGGCCACGCCGACCACATGGCCGACGCGGTCCCGGTCGCCAAGCGCACCGGCGCCCACTGCGTCGCGATCGTCGAGCTGGCGGAATGGCTGAAAGCGCGCGGGATCGAGGCACTCAGCGACCCCAACCTCGGCGGCACCGTCACCTTCGACTGGGGTTGGATCAAGCTCGTCCCCGCCTGGCACACCAGCACCCTGCCCGGGCACGAAGAGGCGCTGTTCAGCGCCGAGCACGGGACCGCGATCGGGACCGCCACCGGCCTGCTGATCAACATCGGCGGGGTGACCGTCTACCACGCCGGCGACACCTGCCTGTTCAGCGACATGAAGCTGATCGCCGAACGCAACCCGGTCGACGTCGCCCTGCTGCCGATCGGCGGCCACTACACGATGGACCGCCACGACGGGGTGGTCGCCTGCGAGTTCGTCGGCGCCGGGACCGTGATCCCGATCCACTTCAACACCTTCCCGGCGATCGAGACCGACACCGACGCCTTCAAGGCCGAGGTCGAGTCGCGGACGTCGTCCCAGGTCGTCGTCCTCGATCCCGGCCAGACGCACACCGTCTGAGCACTGGCGCACAATTCGGCGACTAGTTCAGGTCTGTTTAGGATCATGGCAACGTTGGTCGACGAGCTGCTGGGCCAGCGTGAGGGGTCAGGAGTCGACTACAAGGTCGATGCGTCCTCACCAAGGGGCATTGTGAAGTGCTTCGTTGCCCTTGGGAACACCGCAGGTGGGTGGATCGTGGTCGGGGTTGACGATGATCGGAAAGTGGTCGGGCTCGCGGATCCACAGGGTGTCGAGCAGGCCATCTCGAACGCCATCTACGACTCCACGGAGCCTCCGCAGCGTCCCCGGATCACGTTCGCAACGCACGAAGAGAAAGAAGTTGTTCTCATCGATGCCCAGTACTTCCAGGGGGCGGAGCCTCTGAAACTTAATGAGGGCGCACGGCTCACTGTCTATGAGCGTGTCGGATCAAATGCCGTGCCGGTCCGGGACGAGGGGCGTCTCGAGCAGATTCGGCGTGAGCGCCGAGGCGGAGCCGGCTTCGATCAGCTGCCTGTGGCCGGGGCGACGAAGCACGACTTGAATCTCGATGCGATCGAAGCGGAGTTTGGGCAGGTCGGAGTCGAGATTGACGACGCCAAGCTCGTCAGTCATGAACTCGCGGTACAGCAGAACGACGAACTCGTCCCGACCAATGCAGGGATGGTGCTCTTCGGGAAAGCCCCGAACCATTTCCTGCCAGATGCATATTTCCGGGCGATTCGGTACCCAGGCATGGATAAGGCGGGGAAGGTGATCGATTCGGACGAATGGCCAGGTAGCGCATTGCTTGCGGCGATTGACGAGGTCGAGCGATTCATCGCTCGCAACTCGGGGACCGCGCAGACGGTGTCGGGCAGGAGGCGAGAAGAAGTCCCTCATTACGACAGTGGCGTCTTGCGCGAGATTTTGCACAGCGCGATTGGCCATGCCGACTACAGCGCCGAGGGCCTCCACCTCAATGTGTCGATTTATAGCGACCGTCTGGTCGTGGACAGCCCGGGAAGGATGCCGGTGGGAATGAGCGTCGAGCAGCTCAAAGAAGGCATCAGCCGCGTTCGCAACAGAGCCATCATGAATGTCCTTCATAGGCTCGGATATGTAGAGAAGCACGGGACGGCTTACGCGAAAGCCGTCGCAGCCTTGGACAGGGGGTATCCGCTGCCTGAATGGACGGAGCCGGGTCCGATCCTGCGGGTGACGTTGAGGCCGCATCCTCAGAGCGCTGCCGGGGAGGGAGGACAGACGAAGCGGGAGCGCAGGGATCCCAAGTCGGAAATTCTCACGCTGCTCGGAGGGGGAGAGATGTCGCCAAAGGAGCTCGGGGAGGGGCTGGGCGACCTGAGTCAGAGGCATGTGCGACGGATGCTTCGAGAGCTGCAGCAGGAGGGTCTCGTTGTGCCCAACGAGGCGGCTGCCACCAGCCCGCGTCGCAAATATCGGCTTAAGGGGAACTAGGACATTAACTAGGACATCCCTTTATGTCCTAGTTCTTTGAGTGCGTCCTAGCTATGTCCCAGTCCAAGTCGATGTCCTAGTAGCTGGCCGGCTGGCCAGGCCGCTGCTAGGCTCGCCCGATGGCGACGCAGTCGCGTACCGAGCGCTCCGATTTCCAGGCGACGGCGGACCCGGCGCTGAACGAGGCGGCCGACCGCACCTCGGAGATCAAGCTGCTCAGCTACGCCGAGCTGTACGACCTCTGGGAGCGCCAGCAGTGGCAGACGCAGGAGCTCGACTTCGGCCGCGACCGCGAGGACTGGCACGAGCGGATCAGCGAGGAGGAGCGCTTCCAGCGCATGTACGGGCTCTCCTCGTTCTTCATCGGCGAGCAGAAAGTCGCCGAGGAGCTGGGGCCGATCATGCGGGCGGCGCCGACCGAGGACCAGAAAGTCTTCCTCTGCACGCAGATCGCCGACGAGGCCCGCCACGTGCGCTTCTTCGAGCGCTTCTACCGCGAGGTCGGGGTGCTCGAGTCCGACCAGCTGAGCGAGATGCTCGCGGAGACCTCCACCCACCTGAACGAGAACTTCGGCCGCCTCTTCGACGGGATGCTGAAGGAACGGACCGACCGGCTCTCGACCGAGCCCGAGGACGTCGAAGCGCTGGTCGAGGCGGTGACGCTCTACCACATGGTGATCGAGGGGATGCTGGCCCTCACCGGCCAGCACTTCATCATGGACTTCAACGAACGCGAAGGGACCCTGCCGGCCTTCGTCGAGGGCTTCTCCAACGTCGCCCGCGACGAGCACCGCCACGTCGCCTTCGGCTCGGTCTTCCTGCGCGAGAAGGCGCGCGAGAGCGAGCGCTACAAGCGGGCGATCCAGCGCACCCTGGAGCAGGCGCTGCCGGTCGCCGACGGGGTTCTGCAGCCGCCCTGGGCGGAGAACGCGGGCGAGGACTTCGAGCTTTTCGGCTACTCGCTCGCGGAAACCCGTGAGTTCGCGGGCACGGCGCTGATGCGCCGGCTCAAAGTCATCGGCCTCAGCTGAGAGACCTGGGCCGCGGGCCTATTCGACGGCCGGGGGCAATTCGACCACCGGCGGCGTGACTTCGACCAGCGGCGGCGCCGGTTCGCTCGGCGGCGGCGGGCTGGATTCGCTCGGCGGCGGAGTCGGTGCGCTCGGCGCTGGCGGTGGCGGGGAGGTGGTGACGACGACGGTCCCGGTGCCACCGTGGGCGCCGGCGACTTCTTCGGACGGTTTCGCGGCGGTGATGCCTTCTTCCTCGGAGTCGCCGATCGTCACCTCTTCGCCGGCGGCTGACTCGCCAGCGGCTTCTTCGGAGGCGGTGGCCGCGGGCGGCGTGGCCTCGGCCGCCTCTTCGGCGGGGGCCGGGACCGGCGGCGCTTCCACCGCTTCGACCGGCTCGACCGCGGCCGGTTTGGCGTGGGCGACCGGGGCGGTCTGGGCGCCGGAGAGGTAGGCGGTCGGCTGCTTTTCGCGGACGTTCGCCTGGGAGGTGGCCGAAGGAGTGATCGGCGTCGGATTCGTGTTCTGTTTCACCTCGACGGCGCCGGCGGTGAGGACGGCGGCGGTGACGACGCCCGCCACGGCCTTGGTCCCGATCGCCCCTCCGATCGCGCCGAGACCGCTGGCGGCTGAGCCGCTGCTGATCGCGGCCGCGGCGCCGACGCTGCCGACCGCGCCTGCGCCAGCACCGGCTGCCCCGGCACCGCTCGCGGAGGCGCCGGCACCGCCGGCACCGGCTCCGCTGAGGCCGAGCTTGGAGAGGATGAAGCCCTTGAAGGCGATCAGCGGCCCGACAGGGAAGAGCGCCGCCAGCGCCTTCTCGTTGGAGCGGAGCTGAGACCGGAAGTCGGCGCATTCGTCGCACTCGCGCACGTGGCGGCGGACCGGGGCGGAGGCCTTGCGCAGGCCCTCGGCGGCTTCGGAGAGCTCGATCCGGACCTCGCCGCAGGTCAGCAGGCGGGCCTGGCTCGCCTCGGTCAGCGAGATCCGGGCCCGGACCAGCAGCGACTTGACCGACGGCACGGTGGTGTCCATCGCGGCGGCGATTTCCTCGTATGAGAGGGCGTCCATCTCGCGCAGCAACAGGGCGGCGCGCTGGGTCTCGGGAAGTTTGTTGACGTCGCTGAGGATCTGGCGGAACTCCTCGCGGTTGTGGACCTTCTCTGCGGTCGAGGCGGCGTCGACCTCGGGGACCATGTCCATCGATTCCTGCGCGTCGGCCTTCGGCTTGCGCAGGTAGTTGAGGCAGCGGTTGCGGGCGATCCGGTAGAGCCAGGGGCGGAGGTTGATCTCGCGCTCGTCGGCCAGCATCGCCTTGTACGCATTGACGAAGACCTCCTGCAGCACGTCTTCGGCGTCCTCGGTCGAGCCCAGCATCTGCCGGCAGAAGCCGAGCAGGCGGCCCTGGTAGCGGTCGACGATCGTCTCGAAGGCGCCTGGGTTGCCGCTGCGGGCCATGGCGATCAGCTTCTCGTCGCCCTGCAACTTCATCAGGGGCGAACGGCGGGCGAGAAGCCCGCGGCGACTGGCGTGAGTTAGGGCTGATGCCTCCATGAAGCTCCCCCAGTGGAAGGACGGTTCCAGGGACTAAGGACACGGTAACAGGGGCGAAGTTGCGCCCCGGCAAAGTTTTTATTGCCCTTTTAGGAAGCGGCGAAACCCGGAAAATGCAGGGAAAGCGGGTTTTCGCCTCTGGAGAATGCCCGGGGCGGGACTCGAACCCGCAAGCCCCCGAGGGGGCGGCGGCTTTTAAGGCCGCTGCTTTTGCCAGTTTCGCCACCCGGGCCAGGCGATGGTAACCCGCTGGGGGCGCGCCAGCCAATAGGCTGCGGCCATGGCTGAGCACGGCGGCAGGCTGGTCGCAAAGGCTTTGAGGTCGCGGGGGGTCGAGCACCTCTTCACGCTCTCGGGCGGGCACCTGTTCTCGATCTACGACGGCTGCAAAGAGGAGGGCATCGCCCTCGTCGACGTCCGCCACGAGCAGACCGCCGCCTTCGCCGCCGAGGGGATCGCGAAGGCGACCCGGGGCGTGGGGGTGGCGGCGTTGACCGCCGGGCCCGGCGTCACCAACGGGCTGAGCGCAATCGCCGGGGCGCAGGCGAACTTCTCGCCGGTCACCGTTCTCGGCGGGCGGGCGCCGGAGATGCGCTGGGGCTCGGGCTCGCTGCAGGAGATCGACCACCTGCCCTTCGTCTCGCCGCTGGTCAAGTCGGCGGAGACGGTCAAGGAGACGGGCGCGATCGGGGCGCGGACGGCCGCGGCGCTCGACCTCGCGCTCACCCCGCCTTTCGGGCCCACCTTCGTCGACTATCCGCTCGACGTCGTCTTCACCGAGGCCGAGGTCGACGTCCCGGCGCTGCCCGAGGCCGGTGCGGCGCAGCCGGCGGCGGGGGTCGAGGAGGCCGCGGCGCTGCTGGCCGCGGCGGAGCGGCCGGCGATCATGGCCGGCACCGGCCTTTACTGGGGCCACGGCGAGGGGGAGCTGCGGGCGCTGGCCGAGGCGCTCGGCATCCCGGTCTTCCTCAACGGGCTCGGGCGGGGCTGCCTGCCGGCCGACCATGAGCTCGCCTTCAGCCGGGCGCGGGGGACGGCGCTGCAGGGCGCCGACGTGGCGCTGGTGGTGGGGGTGCCGATGGACTTCCGGCTCGGCTTCGGCGGCAGCTTCGGCGAGGAGACGAAGATCGTCCGCCTCGACGTTGCGCCCAACGCGCTGGTCGCCAACCGGGCGCCGCAGGTCGACCTGGTCGGCGACGTCCGCGCGACGCTGGCGGCGCTCCGCGAGGCCACCGGCGAGGAGCAGCGGACGCGGCCCTGGCTCGAGCAACTGCGGAACGTGGAGAGCGAGAAGCGGGCGGCCGAGGAGGCGGAGCTGAACGACGCCCGCTCGCCGCTGCACCCGGTCCGTGTCTACAAGGAGCTGGGCGAAGTCCTCGACCGCGACGCGATCGTCGTCGGCGACGGCGGTGACTTCGTCTCCTACGCGGGGCGCTTCGTCGAAACCTTCGAGCCGGGCTGCTGGATGGACCCGGCGCCGTTCGGCTGTCTCGGCGCCGGTCCGGGCCAGGCGATCGGTGCCAAGGTCGCCCATCCCGACCGCCAGGTCTGCCTGCTGCTGGGCGACGGCGCCTTCGGTTTCGCGGGCATGGAGTTTGACACCATGTCGCGTCACGGTTTGGGCGTCGTCGGGGTGATGGGCAACAACGGGATCTGGGCGCTCGAGCACCACCCGATGAAGTTCCTCTACGGCTACTCGGTCGCCGCCGAGCTGCGGCCGGAGACGCGCTACGACGAACTGGTCGAATCGCTCGGCTGCGACGGGATCCTGGTGCGGGAGCCGGGCGAGCTGAAGCCGGCGCTGGAGCGCGCTTTCGCCTCCGGCCGGCCGACCCTGGTCAACGTCCTCACCGATCCCGAGGTCGTCTACCCGCGCAAGTCGAACCTGGCTTAGGGGTCAGAGAACTGGCTTGTCAAGCAGCTCTCGAGGGCCGTAAATAGAATCGGCCGTCATCTCTGACGGCCGATTCCGGTGGCCCCTCAGGACGGGCAGGGGTACGTCTTCAGGGACCTTTATTAGGTGGGCCCAGACGGCGGGAGGCGCCATAATGCGGCAATCGCCTAAGCCCTGTATGCCGGTTGCAAGGTGAAGCACAGCCCCACCTCGTCCCCGGGTTCATCCAGTATGGACCCGGCCCCAGGTGAGATCTAGCCCTGTTCGACGGAATTACTAAGAAGTAAGTAGTTCGATCTACCGACTTCTAGTTCTTCCGAAGTTCAACTGACCATTCTGTCCGCTCTGGACAAGACAGACTGTCCAACTAGTACGTCGAGGGGTCTTGAGCGGCGGCGAGGGCGGTGCCGTAGAGGATGTCGTGCTCGGAGACGGTGATCTCCTCGAGGCCGAAGGCGCGCATCGTCTCGACCAGGATCACGACGCCGGCGGGGATGGTCGGCGCCCGGTCGGGATGAAGGCCGGGGACCTCGATCCGCTTGGCGAGGGGCAGCGAGGCCAGCTGCGAGAGCATCCGCTGGATCGAGGGGAGGGCGAGGACGTGGCCGTGCACGCGCGAGGGGTCGTAGGGCTCGAGGCCCATCTCGACCGAGGCCAGGGAGGTGGGGGTGCCGGCGACGGCGATGCCCGCCCGCGCTTCGACCCCGGCGCCGAGCGAGTCCTCGATCAGGCCGCGGATGTCGGTCGCCAGGGCTTCCAGCTCGCTGGCGGTGGGCGGGTCGCTGCCGATGTAGCGCTCGCTGTGGCGGACGACGCCGGCCTGCAGGGAGTCGTGGAAGGCGATCTCGGTGCCGCTGCCGACGATCAGCTCGGTCGAGCCGCCGCCGATGTCGACCACCAGCGTCGGCTCGCTCGGCGGCGACTCCGAGGTGGCGCCGAGGTAGGTGAGCCGCGCCTCCTCCTCGCCGTCAAGGACTCGGGCCGAGAGCGCGAACCGCTCTCGCAGCTCGGCGATGAAGGCGCTGCCGTTGTCGGCGTCGCGCACCGCGCTGGTCGCGATCGCGTCCACCGTCTCGGCCCCGAGCTCCTCGATCGTGCCGAGGTAGCCGCCGATCGCCGCGCAGACGTCCTCGACCGCCTCGCTGGCCAGCCGGCCGGATAGATCGACACCCCGGCCCAAGCGCGTAACTGTGCTGCGACGCTCCAGCGGCGAGACCCGCCCAGCGTCCACGTCGGCAACCAGCAACCGCGTCGAGTTCGTCCCGACGTCGATCACCGCCACCCGTCTTCCCCGATCAGTCACCCGGCCACTCTAGAGCCCGGCGACCTCCGGAAGACCCCTGCGCAAACCCTCCCAAAGCCGCCGCACAGCGCCCGGCTGCGCCTCCACATTGCTAGCATCACCAGTCCGCCGCGGGGTGGAGCAGCCAGGTAGCTCGTCGGGCTCATAACCCGAAGGTCGCAGGTTCGAATCCTGCCCCCGCTATAGAACGAAAGCCCCGCAAATGCGGGGTTTTCGCATTTCTGGGAGAGAAGACAATAAACCTCAAAATGGGCTCTGGGGCAAGCCCTGGGGCAAGGTGAGGTCAGAGAGAGGTCGTTCTAGCCCTTGAAATAGGGCCTCCCGTCCACCTACGTTCGCCGCCGACATACGGCAAAGCGCCCCCGCACTGCGTGAACAGCCGGGGGCATGGCACAGGAGGCAAAGCTCCCATGCACGACCACCCTAAGGGCGACGACGACGATCCCACCTTCATCACTACCTACGATGAAGACGACCGCGAGCAGTGGGCGGTCCTTCGTCGGATTTTGGAGCTGCACCCGGCGACGCTGACGATGGACGAGCTGACCCGCGAACTCAACGGCGGCAGGCCGCGGGAGTTCTGCGAAGTCGACCGGGTTGAGCGGGCGGTCCGCGAGTTGGCGGGGACCGGCCTGCTCCACCGTCCCGGCGAGGAAGAGATGGTCCTTCCGACCCGCTCGGCGCTCCGCTTCTTCGAGCTGAGCGGGGAGGCGTCCTGAGATGGCAAAGCGCGCTTCAAATCAGGAGGACAGCATGGGCATGAAGGTTTCGACCCTGCGGCTCCCCGAGTCGATGTCAAAGAAACTCGGCGCCATCGCCCGCGCCGATGGCCTTCCGGTCTCGGAGGTTCTGCGCGTCGGGATCGAGGAACACATCACCGCCCGTTTCTCGGATGAGGAGTTCAAAGAGCGCTTGCGGAAGGTGCAGCAGGAAGACCGCGAGGTGCTCAAAGACCTCGGGATCGAGGACTGAGCGATGGGGCGCAAGAGAGGACCTCAGGCGGCCGAGCTCGGCCGACACTTCGGCGAGAACCTGGTCGAGCTGCGCGGTCGCGTCGGCCTTTCGCAAATCGGCACCGCCGAACGCGCCGGCCTCAACAGGACCGAGATCAACCTGCTCGAGCACGGCCGGCGGGTCCCACGCCTCGACACGATCGTGAAGCTCGCCGGGGCGGTCGAAGTGGAGCCCTGCGCGCTGCTGATGGGGCTGGCCTGGGAGCTCGACCCGCCGAAGGAGCGGTCGAAATGAGCGGCCTCGGCCAGGAAGACAAATGGGTCCTGAAAGAGTGGACGCTGGGCGAGCGGTTCGGCGCCAACCTGGTCTGGTTCCGCAGGCAGGCCCGTCTAACCCAGGGGGAGCTCGCTGAACGGATCGGGATCAACCGCGTGATTCTCAGCAAGATCGAGCGCGGGCACCGGCTGCCTCGCCTCGACGTGATCCTCAAGCTGGTCGCAGGTCTAGAGGTCAAAAACTGCGACCTCGTCGAGTGGATCTGGTGGGACCCGGGCCGCCATGAGCACTACGAGACCCCGCCGTCGATCGCCGACATCAGCGGCTATGAAGTTCGGGACTTCCACCTCCCGGCCGGCTTCCGTATCTCTCTCGTCGGCTACGAGAGGGAGGAGCGGTTCAAGGACCGGCTCAGGCAGCGCATGGAAGACCCGGCTGAGCGCAGTGTTCTCGAGCTGTTGCGCGACGACGCCCCGAAGGTCGCTCCCCGCGAGCGACCCGATGCGGCCTGGGTCCTGCACACGGGACGGGCGCTGAGGGCGCTACGCGAGGAGCGGGGGCTGACCCGGCAACAGCTTGCGGATCGTTCGCCGACCACCGCCGAGTTCATCGGGGAGATCGAGGAGGGCAGGTGCGCCGATCCCGGCCTGCGGATGCTGGAGGAGCTTTGCCGCGCCCTCAACGGGGAGGGGGCGGAGCTGTCGGCTCAGATCGAGCCGGTGCGGGCCGCGCGGAAGGCTGCCGTTCAGAAGGTGCGGGACGAGTTGGCCGAGCGCGACGCCCGCGCCGCCGAGAGGGGGTAGCGGCGATGTCTCCGAGACGACCCTTTACGGCGGATTCCTCACTCGTCTCGTTGGGAAAGGTGATCAAGGCGCTGCGCAAGGAGGCCGGCTTGACTCAGGAGGGGCTGGCCGCGCGAGCTGACATCAACCACAGCCTCATCAGCCGCCTTGAGCGGGGTGATCGAAACCCGACCTGGGCCACGCTCAGCAGGCTTTCGAAGGGGCTCGAGGTGCCGATGTGGATGCTGGTCAAACGAGCCGACGAGCTGGGGCACGGATGATGGCGCGGACGCCGCCCCAACTGAGTCCCGAGCCGACGCTGGGAGAGCGCTTCGGCCTCAATCTCTGGCGCAGCCGACGACGGGTCGACCTGTCCCAGGAAGAGCTCGCGAACCTCGTAGGCCTGAGCCGCCCGCATATCGGCGTGCTGGAGCGGGGGCTCGACCTCCCGCGCCTCGACACCATTGCCATGCTCGCCGCAGGCACGAACGCCTCGGCCTGCGCCTTACTGAAAGGGATGAAATGGAACCCTGGCCGTTACGTCGATGGAGACTTCTACGTCGAGCATCCCGCCGCCGCCTTGCGGCGGACGGTACGACGGTGACCATGGCCGACATCCTGATGCAGCGGGCCGTGCTGGCCCTGGTCCTTCGCGAGGACCCCGATGCGCTCACGCTCGCGGCGCTCGCCGGCCGGGTGCTCGCGAACCCTCGCAGCCTGACCGGCTCCGTGGCCCTCGCCCGTGCTCTCCGCGAGCTGGACGATGAGGGCCTGGTTTTTAGCGATGGCGTTCTTGTTCGGCCAAGCCGGCCGGCGCTTCACGTCAAGCGGCTTCTGCAGGGACGCTGAGGGGCGCGCCAGGCTTGCCCATTACCCGGATGCACTGAGCGAGGACGGTCACCGGAGAAAGTGCCCGCAGGCCAGCCGCCAATTCCTCACCCTCGATAGTGAGCCGGATCAGTCGTCGCCGAACCCGACCCGTTTCACTCCTACCCGAGTCGGGTCGTAGCTGTGCGTTTCACGCTGGCTTTACGAAGACGGGAGAAGATTCCAAGATGACTCCCCACATGACCGTCGTCGCAGCGATCGACCCGGGGATCTCGACCCTTCTGCTGGTTCCGCTCGCCGTTCTTCTCGCCGTGCTCCTCTGCGCCTTGACGCTCGTGTTGGCCCTAGTGGCTGGCGCCACGGCGATGTGGCTGCTCCGGCGGGCTTCGGTCACTGTTCTCGGCTCATCTCAGGACTTTTGATGTGCCTCTGTGAGGGCAGATGGGGCAGGTCGTGAGAGAGGCTGCCGCCGCAACTTCCCGGCCGCCCGATGCCGATCTCCCGCCCGCCCGCCTCTACTGGCGCGAGGCGGTCGCTCGCTACGAGCGACCCTCGATCCGCCACAGCCTGCTTGATCTGGCCACCTCGCTCGTGCCCTACCTTGGTTTGACCGTGGCCATGTACGGCAGCCTCCAGGTCTCGGTCTGGATCAGCCTCGCCCTCGCCGTGCCGGCGGCGGGCTTCCTGCTGCGCACCTTCATCGTCTTCCACGACTGCGCCCACGGATCCTTCCTGCCGAACCGAAGAGCGAACCTCTGGGTGGGACGGTTCTCGGGCCTGCTCGTCTTCCAGCCCTTTTCGAACTGGCGCCACAACCACGCCGTCCACCACGGCAGCTCCGGCGATCTCGACCGCCGTGGGACCGGCGACGTCGCGACCCTGACGGTCGAGGAGTACCTTGCCCGTCCCTGGAAATCGCGGCTGGGCTACCGGCTCTTCCGAAGTCCGGTCGTGATGTTCGGGATCGGACCGACCTGGTCGCTGATGGTCGGGCCGCGCCTGTGGTCGAGTGGGATGCGTCCTCGCCAGCGGCGAAGCGTAATCGCAACGAACATCGTCCTGGCGGTCGTCATCGCGGCGATCATCTCGATCGTCGGCCTGAAGGGATGGCTGCTGGTGCAGATGCCGACCGCGATCCTCGCCGGCACCCTCGGGGTCTTCATGTTCTACGTTCAGCACCAGTTCGAGGACGTCTATTGGGAGACGTCGGATCGCTGGAGCTATGCGGACGCCGCCCTGCGGGGAAGCTCATACCTGAAGCTGCCGAAGTTCCTCCAGTTCTTCACGGGCAACATCGGCCTTCACCACGTTCACCATCTCAGCGCCAAGATCCCGAACTACAACCTCCAGCGCGCTCACGACGAGAGCTCGATCTTCCACAGCGTTCCGGTGCTCGGCGTCGGAGATGGCCTTCGGGCAATCAGCCTCAAGGTGATCGACCGCCAGAGCGGCCGCTTGCTGACTTGGCGTGAGGTCAGAGCCCTCGGCTAACCACCGGGATATGCGCCATCACCCGATCCTGTTCTCGCCCGCTCGGTCCCGCGCCGGCGCCGAGTTCGGCGGCGGAGCAATGCCTTGACCGTGGCTTCCGCTGCGATCCAGACGACTACGGCGAGGAGCACCAGGAGGGCCAGAAAGCCGACCACGCCGATTCCGGCCGCGACGGTGATCGCGACCAGCGCGATCGCGAGCGCGATCGCGAGGTCGGCGAGGAGCGCCCGTCGCGCCGCCTGACCCGGAGTGATGTGGCGCGGCAGCTTCACCAGGCCTGGCCTGGACGCAGATAGACGGCGAAGAAGTCTCGTTCGTCGGGAGTCAAATACCGTTCCGCCGGCCGGAACATTTCCGGCAGCAGGTTGCTCGGTTCGAGCGCTCCGGGGTGGCGGTAGCTGATGAAGCTCGTCCAGTCTTCGTTGATGTCGAGCTCCAGGGCGCGGACGGCACCCGCGTGCTGGAGGATCTTCGCGAGCGATTCGACCGTCTGGTAGTTGGCGGCGGCGTAGATCAGATTGCCTCGAGCATCGACGCCAAGGCCCGAGCGCCAGACGCGGATCGCGTTGTTGACCGTTTCACCCCATTCGGGTCCGTCGCTGAGGTCGGGGTTGAGCTTGCCTTCGTCGATGATCGGGGGCAGGTTCTGCTTCGCGAACCAGACGTTTGCCGGCGCGCCGGGTCCTTGGTGCCAGCGAATGACGTCGACCCTGCCGTCGCGGTACTCGACGATCGTCGCGATCCCGTTCACCATCGTTTCCACGACCTTGCCGCGGTAGATCAGGCCGGCGTTCGAGGTTTCAAGTGGGAAGCCGCCGTTGAAGGTGGCGACGAGGCGTCGGCGCTGGGCGGGCGGGACCTCACCCGACCCCCGGTGGTCAAGCGGTTCGGGCGGCTCGGCCAGGCCCGGGACGTAGGCGAGGTGGGTGCGACTGGCGTCGATCCAGGCGACGCCGGCGACGAAGTGCGGGTATTCGGGGTCGCTGCGGAAGGTCGTCAGCAGCGCCGGCGGCCGCGGCCCCGCCTTGGCGGCGGCCTTCTTCCAGACGCCCTCGCCCGGCAGCGCGGGGTGGATCAGGGGCGCTACGTTCGGCGGTCGATAGACCCTGGCTTGTGAGCCTTCGCCCTCTGCGGTCACTCCGACCTTGGGAAGCGACGTCAATGCCGAACCGCCCTTTTCAGGCGCTTCGAGGCTGTAGTACCAGTTCTCTATTTCCGAGACGATGGAGTTGCCGCCGTTCTGGCGCAGCCACTCGACGCTCGTGACGCCGATGCCGACGTTGTGCTTCGCCTTCATCGCCGGCACGTAGGAGGTCGCCGCCGCGATGAGGCAGGCGATCGCGGCGAGCAGGAAGATCCTCCGTGCTCGCTTCCAGAAAGGGATAACTGGATAGCGACGCTCGCTTCGAGCGGGACGCATTCGGGCAGCGTTGCGTCCGCAGATGAACCCAATATGAGAGCGGCATCTACCGACCTCGAGCCGGGGACGTCGGGGTGTCAGTGTTGTTGCAGGATGCGCCGATCGCCAGAGCGACTAGGGAGCGCCCCGGGCCGCTCAGCAGTCGCCCGCCGGTCGAGGACGATCTCACCCCCGCTCGCGAAACGGAGGCTGCTGGGTTGAGCGGCTCCGAGGTAAGCCTCGCGATCTCGGTCTTCCTCGCCAGCGCGGTCGAGGCCGTCGAGGCATTCACGATCGTCTTGGCGGTCGGCAGCACGCGCAGCTGGCCCTCGGCATACTCGGGAGTCGCCGCTGCCTCGCTCGTCCTGGCCTGCGTCGTGGCGATCCTGGGTCCGGCGCTCACGGTTCTGCCGATCGATGTCTTGCGTCTGCTCGTCGGCAGCCTCCTATTGATCTTCGGATTGCAGTGGTTGCGAAAGGCGATCTTGCGCGCCGGTGGGGCCAAGGCGGCGCACGACGAGACGGCGATCTACGACCGCGAAGTGGCCGCCGCGGCGTCATCGCTCGGCGACGAGTGCCTCGACTCCTACGCTTTCGCGATCGCCTTCAAAGCCGTCTTGCTGGAGGGGCTCGAGGTGGCCTTCATCGTCGTCACGCTCGGTGCCAACCAGGGCAACGTGCCGCTCGCCGCCGCCGCGGGCGCGCTTGCGGTCCTCTTCGTCCTGGCGGTTGGCCTGGCGGCGAGGACTCCTCTTTCGCGGGTTCCTGAGAACGCGATGAAGTTCGCGGTCGGTGCCCTGCTGACCAGCTTCGGGATCTTCTGGGGCGCGGAGGGGGCTGGGGTCATCTGGCCCGGCGGGGAGGTCGCGCTGGTGCTCCTGGTCGGGTTGGTCCTTCTCGCTTCTTGGCTGATGGTCTACGAGGTGCGCAGCAGCCAGGGTGAGCTGGGAGGGGCGCCGGGATGATCGAGCGAGCCGCCCGGGGTGTTTGGGAGTTCGTGGTCGGCGACGACTGGCGAGTCGCGTTATGGGTCGTGGTGACGATCGCGGCGACCGCCGCCATTGCCGCCGTCGGCTGGCCGGCTTGGTGGCTTGCTCCAGTGGCGACTTTGGCGATCCTCCGCAGTTCGGTCAGGCGGGGATCACAGCCGCGGACTGCCGAGGGGTCGGAGCCTGACTAGCGGACCCTCGCCGCGGCTAGCAGCAAGATCAAGCCGCCGACGACAAACGGCCAGCCGGCCGTGATGAGCAGGCCGACGCTGATCAAGAGGACGCCGGCCAGCGTCAGCGCGAGGCGTGCAGATAGCGAGCCTGCGTCCAAAACTCACTCTGCCTCGACCGCTTCCTTACCTCCAACTCCGCCGCGCCGCCGCCTCACGATCAGGTAGACGACGCCGACGATGATCGCGACGACCACCAGGTAGTCGAGGTAGCCGAGTTTGTGGCGCCAGTCTTCCCAGTTGTCGCCGACCTTTTCGCCGACGATCGCCAGCATCAGCACCCAGGGGATCGAGCCGAGCAGCGTGTAGGCGCTGAAGCGCCAGAACGGCATCCGCGCCACTCCCGCCGGCAGCGAGATGAAGGTGCGGATGATCGGCAGCATCCGCGAGAAGAAGACGGTGGCGTTGCCGTAGCGCGCGAACCAGTCGTCGGCCCATTTCAGGTGCTTGGGGCTGATGTGGATCAGCTTGTTCTTTTCCAGCAGGTCGAGGCGGCCGTAATAGCCGACCGCGTAGGCGATCCAGGAGCCGACCAGGTTGCCGGCAACGCCCGCGGCGACGATCCCGAAGAGGGTCATTTCTCCTTCCGAGACGCTGAAGCCGGCGAACAGCATGATCGCCTCGCTCGGGATCGGGATGCAGGCCGACTCGAGCACCATCAGCAGGAAGACGCCGAGCTCCCCGGCGGAGCCGATGAAATCGGTGGCGACTTCGATGATCGGTTCGACCACCTTGTCGCTCAGGGTGGCGAGCAGGAGGAATGGCATCCCCCTAACTTCGCGACCGCACATTAACTCTCGATGAGAGGGCTGCCGAAGCTGTCTCCTCCGGAGCCGGTGGGGCCTAAAAGTTTGATGAAATTGCCGCTGTTCTCATCTCGGGTTAAGCATCCTGTTCCAGGCTGCCGCACCATGAACGTCGCGCAGCAGTCTCCAGCCGCCCCGTCCTCCGCGCGCCCAGCGAAGTGGTGGGCGCGTCAGATGCTCAACAAGGTCCCCGAGATCACCCTCTACTTCTGGATCATCAAGATCCTCTGTACGACGGTCGGAGAGACCGCTGCCGACAACCTCAACGAAAACCTGGGCCTTGGGCTCTCAGGCACCAGCTACGTAATGGGCGCGATCCTGATCGGCGTCCTCGTCTTCCAGTTCCGGGCGCGCAAATACATCCCCGGCATCTACTGGCTGGCGGTCGTCCTGCTCAGCATCGTCGGCACGCTGATCACCGACAACATGGCCGAACACGGCGTTGCCCTGATGACGACCAACATCATCTTCAGCTCGCTGTTGATCCTCACCTTCGCGACCTGGTACGCGAGCGAGCGCACCCTTTCGGTCCACACCATCTTCACCACTCGTCGCGAGGCCTTCTACTGGTTGGCGATCCTCTTCACCTTCGCTCTAGGCACCTCCGTCGGCGACTACCTCTCCGAGACGCTGGAACTCGGATACCTCGCCGCGCTGGGGATCTTCGCCGGCGCGATCGCGGTGGTCACGGTCCTCCACTTCGGCCTGAAGATGAACGCGATCCTCTCCTTCTGGCTCGCCTACATCCTCACCCGCCCCCTCGGCGCCTCGATCGGCGACTACCTCGCCTCGCCGACCGAAGAAGGCGGTCTCGGGCTCGGCACCAACGTGACCAGCTTCATCTTCCTCGGTCTGATCCTGACCCTGGTCGTCTACCTGGCGATCTCAAAGCGAGACGTGATCCGCTCGGGGTCCGTGTCGGCGGCGGCAGCCGTCGATGGCACCCCAGCGGTTCTCGTCGTCCTCAACAAGGTCGAAGCCACCGGGGAGCTGCTTCAAGCGGTGCGCGAGCGGGCTAAAAAAGGGGCGGCGCGATTCGTCGTTCTGGTGCCCAACCCCGGCCACCTCGCCTTCGATCGCAACAGCCCGGACACCGGTGACGGGGAGGCCCTGCTGGCGCGAGCCCTTCCCCAGCTTCAGGAGCCCGCCGGCAGGGCGGTGTCGGGCCGGGTCGCCAACAGCCCCAACGCCTACGACGACGTGGTCGAAGAGCTCGAATCCGGCCATTACGCCGAGATCATCATCGAGACGCCCCCAAGCCACATCTCACACTGGCTCCACGTCGATCTGCCCCACCGCATCGCCGAGCTCGGGTATCCGACGGTGGCGGTTGCGCCAGCGCCGTAGGAGCGCTAAACCCCGAACCAGGTGACCCGCAGCTAACTGAGACGAAGGAGGACAGCTTGATCTCGATCAACCGTCTCTTGAAGGGGCAGGCGATCCTGGCGCTGGTGTCATGGGCCCTGGTCCTCGCAGCCGCAGCGGCAGCAGCGGCCAGCACGTTCCCCTCCGGGGCCGGACCGGGCTGGCCGAAAGCGATCGGGCCCGGTGACTTCGTCCGCGAAGTGACGAATCCGTGGTTCCCGTTGAAGCCCGGCAGCGTCTGGCACTACGAGGGCCTCAAGGAAGGGATGAAGACGACTGACAAGGTCACCGCCACCCACCGGACGAAGAAGATCCTTGGCGTCACCACGACGGTTGTCCACGACGTAGTCTCGGTTCGAGGCAAGCCCGAGGAGGTGACGGATGACTTCTACGCCCAGGACCGGAACGGCAACGTCTGGTACTTCGGTGAGGAAACCGAAGAGCTGAACGCGAACGGCAAACCGACCAGCACCGAAGGCTCCTTCGAGGCCGGGGTCGCAGGCGCCCGGCCCGGAGTCCTGATCCCAGGCCACCCGAAGGTCGGGCTGGTCGGCCGCCAGGAGTTCCTCAAAGGCGAAGCTGAAGACCATTTCCAGGTGCTCGATCTGAAGGCGACCGTCTCCGTCCCCTTTACCTCCACCCGGCGGGCGCTGCGAACGAGGGAGTGGACGCCGCTCGAGTCGGCCACTGTTGACAACAAGTACTACGTGCGAGGGGTCGGCACCGTCCGCGAGATCGCCGTCAAAGGCCCGGTCGAGAAGCTAGAGCTGACTGGCTATAAGGCCGGCTGACGGGGGTGAGGAAGGCCGCCTCCGGGCGCAGCCATCCGAATAGGGGATGCTGTTAGGGTGCCCTAACTAAGCTTTCTCCAGTACCTCCCGATGACCTTCGCAGAAACGGCACTCCTCGGAGCCCTCGCAGGGTTCACCATCTATCTGGGCCTTCCGTTCGGCCGCCTGGAGCTGCTTGGCGATCGCGCCCGGGTCGCCCTGGCGATGTTCTCGGTCGGGGTCCTCGCATTCATCTTCGTCGACGTCATGGACCATGCGTTCGGGATCGTCGAGGGCGCCGTGGAAGGCTTCAAGGACGGCTCCGCCAGCCTCGGCCACGCCCTCTTCCTGGCGGCGCTGCTCGGCGTCGGCTTCGCGCTCGGCTCGGCGGGGCTGGCAACGATCGAGGGGCGGCTGCGCTCGGTGAGGCCGTTGCCGCCGATCTCCGGTGGCGCTGTTGACGTCCTGAGCGCCGAGCAGGTCGCCCAGCGAGATTCCGCGGCACGGTCACGGGCATTGCGGATCGGCATGACGATCGCGGTCGCGATCGGGCTCCACAACTTCGCCGAGGGCCTCGCTATCGGCGTGTCGGCCAGCGCCGGAGACCTCAGCCTCGCCACCGTTCTGATCGTCGGTTTCGCCCTTCACAACGCGACCGAGGGCTTCGGCATCGTCGGGCCGCTGGGTGACGTACGGCCCTCGTGGCGGTGGCTCGGGCTGGTCGGCCTGATCGGCGGGGCGCCGACCTTCCTCGGCTCGATGCTCGGCTACAGCGTCACCTCCGAACCTCTCGAACTCGCCTTCTACGCGATCGCCGGCGGCGCGATCCTCTATGTCATCGGAGAGATCCGAAGCGGGATGCGCCGCTACGGGCATCGCGAGCTGGGCCTCTGGCTGGTGGCCTTCGGATTCTTCATCGGAGTGGCGACCGACCTCGTCGTCGCCTACGGGGGAGGTTGATCGGGCTGCCCGTCCCAGGGTTCTCATCTTCTCTTCATCTTCAGCGTTGATCGTCTTGTCATGCACGTCTTGGTCGTCGAGGACGAGGTGAAGATGGCGGCGCTGATCCGCCGCGGCCTGACTGAGGAAGGGCTCACGGTCGACATTGCGGAAACCGGTGAGGACGCGCTGCTGATGGCTCGCTCGACCGCCTACGACGCGATCGTCCTCGACGTGGTGTTGCCGGGCATCGACGGCTTCGAGACCTGTCGACAGCTCCGCGTCGAGGGCATCTGGACGCCGGTCCTGATGCTGACCGCGCGCGGCGCCCTCGACGATCGGGTCGCCGGCCTCGATGGGGGCGCCGACGACTACCTGACCAAGCCGTTCTCGTTCGTCGAGCTGCTGGCACGGCTGCGGGCCCTGGTCCGCCGTGGTCAGGCGGAGCGCCCGACGGTCGTAGAGGTGGGTGATCTGAAGCTCGACCCCGCGACCCGGCAGGTCTGGCGGGGCGAGGCTGAGATCGAGCTCTCAGCCAAGGAGTTCACGCTGCTGAGCGTGTTTATGCGAAACCCCGGCGTAGTTCTCTCCCGCGCCCAGCTCCTGGAGCAGGCGTGGGAGTACGACTTCGAGCATCGCTCCAACGTGATCGAGGTCTATATCCGCTACCTGCGGCGCAAGATCGACCACCCCTTCGATGTCGCCTCCTTGGAGACGGTTCGCGGCGCCGGTTACCGCTTGCGAAAGGATGGAGGCCGCTGAGCCGCCTCCCCCTTAGCCGCCTCTCGATCCGCCTCCGCGTCACCCTGGTCTTCACCGTGGTGATGGCGCTGGTCCTCGGGGCGATCGGCCTCTTCGTCTTCCTGCGCTTCCGCGCCGAGCTCGACAGCACGATCAACGCCGGGCTGCGGTCGCGGGCCGCCGACGTCATCGCCCTGGTCAAGGAGGCCGACTCCGGTCTCAGGGAGGGGCGTGGCGTGAACCTGGTCGGACGGACCGAGAGCTTCGCCGAGGTGCTGGAAGCCGACGGCAGCGTCGTCGATTCCTCTGCGGCGGTCGGCAACGAGGTCCTGCTGCGACCGGCTGAACTTGCCGCCGCGTTGCGCGGGCCGCTGATCGTCGACCGCGGTCCCCTGCCGGGGCTCGAGGAGTCTTCGCGGCTCCTGGCGACGCCGGTGAGGGCGCACGGCCGCCGGCGGGTCGTCGTGGTCGGCACCTCGACCGAGGCGCGCGACGACTCCCTCACCGACCTCGTGCAGTTGCTCCTGCTCGGCGGCCCGGTGGCCTTGCTGATCGCTGCTCTCGCCGCCTACGGGGTCGCGGCGGCCGCGCTTCACCCGGTCGAGGCGATGCGCACGCGGGCAAGCGAGATCTCCGCCGCCGAGCCCGATCAGCGCCTGCCGGTGCCGCCGACCCAGGACGAGGTCGCCCGCCTCGGGGAGACGCTGAACCAAATGCTCGATCGGCTCGGCGAGGCGCTGGCGCACGAGCGGGTCTTCGTCGCCGACGCCAGCCACGAGCTGCGCACGCCCCTCGCGATCCTGCGGACCGAGCTGGAGCTGGCGCTGGCCGAAGGGCGCTCACCAGAGGAGCTGCGAGCTGCGATCGCCTCTGCCGCCGAGGAGACCGACCGGCTCACGCAGCTCTCCGAGGACCTCCTGACGATCGCCCAGACCGAGCGCGGCGAGCTGCCGTTGCGCTTGGCGCGGGTTGATCTGACCGAGCTTCTCGAAGGGGCCAGGCAGCGGTTCGAGCGCAGGGCGGCGGAGACCGGACGCGCCATCGAGGTCGCAGGCCCCGCCCTGGCGATCCGCGGCGACCGCTTGCGCCTAGACCAGGCGATCGGCAACGCCGTCGATAACTCGCTGCGCTACGGGGACGGCACCATCTCGCTTGAGGTCGGCGCCGTTGACCAAGGCATCGAAATCCGCGTCCGCGATCGAGGACCCGGCTTCCCGACCGAGTTCCTGCCCCGCGCCTTCGAGCGCTTCAGCCGTGCCAGTTCCAGCCGCCGCGATGGAGGCAGCGGGCTCGGCCTAGCGATCGTCAGGACCGTGATGCGTGCGCACGGAGGCGAAGTCGACGTCCGCAACTGGGAAGGCGGAGCAGAGGTCCGGTTCACCTTGCCGGAGTCGAGCCGCTGGCCCTGAGCCTCGCCTCCCTTCTCTCACCCCAGACTCATCTGCACCCCTTACACCTTTGAGCCGAGAGTCGAAACTCGGGCGAAGGAGGAACCGTGAAGCTGAGGGTCGTTGTCACCGTGATCACCGGGGTCCTGGTCGCAGGCCTGCTGTTGACCGCCTGCGGCAGCAACAGCGGCGAATCTGGACTGACGGACGAAACCACCACCGGATCTGAAGCGCGCGAACCCGGAGGTCAAGGCACCGTAGGAGGAGCGGGCCAGAACGGCGAAGCCCCGAGCGAGGCCGAATCGGCCGCGACCGGGGACATCCCCGACAACCAGACCTTCCTCGTCTTCCACAACCCCTCCGCTGGCTACTCGATCCGCTATCCCGAGGGCTGGGCACGAAAAGGCTCGGGCGGCGACGTGACCTTCAAGGAAAAGGCGAACCTGATCCACGTCGTCGTCCGCCGGGGCTCCGCCAAGGCCAAGCCGGGCGTGAAGAGGACCGTCACCAGGCAGAGCGCCCCCGATCCGGTGACCGGCAAGCGCCTGCCGCTCAACGTCGACGTCTACGAATTCGAAAAAGCCGGCAAGGTCGCCGTGCTCGAACTCAGCACTCCCGAAGGAGTCGACAACGTCGACGCCTACCGGCTGATCAGCGAAAGCTTCGCGTGGCGGTAGAAAGCCTCTATCGCGAGCCCGAAGCGGGCGAGGAGCCGACCCGATGGCCGGCTCTTGAGATGCACGACGTCTTCAAGATCTACCGCTCGGGCGATGTGGAGACGGTCGCGCTGCGCGGCGTCGACGTCGAGCTGCACGCCGGGCAGATGATCGCGATCCTCGGCCCGTCGGGTTGCGGCAAGAGCACGCTACTGGCGCTGGCCGCAGGCCTCGACCGGGTCTCCGCCGGAGAGGTGCGCAGCTTCGGGACCTCGCTCGTCACCCAGACCGAGGCCGAGCTTGCCGAGTACCGCGCGCGGGGCGTCGGGGTGGTCTTCCAGAGCGACAACCTGTGGCCGACCCTGAGCGCCCGCGAGAACGTGGTGATGGCCCTGCGCCTGGCTGCGCAGGACATCCCGGCATCCGAGGCCGATCTTGCCCTCTCCGCGCTCGGCCTCGGCGAGCGCGGAGATCATCGCGCGAGCGCCCTCTCGGGCGGCGAGCAGCAGCGGGTCGCCATCGCCGCCGCCATCGCCCGCCGCGCGCCGCTGATCCTCGCCGACGAGCCCACGGGCGAGCTTGACGCCTCAAGCCAGCAGGTCGTCCTCTCGGCGCTGCGTCGGCTCCCGGGCGAGCACGGCTGCGCGGTCCTCGTCGTCACCCACTCCCATGTCGTCGCGGGCGCCGCGGACCAGGTGATCGAGATGCGGGACGGGACCCGGGTGCGATGAGCGCGCCCGCGACGAGCGCCCGCGAGCTCTCCCGCTGCACGGCCGTCTCGGTGCGCTACGGCCACGCGGGGGCTGAGGTCAGCGCCCTGGAGGAGGTCGACCTCGCGATCGGCGCGGGCGAGACGGTGGCCCTCCGCGGCCCCTCGGGGTCCGGCAAGACGACGCTGCTCCAACTCATCGGCGGACTTTTGGTGCCGACGAGCGGTGAAGTCTCCTGGCAGGGCAAGCCGCTCTCCTCGCTAGAGGCGGCCGCCCGAGGCAGCGCCAGGGCCGGGGGGATCGCTTACGTCTTCCAGGGTTCCAACCTGCTGCCGAACTTCACGGCCGTGGAGAACGTCGCCTTCGCGGCCTGGGTGGCCGAGCGCGCAGGCCGGGCGGCGCGCCACGGGCCGAGCGAGCTGCTCGAGTTGGTCGGCCTCGCCGGCAAGGCGAAGGCCCTGCCCGCCGAGCTTTCCGGCGGGGAGGCACAGCGAGTCGCGCTCGCCAGGGCGCTGGCCGAGTCCCCGGCGCTCCTGCTCTGCGATGAGCCGACCGGGCACCTCGACACCGACACCGCGACGCGCGTCCTCGACCTGCTCGACGCTCTCCACGAACGCTTCGATTTCGCCTTTGTCATCGCAACGCATGACCGCGCTACCGCGGCGCGCTGTCAGCGGGAAGTCCGCCTCCTCGACGGAAGGGTGGTTGAGGGAGAGCTGCCATGAGCACTGCCGTGCAATTGGGCCTCGCCCGCCTCAGTCGTCGGCCGGGTCAGAGTGCCATCCAGGCCATCGTTCTCGCCTTGGCCGTCGCGCTACTGGGGGCGATGCTCCTGTTCATCGGCCACTCGCTACGGACGATGACCGCTTCTGCGACCCGTAGCGTCCCGCTCGATCTCCAGGGTCCGGTGGCGAGCTATCCGAAGGCGCGGGCGCTGGCAGGCGCCGTCGGCCGCCAGCCCGACGTCGCCCACGCCTCGCCGGTCGCAACTGCACCCTTCGCCGGGGTCAGCCACTTCGGGGCGGCCGGTGTCACCGACGCCGGTGCGGGGGCGATTCTCGCGGTCCCCCACGACTACCAGCGAAACATCGACACCTTTCGCTTCCTGCGCGGCGGCCTTCGGCCGGGCGAGATCGTCCTCGACCAGCAGTTGGCGGCGACGCTTCGAGCCAGGATCGGAGACAGGGTGCGGCTTCGTCTCGGCGGTGGTCAGACTCGCCAGTTCCGGGTCGGAGGGGTGGCACTCGTCACCGCGCCCGACGTTCTCTTCCAGCCGCTGAATCCCCTGGTCGGCCCGGCGCCGGCGCAGCCCCCGGCCAACATCGCGATCCTCCCCGTCGACACCTTCGCTCGCCAAGTCGGCGGCGCGCTGCCGACCGTCAACCCTGTGAGCCCCGGCGCGGCGGCGGTGCCGGGGACCGTCGCCGGCGTGCAGTGGCAGGTGCAGGCCCAGCTCGACCGCTCCAGCCTCACCGGGACCCCGAGCGGCGCCTTCAAGCACGCGGGCCAGATCCGCAACTCGATCGAACGCAGCCTGCCGGGCAAGATCCAGTTCGTCGACAACCTCTCCGAAGGGCTGGAAACCGCCGCTGGCGATGCTCTCTACGCCCAGGCGCTGTTCATCATGCTCGCCGTGCCCGGGGCGCTGCTGGCTCTCGGCCTCGCCTATCTGGCGGCCCTGGGCACCGTCGATCGCGACCGGCGCGAACTGGCCCTCCTGCGAGCCCGGGGCGCAAGCCCGCGGCAGATGCTCGCCATGGCGGCCGTGGAGGCCGGCGTGATCGGGCTCCTCGCCGGGCTCCTCGGTGCGGGTCTGTCGTTTCTCGCCGTCAAGCTGCTGATCCACGGATCGGTGGGCCTGAGTGCTGCACGGGCGACGACCGTCGTCGTGGTGTGCGTCGCGCTGGCGATCATCGGGGGCTTCCTCGCGCGGGCTATGGCGGGTCTGCGATCGCTGCGCGAGACCGTGGTGGCTGGGCGACGCGGGCTCGGGCGTTCGCAGAGGCCGCTCTGGCAGCGCCTATACCTGGATGTCTTCGCGCTGGCGCTGAGTGGGTTGATCTATTGGCTGACCGCGAGCACCGGCTTCTCGGCGGTGGTCAACCCCGACTCCAACCCGACGCTCTCGCTCTCCATCTACATGTTCTTCGCGCCCGCTCTCCTCTGGATCGGCGCAACGCTCCTGCTCGTCCGCCTCCGCGGCCGCATCTTCGGCTGGGCGGCGCGAGCCCTCAGCGCGCTCGGCGGCGAGACCGGCCGGCGGCGTTTCCTCCTGGCGAGCGCTTCGCGCCGGGAGTCGGCGATCAACCGCGGGCTCGTCTTCGTCGGCTTGTTGCTCGCCTTCGGAGTCAGCATGGGAGTCTTCGCCGCCACTTACAACCAGCAAGCGGTGGTCGACGCGCAGCTGACCCTCGGCGCCGACATCACCGCAACGGCGCCTCTCGGAGTGGCCGCGAAGCAGGGGCTCGCAAAACGGATCGAATCGGTCCCTGGCGTCGCCGCGACCTCATCTGTCGATCACTCCTACGCCTACGTCGGACCCGACTTGCAGGACACCTTCGGCATCGAACCGGCGAGCATCGGCAAGGCGACCACGCTGCGCGACTCCTACTTCCTCGGTGCCGGCGCCAAGACGATGATGAGCCGGCTCGAAGCCAGGCCCGACGGCATCATCGTCTCCAAGGAGACGATCACCGACTACTCGCTGGAAGAAGGCGACTTGCTGCGCCTGCGTGTCCTCGACCACCGCACCGGCAGGTTCAGGGTCGTGCCTTTCCACGTCGTCGGCGCCGTGCAGGAGTTCCCCTCGGCGCCACGCGATTCGTTCATGGTCGCCAACCTCTCCTACCTGCAGCGCGCCGATCGCGCCGGCGGGCCCAACGTCGTGTTCGCCAAGGCTTCTGCAGATCCGACGAGCGTGGCGACGCGGGTCGCCTCGGCCACCAAAGGCTTCGGGGTCCGCGTCAAAGACATCCGCCAGCAGGCGGTGCAGACGGTGAGCTCGATCACCACCGTCGACCTGACCGGGATCAGCCGCCTCGAGCAGGCCTTCGCGATCGTCCTGGCCGCCGCCGCGATGGCGCTCTTCGTCAGCCTCGCCGTCAACGAGCGCCGACACGAGTTCGCCACGATGGCTGCGATCGGCGCCTCCCTCCGTGACATCGGCGCCTTCGTCCGCTCTGAGGCGCTTGCGGTCCTTCTGGCGGCCGTCGTCCTCGCGGCGGGGCTGGGCTGGCTGATGGCGGAGATGCTGGTGGCGATGCTCCAGCACGTCTTCGACCCGCCCCCGGACCATCTCGCGGTGCCGTGGGGCTTCCTCGGCCTCCTGGGCCTGGGCGCGGTTGCCGGCGCGGCCGTTGCCTTCGCAATCGCGGCGCGCTCACTGCGCCGACTGCCGCTGGGGGCCGTGCTGAGGGAGCAGTAGGGAGCCCTCTCATCTTCCTTTAATCAATGCGGTCGATGATGCCGCGCCTTGGAACCGATCTCTTACTTTCAGGCGATCGTCCTCGGCGTGATCCAGGGCATCGCCGAGCCGTTCCCGATCTCGAGCCTCGGCCACAGCGTCCTACTGCCGCACGTCTTCGGCTGGAACATCCACCAGAACGACGACTACTTCCTCTCCTTTCTGGTCGCGACCCATTGCGCTACCGCGCTGGTCCTATTCGGTTTCTTCTGGGAGGACTGGAAGCGAATCCTCAGCGGACTCTGGAGGACGATCCGCGAAGGCGGTCGGCTCGACCCCGAGGACACCGACGCCCGGCTCGGCTGGCTGCTTGTGATCGGCACCATCCCGGCCGGGATACTCGGCCTCGCGCTCGAGCATCCGCTGCGCACGCTGTTCGCCTCGGCCGAGGTGGCGGCGATCTTCCTGGCTGTCAACGGGGCCCTGCTGCTCGCCTTCGAGCGACTGCGCGAGCGGGCGCCGGAACGCGACGACTGGGAGGGCGACTCTGATCCGCGAATCGCCAGGACGATGAGCTTCAAGCAGGCGGCGGCGATCGGCACCGCCCAGGCGGCTGCGCTGATCCCGGGCATCTCTCGCTCCGGCATGACGATGGGCGGCGGCCTCCTGGCCGGGCTCTCGAACGAGGATGCAGCGCGCTTCGCCTTCCTGCTGGCAACGCCGATCATCGGCGCCGCCGGGGTGCTGAAGTTGCCTGGATTGATGGGCTCGGCCGGCGACGGCGTTCGCGGCCAGGCTCTGGTCGGGGCGATCGCCGCCGGCATCACCACCTGGTTCGCGGTCAAGTTCCTGTTGCGCTTCTTCCGCAGCAACAGGCTGACGCCGTTCGGGGTCTACTGCCTCGCCGTCGGCATCGTGCTCGCGGTCGCCTTCGCGCTCTGAAACTCTCATCTGGGCTTAAGAGGGCATCCCTAGGTTGCCGCGCGCGGTCTCGTCCACCGCACATGGATCTGAGACAACGCATAGAAAGCAACCGGAAGACGTTGTCCAAGGTGCCGGAAGTCACCGCGTACTTCTGGATCGTCAAGGCGCTGACGACGGCGATGGGGGAGTCGACTTCCGACTTCCTCGTCCACGCGCTGGTGCCGGAGATCGCCGTCGTCCTCGGTGGCATCGCCTTCTGCGTCGCGCTCTACCTGCAGTTCGTCAAGGACCGCTATGTGCCCTGGGCCTACTGGCTGGGGGTGGCGATGGTCGGCGTCTTCGGGACGATGGCCGCCGATGTCCTCCACGTCGGCCTCGGCGTGCCCTACATCGCTTCGACGATCTTCTACGCCGTGGTGCTCGCCCTGGTCTTCCGCACCTGGTACCGGGTTGAGGGCACGCTCTCGATCCACAGCATCACCACCCCGCGGCGCGAGCTCTTCTACTGGGCCGCCGTCCTGGCGACCTTCGCCCTCGGCACCGCTGCCGGCGACCTCACCGCGGTTACTCTGGGGATCGGCTACTTCGGCTCGATCCTGCTCTTCGCCGCGATCATCGCGGTGCCGGCGCTCGGCTACTTCCGTCTCGGCTGGAACCCGATCTTCGCCTTCTGGTTCGCCTATGTCGTCACCCGCCCCCTCGGCGCCTCCGTCGCCGACTGGCTCGGCGTCTCCCACGCCCGCGGGGGGCTGGCGCTCGGCACCGGCCCGGTCAGCCTCGTCCTTGCCGCCGCGATCGCCGCCTTCGTCTACCACCTCTCGAAGACGGGCAAGGACATGCCGCCCGACCAAGAGCCGAGCCGGCGCCGGCGTCCCGTTCGCGAGACGGCGGAGGTCGCCTTCGGCGGCCCCGAGCAGGCGACCGAGGAGACCTGATCACACGGGGGTTCGGGTCGCGAACTCCAGCGACGAGCTGGAGCGCCTGCGAGGTGCCACGTTCCATTTCATTCCCGATTGGGATTTGACCCCGGTCCGCGGTGAGGCCAGGGAACCCGGAGCCAGAGTGACTCGGCGGTCCGAGCTGAAATCTGCGGACTGCGTTTCGTTGACTTCCGGCAGGTCTGCCCGGGTAGGTAGAAGATCGTCTCGATCAAGCTGAGGAGGAAGCGATGAAGATCAAGCTAGGACCGCCTTCACCAGCGATGGCCGTTGCGCTGGTGGCCCTCTTTCTCGCGGTCGGCGGCAACGTCGTCGCTTACGGGCTGGGCCGGAACTCGGTGCACTCTCGCGATATTGCGCCCGGGGCCGTCACGGCCAGCGACCTCGGCAAGTTGCGCCTTCGAACGTCAGGCCCCATTCTCGATCGGGACTCGACGGTGCATGACGGCATCTACGGCGAGGCTGGCGGCCGGGCGAAATGCAAGCCGGGGGAGCGGCTCATTACCGGAGGCTCGCAGGGGAAAGGTGGCGACGCCGACACGCCATATATGCGGATCGTGGATGAGGGGCCGGTGCCGGTCGAACGGGCCTGGCAGGTGAGGTGGGCTTCTGACCTGGGGGGAGCGGCAAGCCAGGACTTCGTCGTGGTTGCCCTCTGTCTAGTGCCATAGCGCGTGGTCGTTCGTTCGCGTCCAGGAAGTCCTGATCGGTCTGGGATTGATTAAAAACCGCAGGGTTAGCGGTCCTAAATAGTGGGTAGCTGCTTCCGTTGCACGGAGCCGCCCGTCTGTGTTCGGCGGCTCAGGAGAGAGTCGCCGGGAGGTAGTTGTGCGAGTGACGGAATCAGGAAGCGAGGGGGCCAATTTCCCCCCTTCTCGCCCTGTTGTAGTGATGGCCTCCGATTCTGCGACTTCCACCGCTGGCAACGGCGCCGCCGACGTAGTCCTTCAGAGCCTTGTCCGGGGGAAGCGAGGAGAGGCGCTGCGAGCTCAGCTCGCCGCGCGCTATCCCGACTCGCCGGCCGACTCGATCGAGGAAGCGATCCAGTACGCCTGCAAGAGCTTCTTGGACGAAGCCGAGGGCATCACCGCCCCCGGACAGGTCTATTCCTGGATTCGCACGGCCGCGCATCGGAGCCTAGGCCGTGAGACCGATCGCCACCACCGCGAGCTCGTGGTCGACCCCGTCGAGGACGGACTGGATCAGATCGCCGTCGAAGACGACAGCCCGGCCGAGGAGCTGATCGCGCTCGAGGACGACGCCGACTTGGAGCTGCTGGTCCGCGAGGTATCCTCCTCGCTATCGGATCGTCGGCGTGATGTCCTAGCCCTCCACGGCGCCGGCTACCGCCGCTCGCAAATCGCCGAACGCCTGGGCCTGCCCGAACGGGTCGTCAAGCGCGACATCGAGGCGATCATGGATGAGGCGCGGGTGATCCTCGCCCGCTTGGCGGGCGGTGGTTGTGAGCGCGGCGAACCGTTGGTGATCCGGCTTCTCTGCGGCATCTCAGACCCGGAGGAGTCGGCGCAGGCACGCGAGCACCTTTCCCATTGTGGCCGCTGCGAGCTGTTCAGCGAGAGGCTGATGGCCTGGCGCGACAAGGCCGGCGCAATGCTTCCGCCGGTCGCCGAAGGCGCCAGCCCTGGCGTGGTCAGGCGGGTCGCCGGCTCGGCCGGCGAAAAGCTCTCGGTGCTCAAGCAGCAGGTCCTCGACGGCGGCGCTCAGGTCAAGCAGCACGCGACGGCGACCTACTACCGGGCGGTCGATCCGACCCCGCTCGCCGCCGCCCGCCCCGGGACCGCCGCCGCCGTGATCGCCAGCTGCATCGCGATCGGCGGCGGGGCGGCGACCTACTGCGTGCATGAAGGAGTCGATCCGCTCGGCGCCGCGCAGGGCCTGATCGCGTCTTCTCCAGACACCGAATCCGAGCAGACGAGCACCGCGCCCGAAGCGGAATCGACCGGCCCCACTTACACGCCGGCCGAACCGACGACGGCCGAAGAACCGGAACCGACCCCCGAACCCACGCCGCAGCCGGCGCCTGAACCGCAGCCGAAGCCCGAACCGGAACCCGAACCGGCGCCCGAGGACAGCTTCGAACCCGTCACCCCCGCTTATCAGTCCAGCGAAACCGAATCGGAATCCAGCTATGAAGCCACTGAAGCAGCTCCAGCAGCAGAACCCGCACCCGCCCCGGCGAGTTCCGGGCCTCAGTTCGGAGGGCCCTGAGATGCGGCTACCGACGACCAGCCTTCGCAGCTTCGCGAGCCTCGTCGGCATTCTCGGGGCGCTGCTCGTCGGCCTTGCCTCCCCTGGCACGGCTGCGGCAGGCGAATACACGATCTCTATCTGCCAGGCAGACGAAGCCGGCTATGTCAGCTCCGCCTTCGAAAACTTCGCCACCCGCGGGATGAAGTGGAGGCGGGCCTGCAATCCGCTCGGGCCGGGGCTGCGCGGGCTGGTCACGGCCAACATGGCGGGCACCGGCAGGGTGCCTCGCGGAGCGCAGTCGGGCTTCGTTCTCAGCGCACCTCCTGGGACCGCCATCTCGCGGCTGCGCTGGTCCGGCGTCGCGCATCGCCGCGATTGCCGTTATGCCCTCCAGCTCTACGCCGAACGCCCCGGCGCATCGCCAATCTCGATCAAGAACGTCCGCGCTAACCGCCATTGCCCGAACCCGGAAGCCGCCCAGGCATCGAGCTGGCCGCGCCTGCGGGCCTACGACCTCGGCGGGGCGACCCGGATCGTGCAGCGCGTCGTCTGCATCGGCAGCTCCTCACGCGAATACTGCTCGGCCCGCGGCCAGAACTACATCGGCACCCTTGCCGCCGAGGCGACGGTCGTTGACGGCTCGGCGCCGTCGGCCGGGGTCGTACAGGACGAACCACTCGCTCAAGGGAAGTGGGTGAGCGGCAAGCAGGGTGTCCGCTACGAAGCCTCGGACAACGTCGGGATCAAGAGCGCGGCTGTTCTGATCGGCGGCGGGGTGCGCGGAAGCGATGATCTGAGCTGTAGCTACTCACAGAGGATCCCTTGTCCGAACGGCTCGGGCCGAATCCCGATCGACACGGCCGAAGCTCCCGAAGGCTCTCAGCCGCTGACCGTCGTTGCCGAAGACGCAGCCGGCAACCGAGCCGAATCGGCTGCCGTCACGGCTCGGATCGACAACGCTGCGCCGGGAGCGGTGTCGGTCGGCGTCGGCGGCGGGGAAGCCTGGCGCAACAGCAACGACTTCGATCTCGCCTGGTCGAATCCGGCTGAACCCGATCGGGCTCCGATCATGGCCGCCCACTATCGCCTCTGCCGTGCCGGTGGCAGCGATTGCTCCACGGCAGAGAGCGGCGGCGAAGGGATCGTTGCGATCGACAGCGTGAAAGTGCCATCGCCCGGCGAATGGGAACTAAGCCTTTGGCGAGAAGACGCGGCCGGTAATCAGCAGCCGACGAACGCCTCCGAGCCGGCCCGGTTGCGCTTCGACCCCGAACCTCCTCAGCTTGGCTTTGAAGCGCCGAGCGCCGATGATCCGACTCGGATCTCCGTCCTCGCCACCGACCGCATCTCCGGCGTCGGTGGCGGCGAGGTCGAAATCAGCCCCGCGGGATCGGGGACCTGGCAGGTGCTGCCGACGGCTAAGGAAGGCGACCATCTCGTGACGCGGGTGAACGATGCGGCCCTGCCGGCGGGTGAATATGAACTGCGCGCCAGCGCCAGCGATCTAGCCAACAACATCGGCGCGACCGACCATCGACTCGACGGCCAGCCGATGCGCCTGCGCCTGCCGCTGCGGACGACGACCGCGATGAAGGCAGGGACGATCGACAAGCGCACCGTCAACCGCAAGGGGAGGAAGGGCAAGGTGCGCCGAACCGTCCTCGAGCCGCGCGTCAAGGTCTCCTTCGGACGTCGGGTGCGCCTCGGGGGCCGACTCGTCAACAGCGCTGGGCACCCGCTGTCTGGAGCGAAGGTCGTCGTCTACTCCCAGTTGTTGGAAGGGAAGGAACCCGTCGATGGGACCGAGGAGCTTGAGGACACGGTGACGACCGACGCCGATGGGCGTTTCGCCTATCCGGTGGAGGCGCGGTCCTCCCATCAGTTCCGCTTCGTCTACGAAGGCACCGCGACGATTTTGCCGGTCGAAGACCAGGCGACCGTCCGCGTCAAGGCGACCTCCACCTTTTCGGTCTCGGCCGATCACGTCCTCAACGGCGATTCCGTCACCTTCAGCGGGCGGGTGAGAGGCCGCCCGCTTCCGGCGAAGGGGAAGCTGATTGAGCTGCAGGTCGAGGCCTCCACTGACGAATGGCAGACCTTCCGGACGATCCGAAGCGATGCGGATGGAACTTGGAGCAAGGTCTATTTCTTTAGGCGGAGCTGTGGCGTAGCTCGCTGGCCCCTCCGCGTCTACCTACCCAGCGAGGGCGGTTATCCGCTTGTGCCAGGCGCCAGCCACGAGCTGACGGTCCGGGTCAGAGGACGGCCATGCTAGGGAGAGGCCGATCAACCAGAGCTGAGGAGACCCCATGCTGAGAGCCATGCTGGACCGACTCACCTACGCAAACGTCGTCGCGACGCTGGCCCTTTTCCTCGCCCTCGGGGGCACCGGGGCCTATGCCGTTTCCAAGATCACCGGCCACGACATCCAGAAGCACAGCCTGACGGGCCGGCAGTTCAAGTCGAACACGATCGGCGGGCGGGTCGTGAAGGAGTCGAGCCTACGGCCGGTCCCCCGCGCACAAAACGCCGCCCGCCTAGGCGGCCAACCCGCCGCCCGCTTTCTCGACAGTTGCCCGCAGGCGTTCGGCCCGACGATCCCCGTCGCCGACGTGTGCGTCGAGGTTCAAGCGCGCCCACCGGAGCCGTACAAAAGTGCGGCGGCTGATTGCGCGCTGACCGACAACCGCGAAAGAGCCGGTCGCCGGCTGCCGACCCACCAGGAGCTAATGGCCGCGCTCGCCCAGCCGCAGATTCAACTGGCGGCAGGAGGCGAGCTGACTGCCGAGGTCTACCCATCCAGCAGCGCGGGGAAGCTCGACGTCCTTTACGTCAGCGAAGAAAACGGAGCGGTTGGGCTGATTCCCGAAGACACCGCCAAGAGCTTTCGCTGCGTTGCAGACCCCATGAACTGAAAAACAACAGCCTTGACCGCGAGGAGGAACCGATGGCAAACCTAATTCGGCACCTGATCTCCATCTCCCCGGAGCTGCGATCCGGTCCTTCTCCGGGCCGGCGGCTGCTGGCGGTGGCGCTGTGCGCGGCGCTCGTCCTCGGCGCCATCTTCCCCGGCTTCGCCGTAGCGGGTGAGGCCGACAGCGAAGGCGAAGGAACCGGGACGACGATCGAAGTTCCGGTCGGTCCGCCTGACTTCGATCCCGGCGGTGAAGAAACCGATCTGGAAGAAGAAGCGCCCGCCGAAGGCGAAGAAGAAGGCGGGGCGGTGGAAGCCGAAGTAGAAGTAGAAGCCGAAGCACCCACGCTGGAAAGCGTCACCGGTGCCGCTCCCGAAGCGCCGGTCGAAGCGACGCCCCCGGTCGCCTCGCCCGAACCACCCGTTTACGCACCAGAGCCCGAACCCGCCCGCCAGGAAGAGGTGCAATCCACCGAACCGGCGCCGGTCGAAGGCCAGGCGATCGTCGCCCCGCAGGAAACGCGGGTCGAAAGCCCCGGCGCGGCTGAAAGCGGTGCCTCGGATGAAGCAGCTCCGCCGGCCGAACCGACCCCTCAGCGGGAAACGCCGCCGCCATCTCCTCGACCCGTCGCCTCAACCCCGGCTGACAGCGGCCGCAAGCTTGCCGGCAAGGACACCTATGTCGTGCAGCCCGGCGACTGCCTGTGGCAGATCGCCACCGAGCTGCTCGGACCCGGCGCTGACACGCAGGCGATCGAAGACGAGGTCGTGCGGCTTTGGCGATTGAACGAAGACCGGATCGGGACCGGAGACCCGAACCTGATCTACGCCGGAACCGAGCTGCGGCTGCGCTGAGAGCTCGCACATAGAAGCATTCAAACTCCGGCCCTCCTTGAGGGTCGGAGTTTTTCTATGTGTGTGCTTATGCGAGTGCTGGCCACATATGCGGTTTCGGAATATGGCGGGGGGCCAATTTTCATCTTCGGCTCCCTGTTGTAGTGAGATGGTCAGTAACTCGAAACAGCAGTCGGCATCGGTAGGGAGCGAGCCTCTGTCGGCAGAGGCGGTGGAGATGGTGGCCGCGATGCTGAAGGTCCTGGGCGACCCGATCCGCATTCGCCTGATCGAGGTGCTGAACGACCGGGGCAGCGCCACGGTCGGCGCTCTCACCGCCTGCGTCCCCGTGACCCAGCCGGCCGTCTCCAAGCATCTCGCGGCGCTGCACCAGGCTGGCATCGTCAGCCGGCGCCCTCAGGGCATGTGGGTCCGCTACGAGTTGGTCGACTTCTCGGGCTGGTGGCTGATCCAGCAGATCGCCCGCGGACTCGCGCAGTGAGGCCCGGTACGTCTTGAACTGATTTCTTCCTTATTGAAATTTCCCCCCACACCCGGGGCGGCGTCGAAAGGCGTCGCCCTTTTTTTGTGTGTGTGAGTGACGCATCCATATAACCGTATGCGTATGTGGTTATGACCATTTCGGCACCTCGGCTCCCCGTTGTCGTGAGCCAGCTAACTAGCTGGCGCCAAGCACGACGACGGAGGTGGTTTCGAAGTGTCAGTAGGAATCAGTACCCAACCCAAGCGCCGCGAAGGTGACAGCCGCTCGGTCGGCTCGGTGCTCCGGGCCGCGGGCCGGGTGGCGCTGTGGGCGCTGGTCGGGCTCCTGCTCCTGCGGGGCATCTCCGGCGTCCTGACCGAACCTCGGGGGGCCGACACGGCGACCGCTGAGCGCAACAGCTCCAGCGATCCTGCGACCGCCGCCTTCGCGATCCGGTTCGCGCGGACTTATCTCTCGGAGCCCTCGCCGCAGGCGCTGGCTCCGTATCTCGCACTGGGCACCTCGGCTCCAGCTCATCTTGGGAGCGACGCAGGCGCCCAGGTCGAGCAGGCCGAGGTCGCCCGTATCCGGGACCTCGGCGGCGGCCAGGCGATCGTCACGGTCGCCTGCGAGCTCGGCGACGCCCGCACCCTCTACCTCGCCGTCCCGATCGTCCGCGAAGGCGCGGGTGAGGTGGCGGCCCAGGGGGTGCCGGCGATCGTCGCCGGTCCGGCGGGGGTCGCGGAGAGCGTCGAAGCTCCCCGCGCCCTCGCCGGCTCCGAAGCCGGGGCGATCGACGAGCTGGTCCGGCGCTTCCTGCCGGTCTACCTCTCGGCGAGCGACCCCGGCGACCTCTCCTATCTCCTGGCGCAGGGCGCGACGGTAACGCCGCCGGGGAGCGGCTTCGGACTCATCGCCGTCGCGAGCGTCAAGCAGCTCGGCGGCGGCGAAGGGGCCAGGCGCACGGCGGTTGCCGCGGCGCGGGTCCGTGACACGGCCACCGGGGCGGTCTACCCGCTCGCCTACCGCCTCCAGCTCCTGCGGCGCGACCGCTGGTACGTCGAGGCGGTCGAAGGGGCGCTCTCGTGAGGCGGCGGCTGGCGGTACTCGCGGCCTTCGTCCTCGCGGCGGCGCTGTGGCTGGCGCCCGACGCGCTCGCTGCCGGCGGCAACGACGTGGGCCGCAACATCGGCACCGAACTGCGCCATTGGGCGGCGTCGATCTACGGCGGCCTGATCGCGATCGTCGGGCTGGTCTTCCTGCTGAACAGGAAGTTCACCGACCTCGCGGTCTTCTTCATCGCCGCGATCCTCGTCGGCTGGCTCGTCTTCTCGCCTGACCAGGTTGCCGCTGCGGCGCGGGCAATCGGGGATCGGATCTTGCCGTGAGCGACGGCTTCGAGCCGATCCGCTCCTACCAGCGGATCTTCCGCCCCGAGCGCCGCATCTACTCGATCGAGGGTCGGCCGCTGCCGGTGCCCGGCGGTGTGCCGCTGCGCTGGCTCGCCTATGCGAGCGCCGCGCTTCTCGCGGTGATCGCGATCGGCTCGGGTTCCGGGGCAGTGGAGCTCGCCTTCGCCGGTCTCGCCGGGATCGCGGGGGCGAGCGCCGGGGGCAGGGTCGGCGGCTCGGTCGCGGCGCTCGCCGCGCTGGCGGCGACGTGGGCCGGCGGCCTGTTGCTGGGACTGCTCGACTGGCCGCTGCGGCTGATCGTGTTGCCGGCGGCGGTCGCGACCCTCGCGACCCAGGCGACCCCCGACGGGCGCCGCGCCGACCGCTTCGCGATCTCCTGGCTCGCGGCCCACCTCGCCCCGGCTCGGCGCTCGCTCGCTCGCGTGCTGCCGGCAGCAGATCGCGGGCATCCGCTCGGCGGCGATGTCTGGGTTGCGCCCGACGAGCGCTCGCCCCGGCTGCGGCGGGGGCGGGTTCGCGGCCCGGCCATCGTCTTCTTCTCCGAGGCCGTCGTGGTGCGCGGCTCCGGCCGCCGCCGGCAGGTCATGCAGGCGCCAGGTCGCCGAGCGCGTCGCGGCGAGGCCGCCACCCGCCGGCTGGCGCTCGGCGAGGGCGAGGTCCTGGAGGTCCGCCCGTGACCGCCTTCCCGCTGCGCTACGCGAGGCGCAATGTCCTGATCGGGCCGGGAGGGGAGGCGGCTGCTCTTTATCGCGCCGACACGATCGCCTATCCCTTCCTGCCGACTGCGGAGAAGTGGGGGCTGCTGCGGCGACTGGAGCGCTTCGCCCATCTGGCCGGCGCCGACTTCTCGATCTGGAGGGTGCAGCGGGCCTACCCCGCCGAGCGTTACGCGCCCGACCTCGCCGACCTCGCCGACGAGCGCCACGCCGACGCCGAGGGCTGGCGTCGCTATCTGGAGGGCCACGCCGCGAGGCTGCGCGAACTCCGCTCCCACGTCCCCGAGGTCTACGTCGCGGTCTCCCTCTCCGAGGACGGGCGCGGCCCCGGCGCCCTTCGCTCCTTCGGACGCCTGCACCGCCGGATCGAGGAAGTGGCCGGCGTCGGCGCTCCGCAGCCGATCTCGGGACGAGAGCTGGAGGCGCTGGCGGCGGTCGAGCAGCGGACCTTCGACCGCCTGAGCGGAGCGCTCCCCCTGGAGCGGGCATCGACCTCCGAGCTGCAGTGGCTGCTGCGCCGCGCGGCCTGCCGGGGGGTCGCCGAGCCGGCGCTGGATAGCCACTGGCAGCCCGATGCGCTGGTCGTCGCGGCGCCGGACGGCTCGGTCGCCTACGAGCCGCTTTCCCACGATCTCTGGCGCTGCGCAAACGCCCCCGCGACCGAGCGCCCCGGCGAGCCGCCGTCGCTTGAGGTCGAGGCCGAGGAGGGAACCGCCTACCAGGCTTTCCTCTGCGCCGGGTCGCTCGCCGAGGAAGCGGAGTTCCCCGGCGCCGCCGAGGTCCTTTTCGGCCCGGCCGAAGATGCCGGCTTCCCGGTCGACGCCGTTCTGCACGCGCAATGGATCGGCAACCGCGAAGCGCTCGGCCAGGTGCGAAAGCGCATCCTCGACGTGGAGCACGCCTATCGGGAGCAGTTGGAGGGCGCGAGCGGTCCGGGGGTCCTCGCCGAGGAGGATCGCGAGCTCGCCCGCGAGTACGAGGCGGTCCTGCAGTCCTCGGCGCACCCGCCGATGCTGCGCGCCTCGATCTCGCTCGCGCTCGGCGCCCCCGACCGCGAGGAGCTGGAGCGCCGGGTCACCTCGCTACGCGAGCGCTTCGCCGACGTGGCGCTGCATCGCCCGCGCGGGCTCCAGCACGCGCTCTTTTCCGACCACCTGCCCCGGCCCGGCGGCGGCTCGGTGCCCGACTACGTCCAGCAGATGACGGTCGAGCAGTTCGGTGCCTCGGTGCCGATCGCGACCGCGCATGTCGGCTCGACCGAGGGCATCTACATCGGCTACTCGCCGGCCGGCGGGGCGCGGCCGGTCTTCTACGACCCGACCGAGGCGCCGCGCGAGGCGCGGGCCTCGGCCGTGCTCCTGGCCGGGACGCTCGGCTCGGGGAAGACGATCGCCGCGCAGTCGATCGCCTTCGGCGCACAGCGCCGGGGCTCGCTGGTGGTCGACTTCGACCCCAAGCCCGACCACGGCCTCGACCGCGTTGCCGAGCTGGAGGGAGAGGTCGAGGTCCTCGAGCTCTCCGGCGACCCCGAGCACCGGGGCAAGCTCGACCCGCTCGCGATCGGGCTGCCCGAGCTGCGCGAGGAGCTTGCCTCCAGCTACCTGGCTGAGCTGCTGCGCGACCCGCCGCCCTCCTGGGAGGTCGCGATCGACCGCGCCGTCCGCGACGCGGTCCGGGCCGGCGAGCGGAATCTTGCCGCCGTTATCGAGCGGCTGCGCTCGGCCGAGGCAGAGGCGGGCCGCGAGGTCGCCGAGGCGCTGGACGTGCTGTCCGACTTCGGGCTCGCGCGGCTGGGGTTCGGCAGCGGCGAGGCCGAGCCGATCGAGGTCGAGCGCTCGGTCATCACGATCCGCACGCCGGGGCTGAGCCTGCCCGATCCCGGCGCCTCGCGCGAGACCTACACCCGCGCCGAGCGCGTGTCGGTGGCGACGCTCTCGCTGGTCGCCGCTCTGGCGCTGCGGCTGATCTCAGGCGACCGCAGCCGCCACAAGGTGGTCGTCCTGGACGAGGCGTGGTTCCTGCTCGCCTCGACGCAGGGCCGCTCGCTGCTCAACCGGATTATCCGGCTCGGCCGCGCCCTGAACGCGACGGTCCTGGTCGCGACCCAGCGCCTCGCCGACCTCGGCGACCTCGCCGAGCTCTTCGGCGTCTATTTCCTCTTCGGCCAGGAGACCGACGCCGAGGCGCGGGCGGGGATCGCGCAGATCGGGCTCGACGCCGAGGACGCCGCCGCCCGCGCCCGCCTGCGCGAATACCGCCAGGGCCTCTGCCTGATGCGCGACCTCGACGGGCGCGTGGGCGAGCTGCGCTTCGACCTCGTCTTCGGTGAGTTGCTGGCGGCGCTCGACAACACCCCGCGGGCGGTGGCGGCGTGAGCCCGCGGGATCGGCGCAGCTGGCGGCGGCGCGTGGCGGTGGCGCTCGGGCTGGCGACCCTGATCGTGCTTCTCGCGCATCCGCTCGCGGGCGCGGCCACCGATGTTTGGGGCAACGTCGGCCCCGCGCCGCAGCTCGGCGGCGGCGGGGTCGCCGGCCGCTACCCGCTGCTGAACTACTCGCTCGACCAGCACTTCGAGGCGGTCTCGGCGTCGCTGACCGGCGGGGTGGATGTCTCCGGCGTCCCGCCGATGATCGCCTACTTCTTCGCCTCGATCCTCTGGCTGGCGACGAGCTTCCTGGCGAACCTGCTCATCACTCTTTTCAGCTTCGCCTTCGGCCTCGACCTGGTCAACGGCTCGCAGGCGACCGGCGGCGCCGGGGCGCTCGCGCCGGTCGCGAGGGCGATCCACTCGATCTACGCCGACGTTCTCGGTCAGCCGTGGCTCGTGCTCGCGGTCGTGATCTCGGGCATCTGGGCGATGTGGAAGGCGCTGGTCCAGCGCCGCTACACCGAGACCGCCGGGGCGCTCGGGCTCTCGCTGGTCTACGTCGTCTGCGCGCTGTTCTTCGTCGCCCAGCCGGGGGCGACGATCGGCGCCGTCTCGGGCTGGACGAACGCGATGTCGGGCGCGTTCCGGTCGATCTCCTCTGACGGCAACGCCGCCAGCGCCAGCCAGGCGAGGCAGGACACCGCAAATGAGCTGTTCGACCTCCTGATCTTCAAACCCTGGGTCGTCCTCGAGTTCGGCGGCCTCGAACATTGCGCCCGCGCCGGAACCGGCTCGGAAGACAGCGATCCCGAATCGGTCGCGGTGCGGCCGCTCTCCTCCAACCCGGCCCGCGACGCCGATCTCGCCCGGCGTCTCCAGTCGGGGACCGAGATCACCGCCGACGGCAAGGTCTGCGTCAACAACGCGACCAAGTACGCGGCCCACTTCCTCCGCTACAGCAACGGCGCCGAAGAACACGACGAACGCGACAAGGAGTACGACGCCCTAAACGACGGCGACGCCTCCGGGCTTCCCGAAGGCGAGAGCGCCGGCTACCGCCTCGGCGTCGCCGACAAGCCCGCCACCGACGCGATGGAGGAGGGCGGCCAGTACCAGCGGCTGCTCCTGGCGCTGGTCCTCTTCCTCGGCGAGCTCGGCGCCTTCCTGCTCCTGGGCGCGCTCTCGATCGGGGTGATCCTCGCTCAGGTCCTGCTGCTGCTCCTGCTCGCGTTCAGCCCGGTCGCGCTGATCGCAGCGGTGATCCCCGGTCGCGGCCACGACTTCTTCAAGGGCTGGCTGGAGAAGCTGGCCGGCTACCTGCTGCGCAAGGCCGCCTACTCGCTGATCCTGGCGGTCCTGCTCGCCGTCACCGCCGCCTTGTCGAGCGCGACGGCGCAGCTCGGCTGGCTGATGTCCTTCGGCCTGCAGTCCCTCTTCTTCTGGGCCGTCTTCCTCCAGCGGCGCACCCTCACCGACAGCCTGATCGGGATCGCGACCGGGCCGAGGGCACCGGGGCGCGACGCCTCGCTCAAGCTGCTCTCGATCTACGCGGGCGGGCGCATCGCGGGAAAACTCTCGCGACCCCTGAGGAGCAAGGGCCGGTCGGTGATGGGCCGGTCCGACCGGGCCATCGGTGGGTTCCTGGGGCGAGGCGGCGACGATCCGACCCGTCCCCGGCGCCCGCGCCGAGCGCCGCTGTTCGGCACCAGCTACAGCGCCCCGGTCGGCGGCGGGGCTCGCGCCCGCGACGCGGCCGAGCGCCCGCGATCGGGGGAGCGGTCCGGCGGCGGCGCGGCGAGGGACGATTCCGCCTCTGAGGCCCGGTCCTCATCCCGCGAGGCTGCGGCCGGCGGCGGGCCAGCGGCCAAGGGCTCGGGCAGGCGCAAGCGCACCTCCGAGGAGAGAGACGCGGCAGGGGCGAAGCCGCGCGAGACGCGACCCGACCGCGAGCAGAAAGCGGGCCGTGCTCCCAAGCGCGACGGCGCCCCGAGCGGGCAGGCCGGGCGGCCGCCGGTTCGCAAGGGCACCACCGCGGTCGAGGGCGAAGGCAGTCTCGGCGACGAGCTGCGCGCCGAGGCCGACCGGAGCCGTGAGGCCGCGCAGAAACCGTCGTCAGCAGCCGCGCGGCCGGAGGCCGCTCGCGAGTCCGGACCGTCCCGGCGGCGGCGCTGGCGGCAGAAAGGCGGCGGTCGATGAGCGCGCGGCGTCGCGGCGGATCGGTCCTTCTCCTGCTCGCCACCGGCGTCCTGGCGGCCGTCGTCGTCGCCATCACCGCAACGGTGATGGCGATCCTCGGCAGCAGCATCGGCTGCATGGGCGGGGGCGGCCTCGCCGTCGCCGGCCCGCCGACGAAGGCGGCAGTCAAGGCGATTCCGCCAAAGCGGCTGCGCATCTACCAGGAAGCCGGCAAGCGTTTCGATGTCGATTGGGCCTTCCTCGCCTCGATCGGCTACCAGGAGTGCGGCCACGGCGCCTGCGCCCACGTCTACCCCTCCGGCTGCGGCGGGCCGATGCAGATCGCGATCGTCCGCGAATCGGCGTGCAGCCCCGGACCGGGGCCGACGATCTGGGACCGCTACAAGGTCGACGCCGACGGCGGCGGGGCAAACCCCTTCGATGCCGCCGACGCGGTCTTCACCGCGGCGCGGATGATGCACCCGGTCTTCGGGCTGGCGGGCGACTCCTACGCCGCCTACCGGCAGACCGCCTGCAACTACTACGGCGCCTGCGGAGACAGCGTCGCCGACTACGCCGATGAAGTGATGGCGCGGGCGGTCGAATACGGCTTCCGCGGCAAGGGCTCGCCCCCGTCGACCAGCCCGGTCGCGACCGAACGGGTAGCGAGCGGCGGCAGTTCTGCCTGCGGCGGGGCGAGCACGTCGGGCGGCGCGAGCGGCAGCGAAATCGTCCGCATCGCCGAGAGCCAGCTCGGCACCGCCGAGAGCCCGCCGGGGTCGAACTGCAACCCCTACGGGCCGTGCGAGGAATGGTGCTCGCTGTTCGTCGCCTGGGTCTGGAAGAAGGCCGGGGTCCCCCTTCAAGGCTCGACCGCCACCTACGGCTACTCGGGGTCGATCTACGAATGGGCGAAGGCCCATGAAGGCGGCCCCTTCGCGGTGACGGCCCCCGGCGATCCGCCGCTCTCGACTCCCGAAGCCAACGGCGCCCGCGTCCTGCCGCCGAGCGCGACGCCGGCACCGGGCGACGCGGTCCTCTACGGCACCGGGCCCGGATTCGGCGAAAGCGATCACGTCGGGCTCGTCGAGCGGGTCTTCCCCGGCGGGCAGATCACGACGATCGACGGCAACTTCGGCGACCGGGTCGCCCGCTCCGGTCCCTTCCTGCCATCGCAGGCGACTTCGGCCGGGATGCCGGCGCCGATCTACGGCTACGCCCAGCCGCCGGCTTCCGAAAGCGAGGCGGATGGCAATGGCTGACCGGCTCCGCGCCCTCCTCGACCGCCCGCTCGATCCGAGCGCGGCGCGGGCGATCCTCGCCCTGTCCAGCGCGATCCTCGTCGGCTTCGCGGCGCTGCTCGTCCTCGCGGCGGCGGGCAAGCCCGACCCGCAGGCGAATACGGCTCGGCGGCCGTCGTCGATCGCGGCGCCACCTGCTGCCGACCCGGCCGCGAGGCCAGTCGGTGGCGCAGCCGAACGTCGATCGCCCGCGCCTCGGCAGGATCCCCAGGACATCGGGGGGAGCGCCGCCGCTCGACGCGCCTCTCGCGCCCTTCGCTCGCATCGCGCCCTCCAGCACGTCCCCTACCGGGGCGGCGATCTGAGGATCGACCTGGTCGGCGCGCGGGGGAATCGAGCCGTCCTGCGGATCGGTGCCTCCACTCTCCGGGTCGCGCGGCAGGGCTGGCATCGGTTCCTGCGGCGCTACCGCGACTCGGGGCGGGCCTACGTCCCGGTCTTCGACGCTCCGGCCAAGGGCAGACGGACGAGGGGCGGGGCGTGAATGTCGGCAGCCTCTTCTCGGGCATCGGCGGCTTCGACCTCGGCTTCGAGCGAGCCGGGATGCGCGTCTCCTGGCAGGTCGAGCTCGACCCCTACTGCCAGGCCGTCCTCGCCCGGCACTTCCCCGACGCCGCCCGCTTCGCCGACGTGCGCGAGGTCGGAGCCCGGAACCTCGACCCGGTCGACCTCCTCTGCGGAGGCTTCCCGTGCCAGGACCTCAGCGCCGCCGGTCGAGGGGCCGGGATCGACGGCGCCCGCTCGGGTCTTTGGTCCGAGTTCGCCCGGATCGTTCGCGAGCTTCGACCCCGATACGTCGTCGTGGAGAACGTGCCCGCCCTCCTCACCGGGAAGGGGAAGCGCTGGGAGCGGGGGCCGATCGGGCGAGTTCTCGGAGACCTGGCCGAAGCACGGTATGACGCGGAGTGGGCGTGCCTGTCGGCTGGAGAGTTCGGGGCACCCCACCTGCGAAAGCGGGTCTGGATCGTGGCCTACCCCGCACGGGATGCCGAAGCCGGGGCAGCGGCGGAATCCGGGTCCCAGCGGCAACGAGCTTGGGCGGGCGGTGAACGAAGCCGAGCGGCTGAGGTGGCCGACGCCGACGCGAAGCGACAGCCTGGGCGGGCCGGGGCGCTCCGCAGCGCGCCAGGGCGGCGACAACCTGCGGAGCGCGGTGGCAAAGGCGCCGATGTTCCCGACGCCGATCGCCAGCAACACGAAGGCCGAGCACAAGCGCTCGGCGGGTCGGCCGGCGCGGAGCTACGGGACCACTGGGCCGCTGAACCCGGAGTGGGTCGAGTGGCTGATGGGGTTCCCCGCCGGGTGGACCGCCTTGCCGCCCTCGGCAACGCCCTCGTCCCGCAGATCGCCGAGTGGATCGGGCGCCGCATCCTCGACTACGAGCGCCGCGCGGCGAAACCGCGCGAGGGGGCGATGATCTGATGCAGCCCGGCACGATCATCGACCTCTTCGCCGGTTCCGGCGGCTGGGACGAGGGCCTTCGCGAGCTCGGCTACACGGCGGTCGGCATCGACGTCGACCGCTGGGCCTGCGCCACGGCGCGCGCCGCCGGGCATGAGCGGATCGAAGCCGACATCGCGGCGCTCGATCCCCTGGAGTTCGAGCCGGTCTGGGGGCTGATCGGCTCGCCGCCCTGCCAGGCGTACTCGACCGCCGGCAAGGGCCACGGACGATTCGACAAGGAGCGGGTGATCGCCTGCGCCCACGAGCTTGCCACCGGTCACGACTCCCGCGCCGAGCACCTCGCCGCCTGCCGCGACCCGCGCTCGCTGCTCACCGTCGAGCCGCTGAGGTGGGCGGTGGCGCTGCGCCCCCGCTGGATCGCGCTGGAGCAGGTGCCGGGCGTCCTCGAGCTTTGGTCCCTGTTCGCGGGCCTGCTCGCCGGCCACGGCTACGACGCCACGGCCGGGGTTCTGAGCGCCGAGCGCTACGGCGTGCCGCAGACCCGCAAGCGGGCCTATCTCGTCGCCTCCCTCGACGGGCCCGCCGAGCTGCCGACGCCGACCCATCGCTCCTACAACCCGCGCCGGCCGGACGAGGTTCGCGAGGAGGAGCGCGACCTGCTGCCCTGGGTCAGCATGGCCGACGCCCTGGGCTGGGATCGGGAGGCAGTCACCTTCACCAACAACCAGACCGCCGGCGGCACCCGTCCTCGGGGGCTCTCCCGGTCGGCCTCATGCCCGGCCAGGACGATCGACTCCGCGTCGGGGTCGTGGACGATCGAGCGACGGGCGAAGGAGGCGACGGGCGATGCCTGATCGGCGCCCCGAATGGACGCGGCGGCGGCCGGCAACCACCGTCGTCGCCGACTCCCGGATCTCGGCGCCCTCGGCGCGGGATCGCGACCCCAGCTGGCGGCCGGGGGAGAGATGGCCGTCGCAGTTCAAGAACGCCGTCCGCGTCAGCGTCGAGGAGGCCGCGGTCCTGCAGGGCTTCGCCTCCGACTATCCCTGGCAGGGCTCGCGGACCCGCTGCTTCCTCCAGATCGGCAACGCGGTCTGCCCGCCGGTCGCGCAGATGGTCGTCGCGGCAGCGGCCCGACCCAGCCTCGATCACGGCAAGCGCGAGGAGCGAGGATGACCGTCCGCACCGGGGTCCGAACTGGGGTCCGCACAGGGGTCCGAACTGGGGTCCGAACCGAGGTCCGCAGGGGCGGTTCGCCGAATCGCCGCCAGGCCGCCTCTGATCTGGCCCAGGGCCGTTTCGGCAGCGCTGACATCTTCGCCTGTGCGGTGCTCGTCGCCCGTCTCGTTGTCACTCGCCGGGCTCTCGATCACCGCGTGGCGATGCTCGCGATCCCCGCCGATTCCTTCGATCCCTCCCCCGAGTCCGTCGTCCGCTTCGCCTCCGGCCTCAGCCGATCCAGGCGAGCGCTCCGCGGCCTGCTCGACGCTCCGGCGAGCGCGGTCCGCCTCCGGCTCGACGGCGACGAGGAAGGAAGGCTTCGCTACGGGATCGAGGTCCCCGAGCGAGCCGGCGGCGCGCTGCGAGCGGCGCTGGGCGCCTATAGCGGCGTCGAGCTCCGCCCGGCGCCCGAGCCGCGAGCCGAGCCGGAGGAGGTCGATGTCGCCCGCGCCGAGCTGGTCCTCGCCAGGGCGAGCAGCGAGCCGCTGAACGCCGCCGGCCTCGATCCCGATCCGCTCGCAGGTCTCGCCCGCGCGATCGACGGCATCGACCTGGCCGGGAGCGACAGGGCGAGCGTCTGCGTCGATCTGCTGCCGGTGACGCCGGGCAAGCGCCGACGCCTGCGACGGCGGCTGCTGCGTCGCTCCCGACGGCGGCAGCCCGCCCCACCGCCGGGCGAGGAGCTGGGCGATCTGCTGGGCGGCGGCGATCGCCGCCGGGGCGGCGCGCCGCCGGCCGAGCTGGTGGAGAAGAGGGTCGGCCGCCAGGCGCTTGCCCGCAAGCTCGGCACCGCCGAGCCGATGTTCGAGATCCAGGTCCTGGTCCGGATCGCCTCGCCGGTCCCCGGCCGGGCCAAGGGGCAGATCGCCGGGGTGCTTGCCGCCTTCGACGCCTTCGCCGGGGAGAACCACCTGCGGGTCTCGGGACTTCGCATCCCCGGCGTCGCCTTCCTGGGATCGGACCTGCCGGGCCGCCGCCGCAGCTTCGACCGCCGGCTCGCGACCGGGCTGTTCCGCCCCGCGCGGCGGCGCGTCGTCACCGCGAGCGAGATCGCCGGATTGCTGAAGCCGCCGAGCAGGCGATGCGCGGCGCCGAACGTCCTTCGCTCCGGCGGCGCGGTGCCCCCGCCGCCCCGGAAGCTGCCGACCTTCGAGGGGCAGGCGGGCCTGCTGCCGCTCGGGAAGGTCGAGACCGAGACGGGGGAGAGGATGGTCGGCGTCCCGCTGGCCGACACCTTCTTCTTCTACATGTCGGGCCGCAGCCGCTTCGGGAAGACCGAGACCGCGATCGGCCAGTTCCTCCACCTCGCCCGATCGGGGCAGGGCTGCCTCTTCCTCGACCCTCACCTCGACGCGATCGAACGGATCAAGGACTACCTCACCGAGGAGGGGCTGCGCGAGCGGGTCGTGGAAGTCAACCTCGCCGACCCCCACCGCCAGCCGGCCTGGAACCTGTTTGCCGTCCGCGGCCGCTCGCCGAGGCGGGCCGCAGGCCAGGTCGATGCCGTTGTCGATTCCTTCTCCTCGGCACTGCGCTGGGACGAGATCAACGCCCGCGCTCTGAACCTCACCACCCAGGCCGCGCAGGCGATGGTCGACCTCGCCCATCGTCTCCCGCCCGAGCTCGCGCCGACGATCTTCGAGATCCCCGTCCTGTTGAGCGACGGGGAATGGCGGGAGAAGGTGCTGCCGTTCGTCTCGCCTCCGGTGCGCCGGTTCTTCCGTGAACGCTTCCCGCTGCTGCCGCCCGAGGCGGTCACGCCGGTCACGAACCTGATCGACCGCCTGCGGGCGGCGCCGGCCACCGCCGCCCTGCTCGGCAACCCGCTCGCGACCTACGACATCCGCGCGGCGATGGACGCGGGCAAGATCGTCCTCGTGTGCCCCGGCTCCGGCTCGGGACGAGACCGGCTGATCGCCAACTTCGTCGTCTTCGACGCCCTGCACGCCGCGAAGTCCCGGGCCGACATCGTCCAGCCCGAGCGGCGGCGGTGGTTCTCGCTGTGGCTGGACGAGGTGCAGATATACGACGGCGCGACGGCCGGCACTCTCGCTGCCCTGCTGGAGCAGGTCGCGAAGTACGCGGTCCGGGCGCTGCTGCTGAACCAGAACCCCGAGCGCCTGACGGCGGCGACCCGCGAAGCCGTCACCACCAACCGCTCGCACCTGGTGACGACGGCGCTCAACTCCAAAGGAGCAAGACTGCTCGCCGACGAGCTGGGCGGGGAGGTGAGCGCCGAGACGGTCAGCCAGCTCGCCCGCTTCCACAGCCTCGCCTCCGTCACCCTCGACGGCGAGATCAGCCGCCCCTTCCGGCTGGCGGGCGTGCCGGTCGAGGAGCTGTTTCCCGAGAAGCGCCACCCCGAGGAGCGGCCGGCGCTCGACGCCGCGATCGACCGCAGCCTGCGCCGCGTTCCGGTCGCCGAGACGCTTGCCCGCCTCGACCGCCACCCGCAGGAGATAGCCGAGCGCCTCGCCGATCCGACGGCCGCCTCGGACGACACCCCGCAAAGCCCCGAGCCCGATCGCCGTCGAAGCGGCGGCCTCCAGCCCCTCGACACGAAGGGGGAAGCATGAGCGCCGGTGATCGGAGCCTGCCGCAGGTCGGGCCGACCGGCGTGGCGATCCTCGAAAGCATCAACCAGCATCGGCTCCTACTGACCCGGCAGGTCCACTCGCTCCATACGCCGACCACCTCGCGCCGCTGGACCGAGCGCCGCCTTGCCCGTCTTCGAAGCGCGGGCCTCGCGGTCGGGACCTGGCTGCCGGGGCGCCGGCTCCTGTGGCACCTCTCCGAGCGTGGCGCCGAGGCGGTGGCGGCGATCCCGAGCCGGGCCGAGGCCCGCTGCAAGGTCTTCGCTCCCGAGCAGGCGGCCGGGGCGCTGCAGGAGCACACCATCGCCGTCAACGATGTCGGCATCGCCTTCGTCGGGGCGGCTCGCGAGCGTGGCGACGAGTGCGGGCCCTTCGCGTGGTTCCACGAGATCGCCCACCCGCTCGGGCCGCCGCCGGGACGCCGGACCTCCGAGCAGTTGATCGCCGACGCGGTTCTCACCTACGAGCTGGCCGAGGCGGGCGGCCTGACCAGCATCGCCTACCGGTTCATCGAGGTCGATCGCGCCACCCGCTCGGCATTCGATCTCGCGCAGCGGATCGGGCGCTACGTCCGCCTGTATCGCCACACCTTCTCCGGCGAGGGCGGCGGCCGCGGATCGGTGCCGCTGTGGTCGAAGCTCTACCCGGTCTTCCCGGCCCTGCTGGTCGTCCTCGCCGGCCGCCCGAGGGACCGGCTCGAGGAGCGCCGCCGCACGGTCCTGGCGCTCTGCGGCCAGAACCCCGATCTGGCCGGGACGCCGGAGGTCGAGGTCTCGATCTGCCTGCTCGACGACCTCGCCGAGCGCGGCCCCTTCGCGCCGGTCTGCCGGTCGGTCGCCGAGCCCCGCAAGCAGGTCAACTGGCTGGGGGAGGCCGGCGGCTGATGGCGATCGCGCGGTCTGCGAGCGAGCGCCCCCGGCCGCTCGGCCTGCCGATGCTGCGGGCCGACGATCGCTTCGTGACGGCGCTCGCCGACACGGTCGCCGAGCAGGTCGCCGAGCGCCTGCGCGGCGAGGTCGCCGAGGACGGCTACCTGAACCCCGAGGCCGCCGGCCGCTACATCTGCGTCCCGCGCAGGCGCATCCACGAACTGACCAGCTCGGGGCTGCTGGAGCCGGACGGCTACGACGGGCGCACGCCGCTGTACCGGCGCCGGACGCTTGACGAGTACGTGGCGAAGGCCGGGGAGAGGCCGTGATAGGGGGCGCCTGGATGTCCCATGAGGAAAGGGATTGCGGGCGATCCGGAGGGTCGCCAAAGCCGCTGCGTCCTGTTAACGTTTTGTCCGATAAAAGCAAAACGGGGCGGCGCCGCAGCAACGGCCCGCCCCCGGCCCATGAGGAGCAAGCCCCATGAGCAATTCCCAGGATAGGGACGTTCATTCGGACAGTGGCGGGTGCGGCGACAAGCGCCGGCTCGAAAAGACCAAAACGCCCGGCGTCTACAAACGCGTCGATGGCGAAGGCAACATCGTCGGCTACGTCGCCATTATCGAAGTTGCCGGCAAGCAGCGCAAGCGGAGCGCCCGCACCTACGGCGCGGCGCGCAGGATCAAGCGCGAGAGCGAAACCGATCGGGATCGCGGCGAGCTCCAGGAGCCGACGACGATCGCCTTCCTGCCCTTCCTCGATGAATGGGTGAAGCGCTATCGCGGCCAGGGGCGTCGCGGCTTTCGCGAGAACACCCGAGACGAATACAGGCGGCTGATCGACAACTACGCCCACCCCTACTTCTCGTCCAAGTTGAAGCTGGTCGACATGTCCACCCACCGGCTCTCGCGCTTCGTGGACTGGCTGGCCGACGAGGACGAGCAGGGCAAACGCCTCAGCGACTCGACCATCGCCAACATCGTCATTCCGCTGCGGGCGGCGCTGACGACCGCGAACAACGAGGGCCTGATCCGGCACAACCCCTCGCAGGGGCTGACGCTGCCGCACCGCGAGGACGTTGACGAGGATGACCAGGAAGAAATCAAGGTGCTCAGCCGCGAGCAGCTGGCGGCGGTGCTGGCGATGGCGCCCGAGCAGTACAAGGCGCTGTTCGAGGTCCTGGCAGCGACCGGCCTGCGGATCAGCGAGGCGATCGCGCTCCAGCGCCTTCACTTCCAGCTAGACGGAGAGGCGCCGGAGGTCTGCGTGCGGCGCGGGATCGTCAGGGGGCGGATCGAGCCGCCGAAGACGAAGCACGGCAAGCGCGAGGTCCGGCTGCCGGACCCGCTCGTCCACCGGCTCCGGGCGCACCTCGCCGCGATGGACGACCAGGACTCCACCGCGCTCGTCTTCACCAACAGGGCGGGCAACGTCCTTGAGTCCGGCAACCTCCGCCGCCGGCACCTTAAGCCGATCGTGGAGGAGGTCAACGCCCCCTGGGCGGGCTTCCACACGTTCCGCCACACGTTCGCCTCGCTTCACCTGAGCCGAGGGACCAATCTCCTCCAGCTCAGCCGCGCGCTCGGCCATCACTCGGCCGCGTTCACGCTCTCCCGCTACACCCATCTGCTGCCGGGCGATGAGGCGCCCCCGCTCGACCTGCCGGAAGCCGAACCGTCGGCGGCCGTCGAACCGGCGCCGATGTCCTTCTCGGAGCAGACGCCGGCGCTGAGGGCTGTCGCGTGAACGGCGGGCGAGGCAAGCTGCCGCCAGCCCGCGCCCGCGTCCGCCTGCGGCGGACCGTGGAGCGCGATTCCTTCGTCGCCGAGGCGGGGGCCAAGGGCATCGTGATCGAGTCCTCGCCGACGCTGATCGCGCTGTGGATGGACGACTTCATCTCCGGCGCGGAGGAATGGGACAACGAGGTCTGGTGGACCTCCGAGGACGGCGAGGCGCCGGTCGACTACAGCGCCCCGGACGAGGAGCGGGTGATCGCCGCCTTTTACGCCGACGCCGAGATCATTGGGAACCCGCGCCTGCTGGACGGCGCCGCGATCGCCGCCGTGCCGAGCATCGAGGGGCGGGTCGATCATCGGGCGCTCGGCCTCCTCGACTCCCATTCCGGTTTCGACCGGACCGCCTTCGCCTGGGTCGGTTCCGAGCATCTTGGCGACGGCGTCTTCTCGGCCTCGGTCTATGCCGGCACCGCCGCCGACAGTCCGTACCTGTGGATCACGGACCCGATCGAGGTGATCGCGAAGACGGGCGCTCGGGCTGAATCAGAAAGAGAAGGCAAGGAGCAGTTCCTGGTCTGCCTCTTCGTCGGCGACGCTGACGGAGAGATCGAGCAGCCGGACCCGTTTCTGGTCTGCGAGTGCGGTCCCGAGAACCTGGCGGCGGAATCGCTGCGGATGCTGGAGACGGCGAGGAGGTTGTTCCAATGACGCTCGTACCGGGCCGCTTCACCACGGCCGCGATCAGGATCGACGGCGGCGAACTGGAGGTTCGCCTGAGCGACGGCGGGCATTGGCAGGTCAAGGCGAAGATGGTCGAGGAGGACGACTGGCGCTCGCTCTGCCGGGGGCACCTCGACGGCAGCATCTTCGACACCGCGAAGCCCGACCAGCAGGCTCCGGTCCGGATCGGCCCGCTACTGGTCGACCCCGCCGCCCGCCGGGTCGAGGTTCTTGGCCGCGAGGTGCCGCTGAGAGCGCGCGAGTTCGAACTTGTGGCGCTGCTGGCGACCGAGCCCGATCGAGTCTTCACGAAGCAGGAGCTGATGCGAGAGCTTTGGGGAGGTCGCGGCAGCGTCCGCACCCTCGACTCTCATGCCAGTCGCGCCCGGTGCAAGCTGCGCGAAGCCGGCGCCGATGGCTTGGTCGTCAACTGCCACACCCACGGCTACAAGCTCAGGGACACGGCGGGAGGCCAGCAATGACCTGCGCCGTCGCCTCCGAGCAGCTGCCCGCGGTCGGCTCGCGCGGCCGGCTGCGGCGAAGCGTCGATCGCTTCCCGCACTTCGTCGCCCAAGCGGGGGCGACCGGCACCGTCACCGAGGCGACGGACTCGCTGATCGCCCTGAGGTTGGACCGGTTCTTACCCGGTGCCGAGGAATGGGACAACGAGGTCTGCTGGACCGCCGACGACATCGAAGCGGCCGACCAGACGGTCGCCGCCGTCTTCTACGAGGACGTGGAGATCGGGAGGCGGCGGCAATGACGGCATCGAAGGCGATGAGCCTCCGTCTTCCCGAGAGTCAGGCCATTGCGCTGGAGGCTGTTGCCCGCACCGACGAGGTGAAGATCTCGGAGGCGGTCCGCGAAGCGATCGACAGGCACATAGCGACTCGCCGTTCCGATCCTGACTTCCAGAAGCGCCTCAGGAGGCGACTGGAAAAAGAGCGCGAGATCCTCGAACGCCTGGAAGGGGAGTGATCTGGCGGCGCGACGAGAACTGCGTACTTCCGGAGTCTCGCGTAGGATCGCGTCGGTGCGCGCGGAGGCGACTGCCAAGGCTGTGGATCAGGTCGAGAGGGACCCGAGAGTTCCGACCACGCTTGAGTTGTTCGCTGGCGCTGGCGGGCTGGCGATCGGAGTACACCGAGCCGGCTTTGAGGTCGCAGACCTTGTCGAGCTCAACGAGACGTGCTGCGAAACGCTACGGGCGAACGCCGATCTAATGGGTTGGAAGGACGCTCGCGATATTCAAGCGCGGGATGTGCGCGACATCGACTTCACCGCATATCGCGATCAAGTCAGTCTTCTAGCCGCCGGTGCTCCCTGTCAGCCATTCTCCAGAGCCGGACGGCGCCAAGGGCGACACGACCATCGCGACATGCTCCCCGAGGTAGTGCGCGCTGTGGCGCAGGTTAGGCCTCGGGCTTTTCTGATTGAGAATGTCCGCGGCCTCTTGTTCCAGAGCAGCACGGACCATTTCAGATCAATCGTCGCTCGCTTGCGCAATCCCACGGTCGAGTCTCCGAATACCTCTGGTAGCGATGACCTTTATCACCTGTGTGCCGGCGATCCAAGCGATCAAGATGCCTACCGCATTGAGTACAAGGTGCTCAACGCAGCCGATTTCGGTCTCCCCCAGAATCGCGAGCGACTATTTATCGTCGGTCTCGCGAAGGACGAGGAGGAGTTCAATTGGCCGACTGGTTCATATAGCCGAGCCTCACTGATAGAGGATCTTCGCGGTGACGCTTACTGGAATAACCATCCGGGCGTCTCAATGGCCGCACGCGGTCGAGCACGAAAATCGCTACCCGTCAAGCCCCTCACACGCAGCGGCACACGGTGGCGGACCCTGCGAGACCTGCTCGCCGAGCTTGGTCCCCCGGCGAAAACCAGCGGCGTGGCTTCTGATCCTTCCCATGTCTTGGTGCCCGGTGCGCGACTATATGGTCGCCACACCGGGAGTCGCGTCGATTGGGTTGGCAAGACCGTCAAGGCAGGTGTGCATGGAAGCCCTGGGGGGGAGCACATCGTTGTCTTTAGTCCTAAGCGATTCCGCTATCTCTCAGTTCGGGAGTGCGCAGAGCTTCAGGGGTTCCCGCGCGCGTTCCGTCTGCCTGAGAAGCGAACTCCCGCAATGCGACAGCTAGGCAACGCCGTCCCCGTTACGGTTGCCGAAGCTGTCGCGACTCAGATTCGAGAATGTCTAGACAGCAGTCCGGCAACCCTCCGATCAGACCAGACCAAGTGACCTCACCCGCAGCCGCCGAGACCATCCAGATACCGCCGCATCCGCGCATCCTGCGGGCGCTCGCCGAGATTGACTTCGATCGTTGGCAGTGCATCGCAGAGCTGGTTGACAATGGGTTTGACGAGTTCTTGGAGATGGAGCGTGCCGACCAACTCGGTGACCAGAGCCCTCGTGTCCACGTCGCCCTTCCGAAATCCGCGGATGAACAGGTCGTTGTTTCTGACAACGGGCGCGGAATGGTTCTCGATCGCATCAAGGATGCGGCTCGCGCGGGGTATTCAGGAAACGATCCACTGAGCAAGCTCGGGCTATTCGGCATGGGGTTCAATGTCGCCACCGCTCGCCTGGGTGGAGTGACGACCTTTCTATCCACCCGTGATGGTGACGCGGAGTGGGTCGGCGTTCGGATTGATGTGCGCGAGATGGCGGACGACTTCTCCGTTCCGGTTGTGCGTCTTCCTAAGGATGACCCCACGGAACACGGGACCAGGATCGAGATTTCAGACCTCACTCAACTCGCGCTCCCCTTTACGGACCCGACCAAGCGGACTCGGCTACGCGCGCAGCTCGGGGCAATCTACTCGCACCTCCTCGATGAGCGGGGCTATGAGCTGGTAGTGGATCAGACCCCGGTTACTCCCTATCGTCATTGTGTGTGGTCCGCAGAGCGTTCAGTTTCTCGCGGGGGCAAGACGATCCCGGCTCGAATCGAGATCGATGAGACGCTTCCACAAGCCAAGGTATGCCCTGATTGCGGCGCATGGCAGGATCAAGACAACGAGCGATGCCAGCAATGCGAGTCTGATGGGCTGGTGCTGCGCGAGAGGCGTGTGCGCGGCTGGCTGGGGGTGTCGCGCGAGCTTGACTCCAAGGAGTTCGGCATCGACTTCCTCCGCAACGGTCGCAAGATCCTGAGATTCGACAAGCGTCTTTTCGAGTGGGTCGACCCAGACGACGCGTCTGGTGCCGCGATACCTGAGTATCCGCTTGAGGTCCCGTACACCAAGGGTCGTCTAGTGGGGGAGATCCACCTGGATCACGTCCCCGTGATTTACACGAAGGACGCCTTTGATTTCTCTGACCGTGCTTGGAAGACGGCCGTGCGGACTATTAGGGGCGAGACGAGTCTCTTGCCTAAGACGGCGAAGGACCGCGGCGACGCTCCGAACGAATCTCCCCTGGCGTTGTTGCATTCCGGCTATCGGCGCAACGATCCCGGCGCGAATTACCTAACGGCCGGGGATGGGGACTCCCGCCTGGACACCAGCGATTGGGTGGCGGCGTTCCACAAAGGCGTAGAGGAGTACCAGGATGACACTCGGTGGTGGGAGGCGGCGATCAGCCACGACGAGCTGAAGGAGGAGATCAAGCTCGACAAGGAGCGGCGTAAGCGCGAGCAGGAGGATTCAGATCGCGGCGAGCGTGATGATCCTACGAGCGAGTTCTTCACTGGAGGTGTGCCCGGCGGTGACGGGGGAGAGCCGACTGCGGGTCCCGCGCCGGCGCCACAGCGTCCTCTGACGGAGCAGGAGCGGATCGAGCAGTGGGAAGCCGCAGGGCGCCCCCTACCTGCCCTTAAGGCCGAGTACACGGCAAAGAGCGTCGGGAGCCAGGCCGTCTCCCTTGACGCCTTCGCCGTCACCGGGGTTCCGGTCGTCGCGAGCGAGGGTGGCGATCGGGTTCCCGTTCATCTGGTTTCGCGTCCCAAAGGGGCGTTTACGGCGTTCGTTGATCTAGGCCATCCCGTGTTTGTCGAGTTCGATGATGACCCCGAGGATCTTGTTCTTGTCGCCCTCGCGAACATGCTCATTACGCGGTCGCGATCCGGCGCGTCGGTTTCCCTAATCGCCGTGTACTCCGACTTGAAGCAGCGCTATCTCAGTCAACGTGCGGTCAACGCAAGTTCATTGCAGGCCGAGGCCAACCAGCTCCTCAACGATCTACAGAACCGCATGGCGCCGCTGATTGCAGATGACCCCACCCGACCGTGGCATCACGCGCTAGCTGAGCATGAGCGGGCTTTGACTCGGGAGCGGATCGTTGATGCCATCAAGACCGATGACATTGACGCGGTCGTTGGCAGCGGCGAGTATCTGCCGCTGGTCCCCGCGACGGCTGTTCCGCGCATCGTGTCCCAGTGGCCCGAGGCCTTCATGGGCCATCGGCTTTTCGCTCGCCCGTACCAGGGGTTGGAGCCCGCCAGTCAGCAGCAGGCGCTTGGCCGCATTGTTGGCTATCTGAACGACATCGCTTGGCTGGCCGGGTCTCCTGTGGGTGCTGACCGCGACGATCTAATCCGAGCCCGGCTGAGCCTGCGGCTGTTGCCGGATGAGCTTGCCGCTGAGCACCAGCCGGAGTGATTGACGCGGCTCTCACCGGCCAAGATCGACTGACGTTCCTTGATCCAGGACGCCTGGGCCTCGGCGGTCCTTATGCCTTCGCACGCGCGGGTGAGCGCCTGCTGCTGCATCTCGGCTTCACGGACATACGCAACATCGACGGCGCGGGAGACGAGGGCGGGGATATTCTCGCGGCCCGAGGCGGCGTCCGATGGGTGTTTCAGAGCAAGTGGACTAGCGGCCGGACCATCGATCGCACTGCGGTCGAGCAAGCTGACGCGGCCAAGAGCGTTTACCGAGCCGATCGAGCCGCCTTCCTGACGAATGCCAAAGAGAGCCCCAAGGCAAAGGAGCGACGGGAGGAACTAGCGCTCGTCGGATCGCGCGTTGACGCATGGCAGGGTGGCGACCTAGAGACCTTCGCATCGAAGATTCCCGATTACCCTCCCAGCCGGCTCGATGGGGATGCGCTGCGGCCGTATCAGGTAGCGGCCGTGAGCAAGATCCGCGTCGCTCTGGAACAGCGCAAGCGCGCCCTGGCGGTTCTCGCCACTGGTCTCGGAAAGACCGTTGTCGCGGGGGAGGTGATCCATGCTCACTTGGACGAAAACCCCGACCACGACGTGCTCGTGGTTGCTCACACGAAGGAGCTCGTCGCCCAGCTCGAGCGAGCCCTTTGGAAGCACCTACCCAAGCAGGTCGCTACGCAGATTCTGACCGGCGACAAGCGCCCGCCGTCGCTAAGTGGCGTTACGTGTGCCACCGTCGCGAGCGCCGTGAAAGCGGTTGAGGACGGCTACCGACCGTGTCTGGTCATTGTCGATGAGGCCCACCATGTTGGTGAAACCGGCCACTTTCAGCAGCTTCTAGACATGCTGCCCGAAGCGGATCAAGTTGGCGTTACCGCCACGCCTTGGCGCGGCGACGGCTACAACGTCTCTGAGCGCTTCGGGGAGCCCGTTTTTCGCATGGGAATCGCAGACGGGATGGCCGCCGGGTATCTGGCCCAGGTTGACTATCGGCTACTGGTGGATGAGGACATCGATTGGGAGGACATCGCCCGTGCGAGCCAGCAAGGGCTAACGGTCAAGGACCTCAATAGTCGCCTCTATCTCCCCCAACGCGACGAGTCGATAGTGGATTCACTTCGGGAAGTATGGGATCGCACCCCTGGGCCGCGGGCGATCGTGTTCTCTCGGACGATCAACCATGCTGAGGAGTTCGCGCAGCTACTGCGGGAGCGCGGCTGGCCGCGCGCCGAGGCGCTTTCCAATCGACAGTCCAAGCGCCAGCGCAATGTGTTGATGAGCGAGTTCGCCGACGGGAGGGTTCCGATTATCACGGCGGTCGACGTGCTCAACGAGGGGGTTGATGTGCCCGATGTCAACATTCTCTGCTTCTTGCGCGTGACCCATTCTCGGCGCATCTTCATTCAGCAGCTAGGCCGTGGTTTGCGGCTTCGTCCCGGCAAGGAGCGAGTGACCGTGCTGGACTTCATCTCCGACATCCGCCGTGTCGCAGCGACCCGCAAGCTTGAGGAGAACATCGAAGCCCAGGAAAAGCGCTTGCGTGAGAAGGACATCGAGCGATTGCAGGTTCCGGGATCGTCCTTTGTATTCGAGCGCCCCGATGTCGGGAGCCTCATGGAGGAGTGGATTCGCGATGCCGCGTCTCTTGAGGACGCTGACGAGGAGGTTCGTCTTGAGTTTCCAGTCGGTTTCAAGCCAGACTAGGACCGTCCCCAATGGCCGACAAGGTCGACCCTCAAACTCGCAGCCGCATCATGGCTCGTGTCCGCTCCAAGGACACCGGGCCGGAGCTTCGTCTCCGCCGCGCCCTCTGGGCCGCCGGTGTACGGGGGTGGCGCTGCCACGTTCGCAGCGTTCCCGGCACGCCCGATCTCTGCTGGATCGGCCGACGTGTCGCGGTATTCGTGGACTCTGCGTGGTGGCACGGCCATCCGTCGAGGTGGACTCCTGGACGCCATCCCGCGAAGTGGGACGCGAAGATTCGCGCCAATATGGCCCGTGATGTCGCGGTCAATCAGCAGCTCGGCGACACGGGCTGGAGCGTCGTGAGGATCTGGGACTTCGAGCTTGAGCGAGATATGCCGGCTGCCGTCGCTCGGGTTCGGAACGCGATCGACAGCGCCGCCGCACACGGTTAATGCCCATCTGAACCGATGGGGCAAGAAATGGGGCAAGAAGCCCCACAGACTCCAGCCGATCCCAGCCGATCTCGATCTCGCGAAAACCGCTTGAAACCGTGCCCCACGTAGTCCAGCGGGTCTCTGACGCGGGCTCATAACCCGAAGGTCGCAGGTTCGAATCCTGCCCCCGCTATAGGAGGGAGCCCCGCAAATGCGGGCTTTCTCGTTTCTGGAGACGGCCGGGGGCGTGGCACGGGAGGCATCGAGGGCATCGTCACCCGCACCTCGTCACCAAGCCGTGCACAGGTCATGTACCGAGGTTGACACCACGCCCCATATCCGCCTAGTCTGCCCGGCGACGTGGCAGGCGGGGACTCTCAGCGGCGCCCAGATGTGGAATCCGGCGACTCCGGCGCCGAGCGCGAGCGCCTGGTCGCCGCGATCTCCCGAGCCGCCGGCGAGCAGGGCTACGCCAAGCTCACCGTCGAGCACGTGGTCCGCTACGCCGGCGTGCCGCCCGCCGCCTTCTACAAGCACTTCGCCGACACCGAGCAGGGCCTGATGGCCGCCTTCGACGCCTTCCTCGAGCGCCTCTGGGCGGAGGTCTACGCCGTCTGCGAGACCGACGTGGAGTGGCCGCAGAAGGTCAGGGCCGCGCTCGACGTCACCCTGTCCTACCTGGCCGAGGCCGCCAACGTCGCCCGCGTCTTCGCCGTCGAGGCCGCCGCCAACCTGGCCGCCACCGAGCGCCAGCTCGCCGCCGTGGAGAGCTTCGCGGCGATGCTGCGCGACGGCCGCCGTCTGTATCCGAGCGCCGCCGAGCTGCCGGCGCCGACCGAGCGGGCGCTGGTCGGCGGCATCGCCTCGATCATCTCCGGTCATCTGCTGGCCGAAGAGCCCCAGCTGCTCTCCGGCCTGGAGCCGGAGCTGACCGAGCTGGTGCTAATGCCCTATCTGGGGCAGAGCGAGGCCAAGCGCGTCGCCCTCGGCTAGGCCCCGGGTTTAGGTACCCGCTCTGACAATCTCGTCCAAATAAGTTGCGTACCAGCCTTGACGCATTTGTGTACCTGTGTTTACATACTGCCAGTCCGCCGGGAAAGCGGACATGGGTTTCGTCAACGGACCGGGCCAGGGGCCCGAGCCCTCCAAGCAGGATTTTGGGGGCCGGGAGATACGGCCGGTCAGGGAAGTTACACCTACTGCAACACGAAGGAGAACCGTTGAGACACGCAGAGCAGAACGCGAAGTCCGCCGCCAGGTCCAAGGTTGGGATTTTCGCCGTGCCCTCGCGCTTCTCCGGCGTTGAAGGGAGTGGTGCGCCCTCCCGCCGCCTGCGCATCGCCCTCGCGGCCCTTGCTCTTCTCGCCGTCGCCGCCCTCGGCGCCGGCACCGCCTCCGGCGCCGACCCCACCGTCACCGTCGACCCCGTCGCCACCCACGCGATCACCACCGCCCACGCCACCGGCACGATCACCACCGACTCCGAAGCGAACGGGGGCGCTGAAACCAACTACTACTTCCAGTTCCGCCAGGTCAAACCGGTCGGCGAAGAGGAAGAATGGGGCTTCGGCCCCCAGGGCACCGTCCCGGCCGAAACCACCGCTCAGGCCATCGAAGGAGACATTGGCGGCCTGAAGGCGAACACCGCCTACGAAGTCCGCCTCGCCGCCTTCCCGGTGAATGGCGGCGAAAGCTACTCCGCCCCCAGCGCCCCCTTCACCACCGACCCGGCTACCAACGCCCCGGTCCTCGCCCTCGACCCCGTCGTCCCCTTCTACACCTCCGCCCAGCTCTCGGGCACCGTCGACCCCGAAGGCGGCAACCTCAACTCGCCCGGCAACCCGGTCCCGATCCACTGGACGATCGAGATCTCCGAAACCGGCGACCCCGGCACCTGGAGCCCCGTGGCCGAAGGCGACATCGCCGAAGCCGAAGCCGAAGGAACCGCCCCGCTCGCGGTTGCCGCAGAACTTACCGGCCTTGCGCCCGACGCCACCTACCACTACCTCTACCGTCTCCGCGCCGCCTACGCCGGGCTCGAAGTCGAAACCAGCCCGGCGGCCGCCACCTTCACCACCGAAGCGGTCGCCAAGCCGACGGTGACCCTCGACCCGATCGCCGCCCACGGCGACACCACCGCCACCTTCAGCGGCGAAGTCGACACCAACGCCCCGGCCGTCCTCAACCCCCAGGCCGAAGCCGCTTTCAAAGCCGAATGGCACATCTCCTGCACGCCCGCCTGCCCGAACCTCGCCCCGGCGGGCGGCGCCGGCAGCGTCGAAGCCGCCGAGGGCGCCAAAGCGATCTCGGTCGACGCCACAGGCCTCGAACCGAACACCCCCTACGAAATCACCCTCGAAGCGAGCAACGCCGGCGGCGCCGAAAGCAACACCAAGGCCTTCGCCACCACTCTGGTCGCCCCGAGCGTCAACCCCGGCCCCGGCAGATCAGACGGCAAAGGCGGCTACCACCTCGAAGCCGCCCTCAACCCCCACAACTCGGCGATCGCCAACTGTGTCTTCGAATACGGCCCGAGCGCCGCCTATGGCCAGAGCATTCCCTGCGACTCCAAACCCGGCGCGGTCAACAAAACCGTTTTCGTCACCGCCCACGTCACCGGGCTCACCCTCGGCCAGACCTATCACTTCCGCATCACCGCCGCCAACGGCGCCGGGCCGACGACCAGCGCCGACGCCACCTTCGTCCCCACCGAATCCTGCCCCAACGAAGCCAGGCGCGAAGAACAGGATTCGGGCTTCCTGCCCGACTGCCGGGCCTATGAGATGGTCACCCCCCCGTTCAAGCAGGGCTTCGCCCCGCTGAAGCCAGCCTACGGCGACGATGCCGTGGCCTACTACTCGACCGGCAGCTTTGACGGTAACGCTTACGGGGGGCTCGGCAACCAGTATGTGGCGCGGCGCTCGGAGACCGGATGGAAGTCGATCGCGATGAACCCACCCGGCGAGGAATGGGTCTTTTTCATCTCTCCTGAGGGTAACCAGAGCGGGTTCTCGAGCGATCTTCGGTCCGTGTTGTGGCTGATGCGGCCGCGCACGGAGGGCCTTGGCGAGCGCGACTTCGATCACCCCGAGCGCGACGGGGTCTATGTGCGTCGGCCCGATGGGACGTTCTCGCTGATCGCCCCCAACCCCGGCACCGCCCATCCCCGCGTCTTGGCGAGCACGCCCGATCTGTCACATGTGGTTCTGGGCGAGGACCCTGGTTACGGGGGTGGGCCGAACGCGTATGAGGTCATTGGTGGCGATCAGGTTCTACGCCCAATCGGTGTCGATAACACGGGAGCGCCACTACCGGGGGTTGGAACGAGCAATGGAGGGCCGTGCGTGCAGGGCATCTCCGCCGATGGCCGGGTGATCTTCTTCGGGGTCGGTGCCCAATTCGGCTGCTTTAAGGCGCGGGCGCGGGTAGGTGGCACGACGACGATCGAGATGTCGGCGTCGCAGTGCACGCGGGGTGCGGGTGACCCCGGCGGGGTCTGCAACGCAGAGGCCCCGGTGAATCCCGTGGGGTTTGCGCGGGATGGCTCGCGGGCGTTCATGACCACGACCCAGCAGTTGGTCAACGGCGATACCGATGAGGGCAATGACCTGTATGCATGTGACATCCCGGCTGGGGCGATTGCTGCGGAAGGGGCGCTCAACAAGTGTCCGAACCTGCGCCAGCTGACGACGGGTGCGGCCGACGGCGCGGAACTGGAGGGCGTGGCCCGTATCTCTGCCGATGGCTCGCACGTCTACTTCGTCGCCGAAGGTGTCCTGGCCGCCAACCACGGGGCCAACGACGAGACGGCGGTCGCCGGGACCCACAACCTGTACGTGTGGGAGACCGATGCCGAGCATCCCGACGGCCACATCGCGTTTCTGGCTCGGATAACGACGCTCAGCGATGTAGTGGCAAACGCTTCGACCCAGACCACGCCTGATGGCCGCTACCTGGTGGTGAACACGGCGGATCCGTTGGTGAGCTCCGGCGCCGGTGCTGATACCGATAGCGCTTTCGATGTGTATCGCTACGACTCCCAGACGGGGGAGTGGCTGCGGCTCTCGACCGACGCCACCGGCAGCGGCGGCAACGCAGAGAAGGGCACGTTAGATGGGACGTCTGGTCGAAACGCGATGACCGACGATGGCCAGACCGTGGTGTTCGTGACCGAAGAGGCGCTGGCCCCGGCCGACGGCAATAGCGACTGGGATGTGTATGCGTGGCACGAGGGGGAGGTGTCCTTGATCAGTCCCGATGGTGTCGACTCTCAATATTACGGGAGCGCTGGGATCACCGCGTCGGGGACCGACATCTTCTTCAGCACTACGAGTCGGGTGACGGCGGCCGATACCGACACCAACTTTGATGTCTATACGGCGCGGATCGGTGGCGGCTTTGAGCTGCGCGAGCCGGAGCCCCCGTGCGAGGGCAAAGCCTGCAAGGGCCCGGCCACGACGCCGCCGAGCTCCTCAGCGCCGGCGAGCGGCGGCCTCCTCGGCCGCGGCAACGTCAAGGAGAAGCCGAGGAAATGTCCGAAGGGCAAGCGCAAGGTCAGGGGCAAAGCCGGTAGGTCTCGCTGCGTGCCCAAGAGATCCGGCTCCAGACACGGCAAGAGACACCAGAGTGCTGGTGGCAATGGGGGTGCTCACAAATGAAAGGATTTATGAACCGCCTGCTGATCGCTTCGCTGACGGTGCTCGCTCTGATGTTGGGATCGGTAGGCGCCGCCCAGGCCGCCGACCCTCCGGTCTTTGAGATCAACGACTTCATCGCCCGCGCGATCGACGCCGACGGCAACGACTACACGGTGGCCGGCGGGCACCCGGATGAAGCCGTCACCTCGTTTTCCTTCCCGACGAGGGACAGCGAGAAGTCTGGTCTTATACCGGTTGAGCCGCCGAAGTCGACCTTCACCGACCTGCCCCCAGGGTTCCTGGCGAATCTGGCCGGTGTCGCGCGGTGCCCACTGTCGAAGCTAACCGAAGGCGCCTTTACCCCCAATTGTCCACCCGCGACCCAGGTCGGCACGATGCGTCTGGACACCTTCGGGAACACGGGCTTTCCGATTGCGTTGTACAACATGGTGCCGGAGCGGGGGTATCCGTTTGAGTTGGGGTTCAAGGTCCTGCAAAATGCGATCGTGTTGTATCCGCGGCTGAGCTCGCGGGCGGACGGGTATCGAGGGGTCGTGGCGGTTCCGGGCGCCGCCGATTTCGGTTTCACGGGTGCTGAGGTGCACGTGTTTGGGGTGCCGTCGGAGCGCACGGGTGTGGGTGGTCCCCCCGTCCCGGCCTTGATCAACCCGACCGATTGCCTGACCGGGGCGCCGGTGACGCGGATGATCGTCGACTCGTGGACGCAGCCGGGCAGGTTGACCGTCGACGGCTTTCCGGACCTGACCGATAGCCGCTGGAAGACGGCGGTCGCGCCGGCGCCGCCGGTAACCGGCTGCGAGGACCCGCAACTGGCCGAGCAGTTCGAAGCAACCGCGATCGAAGCGACCCCGGTCCAGGCCGGTGGCGGCCCGATTCAGGCCGACCAACCCGCGGGCCTCGAGGTCGACCTGCATTTCCTCCAGGCAAACGACCCGACCGATCCCTCCTCGACGATCGACCCGGAAATCCCGGCCACCCCGCCGCTGAAGAACGCGACCGTGACCCTGCCGGCGGGTGTGTCGATCTCGCCCTCGGCCGCCGACGGCCTCGAGGGCTGCTCTGACCTCGCGTCCGATGCGGCCGGCGATCAGGTCCGCTACGAGGACACCCTCCCGGTCACCTGCCCCGACGCCTCCAAGCTCGGCACCGTGGTCGGCACCTCGCCGCTCCTCGCCTCCCACGACCCCGTCACCGACGCCGTCACCGGCGCGGAGCCGATCCGGGGCGACGTCTACATCGTCAAGCCCCACCCGGGCGACCTCGCGCCGGGCGGCGCCGGCGAGGGCACCTTCCGGGTCCTGATCCAGCTCGAATCGGCCAAATACGGGGTCAACGTCAAGCTGCCCGGCACCGTCAAGGCCGACGGACAGAGCGGCCGGCTGACCGCGACCTTCCTCGAAAATCCGCAGCTGCCGGTCAAGGACCTGCACCTAGAGATCGAACCGGACCCGCGTGCCGCGCTCGCGACCCCGGTCACCTGCGGCGCCTTCACCACGAGCGCCGACCTGGTGCCGTGGTCGACGCCGGGAACTCCCGACGCCCACCCGTCCTCGAGCTTCGAGGTCGCCAGCGGGCCGAACGGGAGCCCCTGCGCCGAGACGCCGGGGGCCCGACCCTTCGCTCCGGCTCTGACGGCCGGCACGCAGTCGGCGGGGGCAGGCCAGTCGAGCCCGTTCGTCCTGCGCCTGACCCGCAAGGACGGCGAACAGGAGCTGAGCTCCCTGCAGGTGACCTTGCCCAAGGGCCTGGCCGCCAAGTTCGCCGGCATCCCCTACTGCTCCGACGCCGCCCTCGCGGCGGCCGCCACCAAGCCCGGCAAGGCCGAGCAGGCGAACCCGAGCTGCCCGGCCTCGCGCCTCGGCTCGGTAATCGTCGGCGCTGGCCCCGGCACCCACCCCTTCCACGCCCAGGGCACCGCCTACCTCTCAGGCCCCTACAAGGGCGCCCCGATGTCGGTAGCGGTGATCACCCCGGCGGTCGCCGGGCCCTTCGACCTCGGCACCGTCGTGGTCCGCAACGCCCTCTACGTCGACCCCGAGACCGCCCAGGGCCGGGTCGTCTCCGATCCCTTCCCGAAGATCCTCGACGGCGTCCCCCTGAGACTGCGTGACGTCACGGTGGCTCTCGACCGGCCCGACTTCACGCTGAATCCGACGAACTGCGAGCCGATGAGCGTGCAGGCCACGCTGACCTCCACCGACGGCGCCACGGCGAACGCCGGCAGTCACTTCCAGGTCGGCGACTGCAAGGCCCTCGGCTTCAAGCCAAAGCTAAAGCTCTCTCTTAAGGGCGGCACCAAGCGCAGCGACAACCCGTCTCTGAGGGCGGTCCTCACCTACCCCAAGGGCAACTACGCCAACATCGCCAGGGCCGCGGTCAGCCTGCCGCGCTCGGAGTTCCTGGCCCAGGAACACATCAGGACGATCTGCACCCGGGTCCAGTTCGCCGCCGACCAGTGCCCCAAGGGCTCGATCTACGGGCACGCCACGGCGACCACGCCGCTGCTCGAGCAGCCTCTCTCGGGCCCGGTCTACCTGCGCTCCTCCGACAACCTGCTGCCCGACCTGGTGGCGGCACTGCACGGCCAGATCGACATCGACCTGGTCGGCCGCATCGACTCCAAGGACGGCGGCATCCGCACCACCTTCGACGCCGTCCCCGACGCCCCGGTCTCCAGGTTCGTCCTCACCATGCAGGGCGGCCAGAAAAGCCTCTTGGACAACTCCGAGAATCTCTGCAAGTCGGTCAACCGGGCCGACGTCCGCTTCACCGCCCAGAACGGCAGGACGCTGAACTCCAAGCCGGTCCTGACCAACGGCTGCAAGAAGAAGAACGGCAAGGGCAAGCAGGCGAACGGCAAAGGCAAGGCTCACAAACGGACCCTCGCCTGGCTCTCGGGTCTCGGCTTCTAGCGGCGGAACTCCCGAGGGCGGCTCACCCTAACGGCGCCAGCGCGATCCGGGTGATCTCCGGCGCCTTCGCCGGCAGCTCGGCCGTGCGCCCGTGGGCGATCTCGTGCTGGATCGCCGCCCAGATGCCGCTGCCGATCGCCTCGAGGATCGGGCCCGAGACGCTGCCGGGGATTCCACTCGGCCGAAGCTCGGGCGTCAGGTAGGCGGTGAAGGCGTCCATCGCCGTGTCGGCGAAGTCGAGCGCGGCCGGGCCAGCGGTCGGCAGCTCGAAGAAGGCGAGGCGGGCGAAGAGCTCGTCGGCGGCGATGTTCTCCAGCATCGCCCGCAGCCCGACCCCGATCGCCTCCGGGCGGTCGCCCGCGGTCGCGAAGGCAGCCGCCGAGGCCGCCAGCACCTGGCCGCTGAGGATCTCGAAGGCGGCGATGAAGGCATCGCGCTTGTTGCGGAAGTGTTCGTAGAAGGTCTGGTTGGAGGTTCCCGCGGTGGCCGAGATCGTCGGGATGCTGAGCGCCTCGTAGCCCTTCTCGACCACCACCCGGGCGGCGGCGCGGACGATCCGCTCGCGCTGGCTCAGCTCGGCTCGACTGCGCGGGGAGTCGGGCGGCTCGCTCCAGCCGGGCTTCTCGGCCTCGCCGCCCTCTTCGTCGCCCGTGGCCTGCACCAGCGGTGCGGGCTCCGCCGCCGCCGCGCAGGCCCGCGCCACCGCCTCCGAATCGGGCTCCTGGTAGCGCAGCGCCCAGTCGACGAGCTCCGGGACCAGGCCCGGCAAGTCGGCCTGATGACCGGCGCGCAGGCGGCGGTAGACGACGCCGCGGACCCCGCCGACGATCGCCCGCACCGTCATCGCCGGCACCTCGCCTGGGGAAGGGGAGTGCTCGAAGCTCTGGGCGATCATCAGCTCGAAGGCCTGCGAGCCGCGCTCGCGGTGGGCGACCCCGGCTGCGCCCAGGGTCAGCGACTCGACCGCGGCGAGGCGGGCCGCCGCCGGCTCGGCGACCGCCATGTCCATGAACGCCGCCAGGGCGGCGACCAGCCGTGTGCGGAAGTCGTCGTGTTCGCGGTAAGCCTGGCCGACCCGCTCGCCGACCTCGGCGACGATCTCGTCGAAGGTGGATAGGAAGCAGTCCTGCTTGGAGTCGAAGTGCTCGTAGAAGGTCGACTTGGAGACGCCGGCCAGAGCTACCAGCTCGCGCAGGGTGGTGCCGGCGAAGCCGTGGCGGGCGACCGCCTCGACCATCGCCCCCTCCAGGCGCGCCTTCTGGTGGCTCGCGACCCGCTCGGGCGTCATCTGCCCGGGGCCGCTGGCAAGCCGCGGGAAAAGCGGTTTGGCCGGCCGCGCTGTCGAGTCCTGTGACGCCATCCCGGCGCCCACGATAGTCAGAGCCAAGCGGAGAATCATGTACCCAGCTTGACGAACCGGGACGCTCGCCTAAGCAACTCAGTACCTACTTTTACAACTTGACAGGCGATGTACCAGGGCTTACATTATGTACTGCCGTTTACAAGACGGCGGGAGAACAACGTCATGGCATGGGATCCCATCACAGGTCTCCGCCCTTTCCCTGAGCGCGAGGCCACGAGCAAAGGCGGCTTTCAGGGCGTCGGGAGAACCCCAATCCCGGCGCCCGGCTCGCCTTCCCCGCGTTGCGCCGAAGCTGGGGCATGAGCGCCGAGATGGACGACCAGCGCCAACGCCTACTGTCGGCGGTCGCGACCGCGCTTGCCGAGCGCGGGTACTCCGAGTTGTCCGTCGCGGACATCATCGGCGCGGCCGGCGTCTCCCGCACCACCTTCTACGAGCAGTTCGACCACAAGCGCGAATGCGTGCTGGTCGCTCACGAGCAGGCCTTCAAGCGGCTTGCCGACGAGCTTGTCCGCAGCTGCACCGCCGTGCCGGAATGGCCGGCCAAGGTCGTGGTGGCGGTTTCCACCGCGATTTCCTTTGCGGTTCGAACTCCTGCGGAGGCCCGGCTACTCCTCCCCGAGGTCCTGGCGGCGGACTCCGTCCTGGTCGCGCGGGGGCTTGCCTCCAACGACTTTCTCGTCGGCCTGATGCGTCCTGGTCGCCAACAGTGCCCCCGGGCCGCCGCGCTGCCGGAGCTGACCGAGCGGGCGCTAATCAGCGGTGCCACCTCGGTCATCGGCCGTCGGCTGCTCTATGACCAAGTAGACCTGCTGCCGGCTCTGGCACCGGAGTTGACCGAGCTGATCCTGATCCCCTACCTCGGAAACGAGGAGGCCGCGCGGGTGGCCGGGATCGCCGGGCCCCCGTCGGTCTCGACTGCCGACTGACCCCGGGGTACCGGGACTCTGCTCGCGGTGTTCCAGCCACCTCGAGCTACGCCCCCTCCGGTAGGGTGGCGGCGCTAGCTGGGGCAACAGATGGGGCAACATGCTCTACAGATTCCAGCCGATTTACACGTAGTCCGATCTTGCGAAATCCGCTTGAAACCTAGCTCCACGTAGTCCAGCCGACTCTGCGGATCAAGCTCATAACCCGAAGGTCGCGGGTTCGAATCCCGCCCCCGCTATAGGACGAAAGCCCCGCAACTGCGGGTTGTCGTGTTACAGGGACGTAGACAATAGGCCGCAAAATGGCGCCTGGGGCCAACCCGAAGAATCGGAGAGCCTTCTGGTCATGCCTATGCAATCTGCGATGTGGTCTTCACAGCCGAAGATCGCCCCGGATAGCGGGTAGAGGAGAGTGGATGGGCCGCTTGAGCAACATTCTTCGCTTCGCGCTGGTGCTGCTCGCAGCGCTCTGCTCGGGAGCCCTCATGGTTGGCACCAGGGCGGGGGACGGGGCATTCGCGGCGAGTGCATCGGCCTCCCGGGTCGTACTCTCGGTTCCGGCGGAAGTTTCTCAAGGGACGCCGGCGGTCGCGAAGGGCAGGGTTGCGCCCGCCCAGCCGGGACGGGTCGTGCTCCAGGTATGGAAAGCAGGGGCCTGGAGGACGGTCGCAGCGGGTGCGGTCAGCGGGGGCAGGTTCAGGTTCGCCTTTGTGCTGCGGCAGGCGACCCCCGGTGCGCTGCGAATGCGGGCTACGCTGATGCAGGGCCGTCGCTCGATCGGTAGCTCGCCTGTCCGCAAGGTCCAGTTAAGGCCTGCGAAGGTCGCGCCCGAAGCAATCCCCACCCCGCCGAAGTCGACGGGCGCTGTCGACAGCGCTGCGCCGCCGGCCGCCGAAGAACCGCCCCCGGGTGAAGAACCCCCCAGCGAAGAAGAAGAACCGCCGGTCCCGGCGGGCAACGCCTACTGGGGCGCCTGGATTGGCTCCCAGCTGACCGGCGAAGCTGCGCCTTGGGACATGGACGCGGTCTCGGAGTTCGAGCAGATGGTGGGCAAGTCGCCGTCGCTGCTCGAGTTCAGCTCCCCCTGGGCCGACTGCTCGAATTCGCCGTGCACCTATTACACCTTCCCCTGGGACCCGTTCGAGGCGACCCGTGCCTATGGTGCGATCCCGTTCTTCAGTTGGGGCTCGCAGATGATTCCCGGCACCCCAGAACAGCCGGACTTCCAGCTTGCCGACGTCATCGCCGGCAAACACGACAGTTACATCCACGCCTGGGCCACCAAGGCCGCCGAATGGGGGCACCCGTTCTTCCTCCGCTTCGACTGGGAGATGAACGGAGACTGGTTCCCCTGGGGGGAAGGCGTCAACGGCAACCAGCCGGGCGAATTCGTCACCGCCTGGCGCCACGTACACGACATCTTCACCGAGGAGGGGGCGACCAACGCGACCTGGGTGTGGTGTCCGTACGTCAACCACCTCAACCTGTACTCGTCCCTCTATCCGGGCGATGCCTACGTCGACTGGACCTGTCTCGACGGCTACAACTGGGGCGAAAGGTACGGCTGGAGGACTTTCGACAGCCTCTATGAAAAAGCCTACGCCAAGGTCACCGAGACGATCGCGCCCTCGAAGCCGCTGGCGATCGGCGAGATCGCCGCCAGCGAGTCCGCCGGCTCGAAGGCCGTTTGGATAGAAGAAATGTTCGAAGCGCTCGACCTGCGCTACCCAAAGGTTGACGCCCTGATCTGGTTCGAGACCCTCAGCAACGGGATGGACTGGCCACTCGAGAGCTCCGAATCGGCGACGGATGCCTTCGCCGCCGGCGTCAGCGACCCGCGCTTCCTCGGCAACGTGTTCAGCGGGAATGGCGGCGGTCAGGTCCCACCCCCATGATCGGTGCCCGCCGGGCGTCCTTTCGGGCCTGACCCCACAGCGCGTTGGTGCTTTGCGCCCGGACCCGGCGGCGGACCACCTCGAGGGGGAGGCCTAGGATCGCTTGGGGTAACCGCAGGGCGAGCCGGCCCGGGTGCGGGCGGCCTGGCGGACGAGGTGGTCGCGCTCGGTGATGTTCGTGGCCAGGCGGGCGGCTTCGGCGTAGGCCTCTGCGGCGGCGGGGAGGTTGGCGTTTAGCTCGTGGAGGTGGGCGCGGACGGCGTGCCAGCGGTGGCGGTCGGCGAGGACGTCGCGGAGTTGCTCGGTCTCTTGCAGGCCGGCTTCGGGGCCGTGGACGTGGCCGACTGCGACGGCGCGGCCGAGGACGGCGGCGGGGTCTTGGCGGGCTGGGTCGTCGGTGAGGGCGACGAGGTCGTCGTACCAGGCGAGGATCTGGGGCCAGTCGGTCTCCTCGGCGCTCGGCGCGTCGTCGTGCAGGGCGGCGATCGCTGCCTGCAGTTGGTAGCGGCCCGGCGGCTTCGCCTCGGTCTGCTGTGCCAGGGCCGATTGCAGGACGCGCACGCCTTCGGCGATCTCGTCTTTGTTCCACAGGCTGCGGTCTTGGCGGTCGAGGGTGACGATGCGGCCCTCGCCATCCAGCCGCGCCGGCAGGCGGGCGTGGTTGAGGAGCATCAGCGCCAGCAGGCCGCGGGCCTCGGGCTCATCGGTGGCGAGGTTGAGCTGGCGGGTTAGCCGGATCGCCTCGCTCGCCAGGTCCACGCGGCCGGCGTGGCCGGTCGTGTAGACGAGGTAGAGCACCCGCAGGACGACGGCGAGGTCGCCGGGCTGGTCCAGGCTCCGACCCCGGAGGGTGCGCTTGGCGCGGCTGATCCGCTGCGCCATCGTCGCCTCCGGCACGTAGAAGGCGTCGGCGATCTCCCGCGTGGTGAGGCCACCGACCGCGCGGAGGGTCAACGCAACCTGAGAGGTCGGCGCCAGCGCCGGGTGGCAGCAGCGGAAGAGCAGGAAGAGGGTGTCGTCGCCGACCTCCTCCGTCGCCGGCTCGGGCCGCGGCTCGGCTTCGGCCTCCTCTTCGCGCCGGTGCCGGGCGGCTTCGCTGCGGCGGGCGTCGACGAGCCGGCGGGTCGCTACCGTCGCCAGCCACGCCTGGGGGTCGCGCGGCGGGTGCTCGGGCCACGCCCGGAGCGCCTCGAGCAGCGCCTCCTGCAGCGCGTCCTCGGCGGCGTCGAAGTCCTCGCCCCGCCGCACCAGCCCCGCGAGCACCCGGGGGACGAGGGCGCGCAGCTCGCCCTCGTCCCACGCTGACACCGGCTCGCCGGACACGATCCGATCAGTCCTCGGAGGAGGATTTCCCGGACATCACCTCGCGCACGTCGATCCACTCGTGCAGCGGTCCGCCGCCCGGCCCGGGCTCGGAGGAGATGTAGGCCGCGATCTCGATCGCGCGCTCGCGCGACTCGACGTCGACCATGTACCAGCCGGCGACCAGGTCGCTGGTCTCGGGCAGGGGGCCGTCGGTGGTGACCGGCGCGGCGTCCGGCCCGCCGTAGCGGACCCAGGTCTGCTCCTGGGTCAGCGCCTGCCCGTCGACGTACTCGCCGTTCTCCCGCAGCATCTCCCCGACCTGGCGCAGGAAGGCCATGTGGGCGTCCACGTCCGCGGGGTCCCACTGGTCCAGCGGCGGGAAGGGGTGGTGCGGCTCCGGGCCGCCTTTGTAGTGCTTGAGCAGCAGGTACCTCGGCATGGTGTTCCTCCTCGTCTCGTGGGCCCGTCTGTCGTGGCCCTTCACCCTGTGAGCGGAGCCGGCTGGCGCTTCTCGACATGGAATCAGCAACTGGCCTCCTGCCGGTCTTCCTCCGCCGCCTGGGACCTGCCCGCCTGGCTCGATCCGCGGTGTGAATATTCGCACAGCAATGCTGCTGGGCAGTTTGTGCGGATATCACCACAAACATTAATTTCTGGTGTATTGTGCGGATATGTCAACAGAGCACTCTCGGCGTCTTCGCAAGTGGCTGGTTCACAACCCGGGCGACATCGGCCGCGCAATCGCCGGCGTCCGAGCGGAGCGAGGACTGACCCAGGCTCAGCTTGCGGAGGAGCTCGGAATCGATCGCGCCTATCTCGCTCGTCTGGAGAGCGACCCCGACCAGCTGGTGCTCGAGCGGGCGATACTGGCCCTGCGGCGCATGGGAGCGACGGTGACGGTTTCACTGCCCAGCGAGAAACCCGATGGCTAAGAGCCTCGGGGTCTGGATGGACGGTGTCCACGTTGCCGAGCTGAGAGCGGCAACCGGTTACTCGATTCGGTGCGCATACACCGATGAGGCTTTGGAGCGATGGCCGCGAAACAGCCCGGTGATCTCATGCAGCCTCCCGCTTGGTCCCAGGCCCCTCGAGGCGACCGCCTTTTGCAGGGGGCTGCTGCCGGAGGGTCGCGCCCTGCAGATCCTGGCGGATCAAGCCGGACTCGCCACCAGGGATACCTTCGGCTTGCTGGCGCGCTACGGGCGGGACGTGGCCGGCGCCCTCGTGATCGCCGGCGAGGAGCCCGAGCCGCGTCGCTTCGGCGTCGAGCGGTACACGCCGGAGTCCCTGCTCGAGCAGGTCGAGGACCTCGAAGACCATCCTCTCGGAGCTCACGACGACAGTGAGCTCTCCCTCGCCGGCCTGCAGGACAAGCTGCTGCTGGTCCGGCTCGAGGGCGGCGGCTGGGGAAGACCGCTGCGCGGCCGGCCCTCGACCCACATCCTCAAGGTCGACAACCCGCGCTTTCCAGGCCTGATCGAGGCCGAGGCACAATGCCTGCTGCTGGCGCGGGCCGCCGGCTTGAGCGACATCGAGATCGAGCTCGAGACGATCGGCGAGACCCGCTGCCTGATCGTCTCGCGCTTCGATCGCGAGGTCGACGGGGAGGAGGTGCGAAGGGTCCACCAGGAGGATCTCCTGCAGGCCCTTGGGATCGATCCGGACCGCAACGAACGCAGGGCCAAGTACGAAGCCGGGGGCGGCCCGCGGCTGAAGAACGCGGCGGAGCTGCTCGATGCCTATGCGCCGGAGCCGCCGGCGCAACTCGACCGCTTGGTAGCGGCCACGACGTTCACCGCGTTGATCGGCAACGCCGATGCCCATGCCAAGAACCTCGCTCTGCTGCACCGCACCTCTCAGGAGATCGAGCTGGCGCCGCTCTATGACACGGTGCCGACCGCGCTCTGGCCCAGACTTCGTCCCGAGGCAGCGATGGCGATCGGCGGACAGGTGATGCTCTCCGACGTGACCATCGACGACGTGGTGCGCGAGGCGGTGGTCTGGCCTCATCCCAGGGATCGAGCCGAGCGAGTCGCCCGAGAGACCGCGGAGGCGCTCACCCGGGCGCTCGAGGAGAAAGTGATCCCGCCGGACTCCCCTGTCGCCGAGCTGGTCGCCGGTCGGGCTGCGGCGTTTGTCGGGGAGCCTGAGCGCAATTAGCTGGGGTTTCTCGTCCAGGTTTGAGGAGATCGGCCTCGCCGGCCGAATAAGCGAGGGAATCCATTGCGCCCCGGCGCTCGTCCAAGGAGTGTTCTGAATCCGATGAACCCGTCTCGAAAGCTGCGTTCGCTCGTCCCGGTGGCGGCCGTTGCCCTGCTCGCCGTCGCCCTGGTGGCACCGGCCGCCAAGGCCGCCAACATCCCGCCGCTTGCCGCTACCGCGCAATACAGAGCGCTGATCAGCTTCGTCGACAAGCTCGACAACCTCTCGAACACGCCGGCGACGGCCGCCCAGAAGGCCACCTATGACGGCCAGCTGGAGAACAAGCACGAGTCCGCCGTGAGCAAATCGACCGCCCTCTTCAACCGCGGCAAAAAGGCGGCGCAGGCCGAATCGCAGCGGGCCTTCAAAACCGGCGTGCGGACGATCCGCCGCACCGAGGCCGGCGAACTCGCGGCTCTGCGCAGGGACTACGACGCGCGGATGAACCGGGCCGCCGACAACTACGAGAGCGCGCTGGGCCGGGTCGAAGACAGCTACGACAGCCGGACCGCCTCGCTGCGCAAACAGATCCGCCGCCTGCGGGATCAGAAGGCCAAGGCCGAAGGCGTCCTGCGCAAGGCCGAAATCCAGGAAGCGATCGAACGGCGGGTCAAGCGGGTCGCCGACAACCGCAAAGCCGAGCAGGAAGAAGTCGTCGACCTGAAGGCCGGCTACCGCCGCGAAAAAGACGCGATCCGCAGCGCCAAGGCGTCCGCCACCCAGTCGGTGCAGCAGAACGACGACGAAGCGATCGAAACGCTGCGCAACCGCGGCAAGCAGATCTACAACGCCAAGGTCCGCACGCTGCAGAGCCGGCGCGCCAACCAGCTCAACGATCTCGACGCCAAGCTCAACGCCGGTCGCGCCGCAATTGCGCGGATGCCGGTCAGCAGCTGAACCAAGCCGAGTTACACCCGGGCGGCGAGCGGGCTGGTCATCCCACCAGTCCCGCTCGCCGCCCACGTCGTCGCTCCTAGAGGCGCAGGGCGATCATCGCGACGGCCAAAAGCGGGACCGCGACGGAGAGGCCCCGCAGGGCTCCGTCGAGCGGCGCGGCGAGATCGTCGCGATTGAGCTGAAGGACGGTCCCGTCCTTTAGTCGCTGCTCCCCTTCTACCGCGACGGTGCGGCGGCGCAGTTGCCTGACCGGGGTCGATAGCCGGCGCTGGACGAGGGTGAGGAAGAAGCAGCCGAGCACCGCGGCGCCGGCCGCGATCGCTTCGCGCAGCGAGTGCACACCGAGGGCGTTCACCCACCAGCCGGTGAAGGCCGAGAAGCCGCCCCAGGAGGCCGCCAGCCAGAAGTCGGTGTGGAAGCGGCCGCCGAACCACTCGAGGTTGTAGGCGGGGGCGATGAAGCCGCCGAACAGGACCAGCGGCGCCAGGGTGGGGGAGACAAAGATCGCCCCGGCGACGCCGATCGCCAGCGCCCCGCCGAGGCCGCCGACGGCCAGCCCGATCAGCGTGCGCCGGGAGAGCTGCGTCCCCAGCGGTCGTCCCTGCAGCTCGTCGAGGGCGTGCGCCCCGACGCCGACGGCGAGGAAGAAGGCCGCGACGGCCGCCGCCAGCCGGCCGAGGTAGACGTGCGCGGCCATCGCCGCCCCGATCGCCACGTTGCTGACGTGCCAGAGCGTGTAGGGCGGGTGCATCACGGTCACCAGGTCGCGCCAGCCGCCCGGGCGCAGGGCGTAGAAAGCGGGGCGCGGGCCGGGCTCAGCCGCCAACGGTGCCCCAGATGACGACGCCGCCGCCGAGGCTCATCCGGCGGACCTGGACCCGCTCGATGCCCGCCGCCTCCCAGAGCTCGACCTGCCGCCGCAGGGGATAGCTGCGGTAGAAGCCCTCGATGCTGGGGCCGAGGAAGCGGCCCGCCGCGAACCAGCTCCGTGCGGCGATCCGGCCGAGGAGCGGCAGGCCGACCCGGGTGTAGAGACGCCAGGGCCAGAACCAGACCCCCCGCGGGACGCAGAACTCGAGGCTCGAGACCCGCCCTCCCGGCTTGACGACCCGCGCCAGTTCGCGCAGCGTCGCCGCTGGGTCGTCGACGTAGCGCAGCAGGTAGGTGAAGGTGAGGTGGTCGAACTCGCCGTCGGCGAAGGGGAGGTTCTCGGCTTCGCCCTCGACGTAGGAGATCTTCGCCGCCAGCTGCGGGTCCGCGGCCAGCTTCGCCCGCGCCCGTCCCAGCATCGCGGCACTCTGGTCAAGCCCGACCACCCGGCAGCCCCAGCGCTTCACCAACGCTTCGCTGACCAGCCCGGTCCCGCAGGCGATGTCGAGGACGCGATCGTCCGGCCCGGCCTCGACCGCCTCCACCGCGGCCCGCCGCCAGCGCGGATCCTGAAAGAAGCTCAGCGCCGCCGCGACCTCGTCGTAGCGAGCCGGCAGTTCCCCGAACATCTCCAGCGCATGCTGCTTACGCTGAGAGGCGTTCGACGTCACGCCTCTGATGATCACAGGTCGCCGGTCGGCGCTAACCGGCCCACCAGTCGCGCTCGCCCTCGACGTCGTCGCGCGGGTTCTCGCCGAGGTTGGGCGCGCCGATGACGAAGATCTCCAGGCCCTCGGGGCCGGCCTCGTAGCCGCGCCAGGTGCCGGGCGCGACGCGCACCGCGTCCCACTCCTGCAGCTCGACGATCTCGTCGTCGAGCTTCATCCGCCCGCTGCCGCGCAGGACCATATAGATCTCCTCCTGCTGCTTGTGCGTGTGGCCGTACGGGAACCGGTAGTTGGGCGGGATGCGCTGGTAGCCCAACCCGGACTGCTCGAGCTCCAGCGCCTTGGTCGCCAGCCGGAACTCCAGGTCCGGCGAGCCGTCGAAGTTGGACCCGAGATCCTCCAGGTCCTCCTTCAGGTTCTTGCGGGTGAACGGCACGGGGCCAGCCTATGGGCTTGCGGCCTGTGCCGGGGAGACGCGGGACCCGGCCTCGATGATGCAGATCATGCCTGCGCCGGGATCGTTGCGGGCGTCGCCGGCTGCCGGGTGCTCGTCCCCGCGATGCAGCTGGACTTCTTCGAAGCCGGCGTCGCGCAGCGCTGCCTCGGCCGCGGCTTCGTCGCCGGGATAGGCGTGGATCTTGCCGCGCACGAAGGCGCCGAGGATCAGCCCGAAGGTCCGCTCGGGGAGCCCCGGGGCGGGACTGGCAAAGCGCAGGTCCGAGAGATAGACGCCTTGGTCGAACCGCCCGAGGGCAGCGGCGAACCGGGCCCACAGCCTCTCGACGGTGTCGTCGTCCAGGTAGACGAGCAGGCCCTCGGTGATGATCGCCAGCCCTTTGGCCGGGTCGAGGGTCTCGACCAGAGCCTCGAGGCTGCCCGGCCCGCCCTCTTGGAGTACGTCCAGGTCGACGACGCGATGGCGGTCGCTTAGCGAACCCATCTCGGCCAGGGCTTCGCGCTTTCGCTGCGCCATCGCCGGCAGGTCCGCCTCTATATAGGTGAGCCGATCGCCGAACCGCTCGGCGAACCGCCAGCCGCGGGGAGACATGCCGCAGGCGATCTCGACCACCTGGGTGATGCCGCCCTTGATCCGGTCGTCGAGGATCGAGTCGATGATTCGGTGACGGGCGAGGAGCGGCCCGTTCAGCGTCGGCCCGCCGAGCACCTTGCTTGCCGCGAGGGGCAGCGCCAGACCGAGATGGAGCGCTCGACCCTGCCAGGTCGCAAGCTGCGGATGGGAGAGTCCGTTTCGGACCCAGGTCTCGCCGGTGTAGTGGGCCGTCGGCGAAACCGTCGCCGACCCTTCGCTTTCGGTCACGCTGCCATTCTGATCAGCCCGCCGGCGAGTAGGTGAGCAGGACGACTCCGGAGTCGAACCGCTTCAGGTCCTCCAGCTGCATCCGCACCGTTCCCCGCTCGCCGAGCACGTGGAGGTTGGCCTTGCCCCAGACGAGCGGGTTGAGGTAGATCTCGAACTCGTCGACTAGGCCCTTCTCGGCGAGGGCGTGGGCGAACTCGCCGCTGCCGTGCATGAAGAGGTCGCCGTCGACCTCGTCCTTCAGTTTCGGGATCGAGTCCTCCAGGGCGCCCTCGAGCAGGGTCGCGTTCCAAGGGAGGTCGCCGGAGAGGGAGTTGGAGCCGACGTACTTCGCCATCGAGTTGACCATGTCCGCCCACTCGCCCGTCTGGTCCGGCCAGTAGCCCGCCAGCCCCTCGTAGGTCTTGCGGCCCAGCACCATGCCGGCCGATTTCGCCTGCCGTTCGAACGAGTAGGTGCCGTGGTCTCCGTCCGGCTGCACCCACTCGCCGACCGGGTCGACGACGCCGTCGAGGGTGGCCTGCGTGCTGGCGATCAGCTTTCCCATCTCAATCCTCCTTCGTCACGGGTTCTCCGATCCCCTACCCGGACAGGGGATGCCTGAGGCGTCAGGTGTCATCCGGCTGCCGTTCAGCGGCTCGCTGGGTACGAACTGGTCCAGATAAGTCAGAATGCCCGCGTGATCCGGCGGGCACTAGGGGTGGGGGTTCTGGCGGTGCTGCTCGCGACCGGCGTGGCGCTGGCGGCCAGCGGACCGACTGGACCACGGCTTGCCGTCCTCAAGGCGTCCCTGAAGCCGCCTCGACTGGAACTCGTCAGCCTTGGTCCTACGGGGGGCATCGCGGTGCGCCTGGCCGGAGGCGGTAGGCGCGCGCGTCCGTATCTCGACGTCTTCTCTCCCCTTTCCTGGTCGGCCGACGGGGAGTCGGTGGCCTTTGGCGGGGTGGTCGGCTTCCGCACCGGCGACGATCACGAACCGATCCAGAAGATCTTCATCGTGGGGGCCGATGGAAGTGGGCTTCGCGCGATCCCCGGCACGAAAGGGGGCGGCGGACCGATCCTCTCCCCGGACGGGCGCACGGTTGCCTTCACCCGCGCGATCGACCGCGAAGCGCCGACCACGATCGATGGAAAGCGGTGGGAAGGGGGCTTCCACGGCGCCAGCATCTGGACCGCGGATCTCGGAACCGGAGCCCAGCGCCAGCTGACTCCCTGGCGCGACGAGCTGCGGTACGCGGCCACCTCCTTCTCGCCCGACGGCTCGACTCTGCTGGCGACGCATGAAGATCCATTGCTGCTGAAGGAATCCGAGCCGGTGGCGCTGGCGCTCGACGGCAGCGGCTCGCGGCGCCTCTTCGACGACGGCTTCTCCCCGGTCTACTCGCCCGACGGCTCCCAAGTCGCCTTCGCCCGCAACATCAGGGAATACCGCAAGGGCGGGGGCGAAAACACCGATCTCTTCGTCGTCCGCGCCGACGGCAGCGGCCTCCGCCGCCTCACCCGCACGCCCGAACTCACGGAGCTCTTCCCCGCCTGGGACCCCTCCGGAGAGCGCTTGGCCTATGTCCGGCTCCCGGCCAACAGGTCCGAGGAAGCGATCTTCGGCTACCGCACGCCGTTGATGGAGATCAACGCCGACGGCAGCTGCCCGACCAAGGTGGTCTCTGCGCCCGGGACCTACTTCTTCTCCCCCGCCTGGCAGCCCGGCCCCGATCGCGGGGCGGGGCGGATCGAGTGCTAGCGATGCCGGGAGGACGAACGAGTCGCCTGGCACTGGTGGCGGGAGCGCTGGCGCTCTTGCTGATCGCGACTACCGCGAGCGCCGCGGAGCCGGCTGGTCCGCGACTCGCGGTGATCAGGGAAACGCGGCAACCGCGGCGGGTCACGCTGCTCACCGTCGGCCCCGACGGCCGGGCGCCGATGCGGATCGCCGGTGGCCAGGAATGGGAGGGCCCAGTCGAAGCCTGGGGGCAGCTCTCCTGGCGCCCCGACGGGGCCGAGATCGCCTACCCCGGGTTCGACGCCCTCTTCCTCGCCGGAGTCGACGGGAGTGGGGCCCGGGAGCTCAACGTCGCCGGTGGGGAACGACCGGTCTTCGCGCCGGGCGGAGAGACCCTCGCCTTCACCCGCTACACGGGCGGAGGCGCCGCGACCTGGACGATCGATCTCGCCAGCGGCGAACAGCGCCAACTGACGCCGACCCGCCCCGGTCTCGAAATCGTCGGCTCCTCGTTCTCGGCCGACGGGAGTACGTTGCTCGCGACCCGCGCCGACAGAAAGCGGGGCGGCCGGCGCGATCTCGTGGCGGTGAACCTCGGTACCGGCGGCATCACCCACCTGCTCGACGACGGCTTCGCGCCGGTCTACTCGCCCGACTCCTCGCGGGTCGCCTTCCTGCGTGAAGTCGGTAAGCGGCAGGTCATCCGTGAAGAGGGACAGAGCTGGCGAAGCGCCGATGTCTTCGTCCTCAGTCTGGCCAGCCACTCGGTGCGCCGGCTGACCCACACCCCGCACAAGGACGAGGCCTTCCTCAGCTGGGACCCGTCCGGCAAGCGACTCGCCTTCGAGCGCTTCCGCGGCGGTCACTTCGAATGGGCCAATTCGGTCGTTCAGATCAACGCCGACGGCAGCTGCGAGGACGAGATCCTCGCCCGCAAGAGGAGCGTGTTCGTCGGCACCGGCTGGCAGCCGGGCCCCGGACGCGAGGCCGGTCGGATCGAGTGCTGATGCAATCAAGAGTGCAAGTAAGGGACAAAAACTGTCTCTAACTTGTATCCTTAGTTCATGGCGCCTTTCACTGTTCCGCAGGCAACCGAGCTGTTCCACATCGCCTTTCTCGATGTCCTCTCGAAACGACTCGAGGCCGATCGATATGTCCTCAAGGGGGGCGCGAACCTGCGCTACTTCTTCGACAGCGTGCGCTATTCGCAGGACATCGATCTCGACGTGGAAGGGGTGCCCGCCTGGCGGCTCAACGAGAAGATCGAAGCCCTGCTCTCTTCGGCTCAGATCGTTCTCCTGCTGCGCAGCGCGAAACTCGAGGTCGCCGAGCGCTCCAACCCGAAGCGAACCGACACCACCCAGCGCTGGAAGATCGGCCTCTCCGCCCCTGGGCATGGGGATCTGATCAGAACCAAGGTCGAGTTCAGCTACCGCGACGGCGGGGGGGCCCACCGCGTCGAGCCGATCCCTCGGCGTATCGTCGAGCCCTACGCGCTGCGCTCGCCGCTGGTTCCTCACTACGTCGACGACGCCCCGACCGAGCAGAAGGTGCTCGCCCTGGCCGGGCGCTCCGAGACGCAGGCGCGCGACGTCTTCGACCTCGACCTTCTGCTGCGCCGCCGCCCGCTGAAGTCCGATGCTCTCGACTCCGGCGTCCTCACCGCGGCCGCCGACCTGGCGATGCAGCTGCCCTATGCCGCATTCAGGGATCAGGTCCTGCCGTTCCTCGAGCCCGAGGCGGTCGAGCTCTACGAGGGCGAGTCTTCCTGGGAGCAGATGCAGACCTTCGTCGCCGAACAGCTCGAGGGTGCGTGGTGACGGCGGTCGGCGACTTCGGCCGGCTGCGGCGGCTCGACCGCCCCGTGGTCACGACCGGCGAGGCGGCGGCGGTCTGGGAGACCAGTGGGCGCACCGCCGGCAGGCGCCTCGAGGCGATGGACGAGGGCGGGTTGGTGCGCCGGCTGCGCCGGGGTGTCTGGGCGCTCGATCCGGAGATACCACCGTTCGCCGTCGCCCCTTTTCTGACCGCGCCCTTCCCGGCCTACGTCTCGTTCTGGTCGGCGTTCGCCCGCCACCAGATGATCGAGCAGATCCCGCGGCAGGTATCCATCGCCTCGCTCGATCGCGCGAGGGTTGTGGCCACGACCGTCGGCAACTTCGAGATCCACCATCTCGCGCCGGAGGTCTTCGGCGGTTTCACGGGCTCTGAGGCGAGCGGCTACGTGGCGACCCCCGAGAAGGCGCTCTTCGACACCGTCTACGTTCGCGCCGTCTCCGGAGGGCGCGCCTACTTCCCCGAGCTCACGCTCCCGGCCGGCTTCGACGACCGCGAGCTGGAGAGGTGGACCGAGCGGATCGGGAGTGCGCGACTGCGAACGCTCGTCTCGCGCCAGCTGGACGAGGCTAGATCGCGCTGGCCGTCAGCTGCACCGAGCGCAGGCGGTTCGGGACCGAGTCGGAGTAGTGCGCGGTGATCAGCTCGTCGGCGCCGGTGTCGGCGGCGAAGCTCTCCAGGTAGGCGGCGACCTTCTCCGCCGTGCCGACGGCGGTGTAGGCGAGCATTTCGTCGACGACCGCGGCTTGGGGCGACTGCAGGAGGGCGGTGACGTCCTCCTCGGTGAGCTTCTTGCCGCGGCCGAAGAGGGCGCGGGCGCGGATCCGGCGGGCGGCTTCCAGCTGGGCGGCGGCGCTCTCCTCCGTCTCGGCGGCGATCACCCCGAGGCCGGCGATTGCGTAGGGCTCGGACAGCTGGGCCGAGGGCTTGAACTGCTTGCGGTAGGCCTCGAGCGCCTCGTGCAGGAAGCGCGGAGCGAAGTGGGAGGCGAAGGCGTACGGCAGCCCCAGCTGGGCCGCCAGTTCGGCGCCGAAGAGGGAGGAGCCGAGGATGTAGAGGGGGACCTTGGTGCCCTGGCCGGGGATCGCCCGCAGGCCCGGCAGCGGTTCCTCGTCGGCGAGGAAGCGCTGCAGCTCGACCACGTCTTGGGGGAAGCGGTCGCTGGCGGCCGGGTCGCGCCGCAGCGCCATCCAGGTCCGCTGGTCGGTGCCCGGCGCCCGTCCCAGGCCGAGGTCGATCCGCCCCGGGTGCAGCGTCTCCAGCGTCCCGAACTGCTCGGCGACCACCAGCGGCGAGTGGTTGGGCAGCATCACCCCGCCGGCGCCGAGCCGGATCGTTGCGGTGTGGGCGGCGACGTGGGCGATCAGCACCGCGGTCGCCGAGGAGGCGATCGAGGAGATGTTGTGGTGCTCGGCGTACCAGACGCGCCGGTAGCCGCCCTGCTCGGCCGCCCGCGCCAGCTCGACGCTGCCGGCGAAGCTCTCGGCGATCGTCTCCTCGCGGCCGACGGCGGCGAGGTCGAGGATGGAGAGGGGGACCATGGGGCTCGGCCAGCGTAGCGGTCGCCTGCTGTGGCGCCCCGCAGGCGTTCTTAGCTGAGCGGGCGGTCGAGGATGAAGATCTCGACGGCCATGTCCGGGTCGACGTGGTTGTCGCTCAACACGGCGACGACTTCGCGGCCGGTGATCGCTTCGATGCTCTTCTTCAGGTCCTCGGTCATGCTGCGCTGGTAGAGGCCGCGCATCCGCAGCACCGCCTCGCTCTCGCCGCTGGCGGCGAGCTTGCGCTCGGCCGGCGTCAGCACCTCTTCGAGGACGGTGACGAGGACGTTCCCGTTGTGGAACGAGAACGCCTTCTTCGGTCCACGGCCGTGGCTCTCGTTTTGGACGCGGATCACCTCGCGGGTGACTGCGGCGTTCAGCTCCCCGCCGCTGAGCGGTTTTGAATCAAGCATGGAATGGCGCTCCAGGTCCGATCTCTCGCGAGCGTCACGACGAGTCGAGCCGTGCCTCGAAAGCCCAACCGCACCCATCGTCCATAGGTCAAACTCGGCGCGGCCTGATTTAGGTACGCCAAGGTCGGAGGCTCATGCTAGCGACCGGCTCCACGTGGGTGGCTCGCCGCTCGGCGAGGCTTCGCCCATAAAGAAGACCTCAGTATCCTTTCCACCCGGTTCCGGCGTTTCCGGCAGGTTCGCGTCGCTACTGGCCTCTGGGAGGAGCACCCGCAGGGCTGCCGCGGTCACGCTCGGCTTCTCCCCGTCCCAGGCGAGAAATGCATGCCCGAACCCGGCCGAAAAAACCCCCTTCCCAGCCCGCGCGAGTGCCCCGATGAAACCCTGCGTCAACTCGGGATCGGCGCCGCGGTGGAAGCGCTCGCCGACCTGGTCGAAACGCCGAAGCTGGAAATCCGGACCACAGTCGAACTTGCGGCCCTGGAGGGGCGCCTGCAGGCCCGGCTGGACGGTGAGCGCGAGGTCGCGATCTACCGGATCGTGCAGGCGGCGATCGACAACTGCGCCAGGCACGCCGGGGCCTCCCGCGTCTCCGTCGAAGTGATCGAGAGGGAGGATCGCGGCGAGGTCACGATCACTGTGCGCGACGACGGCAACGGCTTCGACCCGGCGAGCGCGGCCGAGGGAGCCGGGCTGCGGGCGATGCGCGAGCGCGTCGAGCTGCTCGACGGCACGTTCGAGGTCCGCACCGCGATCGACGAGGGCACCGCGGTCATCGCCGTCGTCCCCTCGGCGCGTGAGGTCTCGGTCGCGCCCTCCGACAGCGCCTGCCGTTAGCGCCCGGGCAACATCTCCGTCCTCACGGTGCTGTTCCATCCCGGGGGATCTGGTTTAGGTCCATCGGAATGCGAACCGCTTCCCCATCCGCGGCGACCGTAGCCCCGCGACCGGCGCTCGAGCGGCGCCGGCTTCGCCTCGACGACGGCGCTGTCACCTCTCTCCACGTCGCCCGTTTTTCCCGAGCCGCGTGGGGGATGCGGGTCGTCGCCCTGCAGCCCTGCGCGACTCTGCACGGCTGGTGCGAGCGCGCGGGGGCCGAGCACGCGATCGTCGGCGGCTTCTACATGCGGCCCGGCGGCCCGGCCCTCGGCGACCTCTGGATCGACAGCCAGGCGCTGCCGACGGAGCCCTTCGATCCGCCTTGGCACCGCCAGCGCGCCTGCGTCCACGTCGCCGGCCGCGAGGTGCGACTGGCGGCGCGGCGCGATTTAGGCGCGGTTCCCCACGGCGACCTCCTGCACGCCGGCCCGATGCTGGTCGGCGAGGGCCGCTCGCTGATCCACGCCGGCGTCGACGCCGAGGGGTTCTCGGCCGGCTCGCGGCAGTTCGACTCCGACATCACCGCCGGCCGCTACCCGCGCGCCGCCCTCGGGCTCTCCGCCGGCGAGCTGATCGCCGCCGTCTGCGACGGTCGCGCCGACGACGAGGCCGGCCTGACGATGGCCGAGCTGGCGACGGCGATGGTCGGGCTGGGGGCGGAGACGGCGATCAACCTCGACGGCGGCGGCTCTGCCTCGCTGGTCGTCGGCGGCACGCTGGTCAACACCCCCCGCGAGGAGCACGGGCTGGAGCTGGTCGGCGGCCGCGAGATAGCGACCGCCCTGCACTTCGCGCCGCGCCGCCCGGCCTGACGACATCGCCCCGCTAGCCTCGGCGGTCGTGGCCGCTTCCGTTCAGAGGGTGTTGATGGGGATCTATTTCTACCCTCGCGGCGGCTCGGCCCACTCCACCCGCTCGATCGTCCGCGAGCTGGGGGCGAGGGAATTCGAGGTCACCCTGATCTCGGGTTCGCGCTCGGACCTCGGCGACGAGGCGCTGGCGGCGAACTTCTACCCGGGCGTCGATTTGCGCGCGCTCGACTTCGCCCCCGCGGTCGCCTCGCCGGACCCGCTGCGCTATCGCGGGCCGGCGGGAACCGCGCCGATCCACGGCTCCTACGAGGACCGGCCGGGGGTGCCGGACCGGGTCCTCGCCAGTCTCGACGACGAGGCTTTCGAGCTGCAGGTCGACGCTTGGGCGGGTGCGATGGCCGCGGCGGCCGAGCCGGGGGTCGACGTCCTCTACCTGCACCACCTGACTCCCCTCAACGAGGCGGCGGCGCGGGTCCTGCCCGGGGTCCCGGTGGTCGGCCACGTCCACGGCACCGAGCTGCTGATGCTGGAAGAGATCGACGCCGGGCCGCCGGCGAGCTGGACCCACGCCGAGGAGTGGGCGGAGCGGATCCGCGGCTGGGCGGCGGCCTGCGAGCGGATCGTCGTCAACGACAGCGGCGGCCTGGAGCGTGCGGCCTCCCTGCTCGGGCTCGACCCCGAGCGCTTCGCCTGCATCCCGAACGGCTTCGATCCGGTCTTCCACCCGGGCCCCGTCGACCGCCGCGCCCATTGGCGCCGGGCGCTCGTCGAGGAGCCGCGGGGATGGCGCCCGGGCGAGGCGCCGGGGAGCGTGGCGTACGAGGGGCGGGATCTCGAGGCACTGGAGGGGACGGTGCTGCTCGCGATCGGCCGCTTCACCGCGGTCAAGCGGCTGTCGCTGCTGATCGAGGCCTTTGCCCAGGCGCAGGACCAGCTCGACCGCCAGGTGGCGCTGGTCCTGGTCGGCGGTCACCCGGGCGAGTGGGAGGGGGAGCATCCCTGCGAGGCGATCGAGCGCACCGGCGCCCGTGACGTCTTCCTCGCCGGCTGGCACCGCCACGACGAGCTGCCGGCTTTCCTCCGCGCCGCCGACCTCCTCGTCCACGCTTCGGTCAAGGAGGCGTTCGGCCAGGTGCTGGTCGAGGCGATGGCCTGCGGCCTGCCGGTGATCGCCGTCGACCGCGGCGGCCCGGCGAGGATCGTCGAAGACCCGCAGACCGGCTGGCTGGTCGAGCCCGACGACGTCGGCGCCTTCGCCGGCCGGATCGTTGCCGCCGTCGAGGACGGTCCCGGACGGCGAGCACGCGGCGAGCGGAGCCGGGAGCGCGCGCTCGAGCACTACTCCTGGGAGCGGATCGGCAGCGAACTCGCGGACGTGGTCCGCGCCGGCGCCGCGTCTGGAGCCGACCGCGCCGGTGTCGAATAGCCTGCAGGGAGGGGTGGCGCCGGGGGGCGTCTGCGTCTATCTTCTGGGCCACGCTCAACCGGGGAGTAACGCTTCGTGACGAAACTGCGGCAATCGGCTGGCCGCCTGGGGATGGCCTTGTTGATCTGCGCAGCCCTGGCGGGTTGCGGATCGGCTGACGGGCCGAGCGACGGCGGGACGCTGCGCGGCACCTACTCGTCCTTCCCGGACTACCTCGACCCGTCGCTGGCTTTCAGCCTCGAAGCCGCGACCGCCCTGCACGACACCTACTACCCGCTGCTCACCTACGCGCCGGCCAGCGGCAAAGCCGGCACCGAGCTGATCCCCGGCCTGGCGAAATCGCTGCCGAAGATCGACCGCGGCGGCAAGCGCTACACGCTGCAGCTGCGCCCGGGCCTGCGGTACTCGGACGGCAAGCCGGTCCGCGCCTCCGACTTCCGATTCTCGATCGAACGCCTCTTCCGCGCCAACTCGCTGGGTTCCACCTTCTACACCGGGATCGTCGGCGCCGAACGGTTCGCGCAGACGAAGAAGGGCGGGATCGCCGGGATCGAAACCGACGACCACAGCGGCAAGATCGTCATCCACCTGACCGAATCGAGCGGCACCTTCAGCTTCGTGCTGGCGCTGCCGTTCGCGGCGCTGCTGCCGCCGGGCACGCCGGCCGAAGACCAGACCGCCCACCCGCCGCCAGCGACCGGTCCGTACATGATCACCGCGGTCAAGCCCGGCCGCAGCTGGGAATACGCGCGCAACCCGTACTGGGCCTCCGACAACGGCCCGGCGATGCCGCAGCTTCCCGACGGCCACGTCGACAAGATCAGCTTCGAAGTCCGCAGCAACCCGATCACCCAGCTGGAGGAGGTCGAACGCGGCAAGGTCGACTGGATGAAGAACCCGCCGCCGGTCGATCGCTACCCGGAGGTGAAGCGGCGCTTCGAGGGCACCCAGTTCACCGAGGAGCCGACGATCAGCACCTACTACTTCTGGATGAACACGCAGCAGCCGCCCTTCGACGACGTGCGGGTGCGGCGCGCGGTCAACTACGCGATCGATCCGGCGGCGCTGGAACGGATCTACGCCGGGACCCTGAAGCGGACGCAGCAGGTGCTGCCGGCGCAGATGCCGGGCTACCGCAAGTTCGAGCTCTACCCGCACGACATCGAACGGGCCAAGCGCCTGGTCGAACGCGCCAACCCGCGCGACCGCGAGATCACCGTCTGGACCAACAACCTGCCGCCCAACGACGAAGCCGGCGAGTACTACCAGCAGGTGCTGAACGAGATCGGCCTCGACGCCAAGCTGAAGACGGTCGACGCGACGAACTACTTCACCGTGATCGGCAACGCCAGCACGCCCGACCTCGACACCGGCTGGGCCAACTGGTTCCTCGACTACCCGCACCCGAGCGACTACTTCCAGCCGCAGCTGGCAAGCGAAAGCATCCTCCCGGTCGGCAACACCAACTGGGCGCGCTTCAGCGACCGCGGCGTCGACGCCGAGATCCGGCAGCTGGCGCGGGAACAGCTGGGACCGAAGCAGGAAGCCGAATACGCGGCACTCGACCGCCGGGTGATGGAGCAGGCGCCGTGGGCACCCTTCGGAACCCTGACGCTCGGCACCTTCGTCTCCGACTCGGTCGACCTCGACGAACTCGTCGTCAGCCCGATCTACGGCCAGGACTTGGCCAGCTTCGTGCTCAAGTAGCGCGGGCTACCCGGCTCCGTACTCCCGGTACGGGTACCACCATTCCTTGCGCTCGATCCGGCTCTCCATGTGGACGTGCTTGGTCTCCTGGAAGGCCTCGAGGCCCTCGCGGCCGAGCTCGCGGCCGAGGCCCGACTGCTTGAAGCCGCCGAAGGGGCCGGCGTCGTTGTCGGTCAGCGGGTCGTTGATCCAGACGGTGCCGGCGCGCAGCTCGCGCATGCAGCGGACCGCACTCTCGAGGTCGGCGGTGTAGACGTTGGCGCCGAGGCCGAACTCGGTGCCGTTGGCGAGCGCGATCGCCTCGTCGAGGGAGGCGACGGGGACGATCGGGGCGACCGGGCCGAAGGTCTCCTCGGTCAGCAGGGCGCTGTCGGGGGCGGCGTCGGTGACGACGGCGGGGGAGAGGAAGTGGCCGCGGGCCTGGCCGCCGCTGTCGCCGCCGGTGAGGATCTCGGCGCCTGCCGCGCTCGCGGCTTCGAGCTGGGCGACGACCTTGGCCCGCTGCGGGTCGGAGACCATCGGGCCGACGTCGGTGGAGACCTCGAAGGGGTCGCCGAGGACGAGGCCGCGGGTGTGCTCGACGAAGGCGGCGACGTAATCGTCATAGACCTCCTCGGCGACGTAGAAGCGCTCGGCCGAGGTGCAGACCTGGCCGGCGTTGAGGAAGGCGGCCCAGGCGCCGCCGCGGGCGGCGACCTCGAGCTGCGGGGCGACGTCGGCGCAGACGATGAAGGCGTCCTTGCCGCCCATCTCCAGGTTCATCCGCGCCATGCGCGGCAGGCAGGCCGCGGCGACCTTCTTGCCGGTCGCGACCGAGCCGGTGAAGGCGATGCAGTCGACTTCGGGGTGGGCGGCGAGCGCGGCGCCGACCTCGCCGGCGCCGGCGAGGACGTTGAAGACGCCGGGCGGTAGGTGCTCGAAGACGGGCGCCAGCGCCAGGGTCGAGAGCGGGGTCAGCTCCGAGGGCTTGGCGACGACGCAGTTGCCGGCGGCGAGCGCCGGCGCCACCTTCCAGGCGAGCAGCAGCAGCGGGTAGTTCCAGGGAACGATGCAGCCGACGACGCCGAGCGGGTCCTTGACCACCATCGCCAGCTGGCTGGCCTCGATCGGCGGGATCACGCGGCCGGCGTGGTCGCGGCCGATCTCCGCGTAATAGTCGAAGGCGGCGGCGGTCCACTCCAGCTCGTCGCGGTTCTCGACCAGCGGCTTGCCGCCCTCGGCGGTCATCGTCCGCGCCAGCTCCTCGGCCCCCTCGCGCAGCCGCCGCGCCACCTCGTGCAACAGCTCGCAGCGCTCGCCGGCGGTCGTCCGCGCCCAGCCGGGCCAGGCCTCGCGGGCGGCGGCGACCGCGGCGTCGACCTGCTCGGGCGAGGCGGCATTGACCGCGACGATCGTCTCGGTCGTGAACGGGTTCTCGACCGGGAGCGCAGGGCCGTTGCCGGCCGCCCGCTCGCCGCCGATCAGCAGCTCTCGCTCGTAGTTCGGTTGGGACGGCATGGTTGCTGCGCCCAGGCTACGCAACCGCCAAGGTCGACATCCACCCATATAGTCAGGGGTGATGAGACTGGGTTTGGGGAGGCTGGCCGTGCTCTTCGCGCTCGCGACCTGCGGGGCGATGCTGCTTGCGCCGCTCGCCCGGGCCGAATGGCTGCCGCCGGTCGACATCTCCGAAACGGGCGAGCACGCCGGGGTGCCGAGCGTCGCGCTCGACGCGGAAGGGAACGCGACGGCGGTCTGGGACCGCTGGGACGGGACCACGACCGCGGTCGAAACCGCCTTCCGCCCCGCCGGGGCGCCGTGGGGGGAACCCGAAGTGCTCTCGCCGCCGGACTCGCAGTCCGCCCAGGTCGTGGTTGACCGCAACGGGGTCCTGACCGCGGTCTGGGAACGGTGGACCGGGGTCAACATGGTCGCGATCGAAACGGTGAGCCGGATGCCGGGCCAGAGCTGGACCGCCCCGGTCGAAGTCTCCGAATTCGCGCAGGGCTCCAACCCCGAACCGTGGCTCGCGGTCGACTGGGAAGGCAACAACACGATCGTCTGGAAGCAGGGCGAAACGGTCATGAGTTCCTTCCGGACGTTCCTGGCGAGCTGGGGCGAACCGATCCCGCTCTCCGCAGGGGAAAGCTTCGTGCCGCAGGCGGCGATGGACGCGCGTGGGGACGCGACTGCCGTCTGGATGCACCACGACGGCGGCCACTACGTGGTCGAAAGCGCCTACCGCCCCGAACAGGGCGAATGGGAAAGCCCGACGCTCGTCTCCCAGCCCGGGGAAGAAGGCGGCAACCCCCAGGTTGCGATCGACGGCAATGGCGACTCCCTGGTTGTCTGGCGCGGCGAGGACGAAGGCGTCGAGTTCGTCCGCGCTTCCTATCGGCCGGCAGAAGGGGTCTGGAGCGAACCGGTCGACGTCTCGGTCGCAGGCGAAGAGGTCGAGTCGCTGCAGGCGGCGGTCGATCCCGAGGGCAACGCGATCGTCGCCTGGTCGGGCAACTTCGGCGAAGCAGGGGAACACGACACGGTACGCGCCGCCTACCGGCCGGCGGGCGGCGCATGGGAAGTGCCGGTCGACCTCTCAGACAAAGGCGGAAACGGTTTTCCCTCCGACGTCGTCTTCGACCAGGGCGGCGACGCGGCGATCGTCTGGGAGCGCTGGGACGGGGTGACCAACCTGGTCCAGGCCGCCTACCGGCCGGCCGGCGGGGAATGGGAGGAAGCCGTCGATCTCTCCGAGGGAGGCAAGCAGGGGATGGACGCGGTGGTCGTCCTCGACGCACCCGGCAGCGCCGAAGTCGCCGATGGCGACGCGACCGCGGTTTGGGTCAGCGCCGCCCCGGTCGAATGCCCCGGCGAAAAAGAAGCAGGCCCGTGTTACTCGTATGTGGTCCAGGCCGCCGGCTACGATCCCGACGGTCTTCCGGAAGTCGAAATCGAAGCGCCGGCGGAAGGAGAGGTTGGGGAACCGATCGAAGTCTCGACGCCGACCGGAGGCCTTTTCTCGCCGCAGATCGAGTTCGGCGACGGCGCCGAAGTGGCCGCCACCGAAGGGACCCACGTCTACGACGAACCGGGGACCTACCTGCTGAAAGCCGCTGGAGCGGAGGAGCTCGGCTACCGGAGCGTCGCCGCGCAGTCGATCACGATCCGCGGCGAAGGCGGAGGGGAAGAAGAAAGCGGGGAAGGGGAACCCGATCCCGGTGACGGCGGCGGTGGCGGCGGTCAGGGAGGCGGGACGAAAGCCGCCGATCCCCCGGCGGCGCCGGTCGCGACGGTCCCGCCGTCCGGGCCGTCCCAGGCCTGCCTGACGGCAACGGCCGCGCGCGACGCCGCGGCCGTCCGGCTGCGCAGGACGCGGGCGAAGCTCGAGTCGGCGGCGAGCCCGCAGGCCCAGCGCCGGCTGGCGGCCGCGCTGCACAAGCGCCAGGCTGCTCTTCGCCGGGCGCGCGCCCGCGCCTCCGCCGCCTGCTGAGAGCACAGCCCCGATTGGGACGCCGCCCCGGGCCGAGCCGAGGGGGGTCCCGCGCCGGCCATAGCATGTGCGCCTATGCCGACGGGTGAATATGCAGAGATCAGGGCGGAGCAGTCGGCCGACTTTCGTTTCGCCTCGCTGGCGCCGCTGCGGCCCTACGCGCTCGGTGTCTACTTCATCGCGCTGGTCCTCTGGACCGCGACCTACGGGATTCCGGTGCAGCGCGAGCTGGTCATCCTCTGGACCTGTGGGGCGCTGGCCTGCGTCTCGATCGGCAGGCCGCCGCGGGAAATCGGCCAGCTGGTGCTCGACTGGCTGCCGATCGTCGCCGTGCTCTGGCTCTACGACATCACCCGCGGCGCGGCCGACTCTTTCGGGATCGGCGTCCACGTCCACACGATGATCGACTTCGACAGCTTCGTCTTCGGCGGCGAGACCCCGACCGAGTGGCTGCAGGCCCACCTCTCCGACCCCGACGTCGTCCACTGGTGGGACGTCCTCTTCACCTTCACCTACACCTCCTACTTCCTCGTCCCCTTCGTCCTCGCCGGCTACCTCTGGGCGCGCGACCGGCTCGGCTTCAAGCGTTTCGTGAAGCGGCTGGTGACGCTCTCCCTCGCCGCGCTGGCGACCTACATCCTCTTCCCGGCGGCGCCGCCCTGGATGGCCGGGGAAATGGGTCTGCTGGAAGGGGTCCATCGCACCACCGGCAAGGGCTGGGAGGTGGTCAGCGTCGGCACCGCCTCGCTCTTCTCCAAGGGCCAGGGGAGCAGCAACCTCGTCGCCGCGGTGCCCTCGCTGCACACGGCCCTGACCACCCTGGTCGCGCTCTTCCTCTGGAGCCGGGTGCGCCGCCGCTGGCTGCGGCCGCTGCTCCTGCTCTATCCGCTGCTGATGGGCCTGACCCTGATGGCGACCGGCGAGCACTACTTCTTCGACGTCGCCCTAGGCTGGCTCTACGCCGGCGCGGTGATGGGAGCCTGGTCCTGGTGGGAGTGGCGCCAGGAGGCGAAGCTGCCGGCGGCCTCGCTGGCGGCGGAAGCCTCCTAGTCAGGCCAGCTGGCGGGAGAAGGTTTCTTCGAGGGCGTCGGTGCCGTCTTCGCCGGGGACGGTCTTGTCGAGGCGCATGAGGATCTGGCGGCCGTCGATTTCGAGGGTCGCCACCTGGTTGTCGAAGTGGGGGCCGTTGAGGGTGCGCCAGCGGATCCCCGGGTCGGGGGCGCCGGCCAGCTTTGCCAGCAGCCGGGCGACGGCGGTGAACGGCTTGCCGAAACCGGTCCGCACCACGCGCCGCTCTTTTTCGTCGAGCGGGTTGCGGTAGGGCGAGCAGACCGCCTGGTAGACCGGGGCACGGTCAGTTGAGTCGCCGTTCGCCGCGGCCGGGAAGGCGACCTCGGCGAGGTAGGCGTGGTGGACGTCGCCGGAGAGGACGACGACCGAGGCCGGCGCCTTGCCGTGCTTGCCGGTGGCGACCTCGTGCAGCAGGTCGCGGAGTTTGGCGAAGGACTCGCCGAAGGCGGGCCAGTGGTCGAAGTCGACTTCGCGGCGCAGCTTCTCGCTCGCCCAGGCCACCGGTTTGCCCCAGGCGCCGTTGCAGAGCTGCTCGTTCCAGGCCTCGACCCGCTCGAAGGCGGGGGAGAGGAGCCAGGGGATCGTGGTGCAGATCAGCAGGTGGTCGAAGTCCCCCTGGCAGTGCTCGACGATCCATTCCCACTCCTCGTCGTCGACGATCGCGCGGCGGTCCTCCTCCAGCACCCGCGCCGCGCGGGCGTCGACGAAGATCGCCCGGGTGCGTCCGAAGTCGCGGTAGAAGCTCCAGCGGGTCCCGTCGCCCATCGCCTGGATGTCGTGCGCCCAGGGGAAGAGCTCCTCCTCGGCTTTCTGGTTGCCGCGCACCCGCTGGTAGAGGTCGTTCTCGGCGAGCTCGCGGGGGGAGAGGTTGCCGATGTGCTGGTAGATCCAGTAGCTGCCGACGCAGCCGACCACGCGCCGGTGCCACCAGGACTTCTGCTGCATCTCCAGCAGCCAGTCGCGGGAGATGTTCCAGTCGTCGCTCATGTCGTGGTCGTCCCAGAGCATCGAGACCGAGACGGAGGAGAAGAGCCAGCGGATCAGCGGCTCCTCCCAGCTCTCGCGGTAGAGCCAGGTGTACTCCTCGAAGTCGGTCACCTCGTCGAAGGGCGGCGTGTCGGTGCCGCGCCGTTCCCTGATCTTCTTGCGCGTCTTCGGCGAGCCCTCGTCGACGTAGACCTGGTCGCCGAGGAGGAAGAGCTGCTCGGGCCAGTCGTCGCGCTCGCCGGCGCACATCTGCCTGGCCAGCACCCAGAGGGCGTCGACCTCGTGGCCGATTTCGGTCTCGTCTTTGGGTTCGGTGAAAGGGGCCTCGTGGGGAACGGCGACCCGGCAGGAGCCGAAACAGATGTCGAGGTCCTTCTCGGGGTCGACGGTGCGGATCGCGCTCGGCGGCAGCTCGGAGCCCGGCTGCGGCCAGTGGACCTCGCCGTCGAGCTTGACCTCGTACTCGTAGCGCCCCGCCGGCTCGAGCCCCTCGATGCAGACCAGCGCGTAGTGGTGGCCGTCGACCCGGAAGGTCGGCTCGCGGTGGCCGAGGATCTCGACCTCGCAGGGGCCGCTGGTTTCGACCCAGACCGTCGCCTCGGTTTCGGACACGTAGCGGACTAGGGGGCCCAGAAGCAGTTCGCTCATGGCCCCTCCCTACCCAACTGGATCGTTTTTTCTATCCGGGAGTTCGAAGCACGGGCGTGAAAGCGGGCCTCCGAGCTGGGAACAAGGCGCTGACAACTCGGGAGCACGGCCCGTTTACTGGATGTCGGCACGTCTTCAGGCCCCTTTGACGGGAAGGTCCGCAGTGCGAAGATCTTCGGATGAGCGAAGCAGCAGCCACGGTGGGAATCAGCCGCTTGCTCTCGGACGAGCGCCTCACCCGTCGCGCGGTCGGCGGGGACGAGCGGGCCTTCGCGGCGATCTTCAACCGCTACCACCAGAGCCTCTACCGCTTCTGTCTGGCGATCGTCGGCAATCCCGAGGACGCCCAGGACGCGCTGCAGAACACGATGATCAAGGTGATGCGGGCGCTGCCCGGCGAGGAGCGGGAGATCGAGCTGAAGCCGTGGCTCTACCGGATCGCCCACAACGAGTCGATCGACCTGCTGCGCCGCCGTCGCGAGACCGCGCAGCTGGACGTCGAGGCGGTGGCGCCGGGCTACGGGCTCTCCGAGGAGGTGGCGACGCGCGAACGGCTGCGCGGCCTGCTCGACGACCTGCGGGAGCTGCCCGACCGCCAGCGCGAGGTGCTGGTGATGCGCGAGATGTCCGGGCTCGAGTTCGAGGAGATCGGCGCCGCCCTTGGGACCTCGGGGGCGGTCGTCAGGCAGACCCTCTACGAGGCGCGGCAGAGCCTGCGGCAGATGGAGGAGGGGCGTGAGATGGACTGCGATGCGGTGAGCCGAGCGCTTTCCGACGGCGACGGCCGGGTTACCCGTCGCCGCGACGTCCGCGCCCACCTGCGCGCCTGCGCCAGCTGCCGCGAGTTCCGCGACGAAATCAAGGGCCGCCAGCAGGACCTGGCCGCGCTGGCGCCGCTGCCCGCGGCCGCCGCGGCGGCGATGCTGCAGGGCCTCGCCGGCGGCGGCTCCCAGGCGGCCGGCGGCGGCCTCGCGGCGGCGCTCGGCGGCGGCGCGGCGAAAACGATCGCCACCTCGGCCGCGGTCAAAGGCGTCGCCACGGTGGCGGTCGTCACCGCGGTCGGCGTCACCGCGGCCGACCGCACCGGCGCCATCCACCTCGGCCTGCCGGGCGATGAGAGCGCCAAGTCCGGGCCGGCGGTTCCGGGTGGGGGGAGCGACTCCCGCCACGGCGTTGCGCCCGCCGGTCTCGAGTCAAGCGGCGCCGGCGGCAGTGGCGCAGAACACCGGCCTGAGGGGAGCCAGCATGCCCATGCCGGCCATCGCGCTCCCGCCGCCGAGGCCACGCCCGCCACGAATACGGCGCCCTCCGGCGAATCGCACGGCCAGCCAGCCTCCCACGCCAGCCCCCACGCCGATCCGAAGGCGCAGGGCGCCAAGCCCGAAAGCGCCGCCGGCGAGGCGCAGGGGACGCCGCCCAGCGCCGCCTCCCACGGGCAGGAAACCGCCGCCGAACACAAATCGCCGGCAAGCGAAAACGGAGGCGGGGCAAAGGGGGGAGGGACGGAAACGCCGCCGGACGAACCCTCGGGCTCGTCGGCCCCCGGCAACTCCGGATCGGCGCCGAAAGGCCCGCCCGAAAACCCTCCCCACGGGGCGGCACCGGAAGTGCCGCCCCAGGCGCAGAAACCGGAAGCGCCGCCGGGTCAGGCTGAACGCGGCCCGCCCGCGAACAAACCGGAGTCCTAGCCGGTTGCCGAGGAGGGCGCCGTGCGGCCAGCCCCCTGGATCCCGGCGAGGAACGGGGTCAGGTAGCGCCCGATCAGCTTGCTCGGGTTGTCGATCGGCCAGGGCGGGCGGTCGCTGGCGACCGAGGTTTCGCCGTGGCCGCCGCCGAGCCAGCCGAACAGGTAGCGCGGCTTGGAGCCGGTCCAGAGGATTCCGCGCAGGACCGGGTCGAGCGGGTTGGCCTCGACGTCGCGGCCGAGGTCGGCGGCGATCGCTTCGGCGGCGGCGTCGGCCTGCTGGGTGGCGATGCCGCCCTGCTTGACCGGGAAGTTGGTGACGTCGCCGACGGCATAGGCGTGGGAGAGGCCGGCGATCCGCCCATGGTCGTCGACCGGGATGAAGCCGTCGGAGTCGTAGGGGAGGCCGGCGAGTTTGCGACCCTCGAGCCGCGGCAGGCTGACGACGGCGTCGGCTTCGATCGGCTCGCCCGGGACGATCGCCAGCGCTCCGTTCTCGTAGGCGACCGGGTGGGTGTTGGCGATCACCTCGATCGCGCGGTCGGCGAGCAGCTCGGCGACCTGCTCGGAGGCGCGGCGGCCGAAGATCTTCAGCGGTCCTTCTTCGGGGGTGACGACGGTGACCTTGGTGTCGGCGATCCCGTGCCGCTCGAGCTCGGTCGCGGCGAGCAGGGCGAGCTCGTAGGCGGGCAGCGCCCAGCCATGCCCGCCGGGCATCGTGAAGACCACCCGTCGCAGCCGGCCTTCGCGCAGGCGGCCGACGACCTCCTGCACCTCGCCTTCGTCGGCGACCCCCCAGAAGGTGGTGGCGCCGGGGACCGACCAGAGCAGGCGGGAGCCGCAGGCGACGACCAGGTAGTCGTAGGGGATCTCGGTGCCGTCGTGGCTGGTCGCGAGCCGCAGCTCCGGGTCTATCGCGGCGACGTTCTCGAGCCGGAACTCGGCTCCGCAGAGGTCGGCCAGCTGCTCGATGTCGTAGCGGAGGACGCGCGAAGCGCCGTAGGGCTCGCCGACCGCGAAGGGGCGGTAGACGAAATCGCCGCGGCCGGCGCAGATCTCGACCCGCGCTTTGTCGCCGGCGAGGTCGCGGAGGGCGATCGCTGCCTCCAGCGCGCCGACGCCGCCACCGACGATCAAGACCTTGGGAGTGCCCGTCGCGTTCATGCCCGAGAGTGTTGAGGCAGGAAGCCGGCGAACCATCCGTGGAGAACCACGCTGTCGGCTGCGGTTTGCCCGCAGTGCGGTGCGTGCGCCCGCCGGAGATGCCGAGGCGAAGGCTGTGGGGTTCTGCGGATGGGAGGGTGGATGGGGACGCCTAGGTTGGGTGGCATGGAGTACGAACCCCTTCGCACGATCGCCGTCGCCTACGACGACACCGCCGCGGCGAAGGCGGCGCTCGCCCGAGCCGAAGAGCTGGCCTTGGCCTGCCGCGCGGCAATCGTCGAAGCCTGCGAGGAGGCCGGCGCCGACCTGCTGGTCGCCGGCTCGCGCAACTACGGCCCGGTGAGGCGGGTCCTGCTCGGCTCCGTCTCCACCCAGCTGATGCACCGGGCTCCCTGTCCGGTGCTGGTGGTGCCACGGCCATGACCACGGCGATCGAGTCGGTGCTGCCGTTCGAGCGTCTCGGACACGGCGACGCCGATTTCGCCGGCGGCAAGGGCGCCAACCTCGGCGAGCTCGTCGCGGCGGGGCTGCCGGTCCCGCCTGGGTTCGTCATCGGCGCGCCCGCCTACGCCTCCTTCTGCGAGGACACCGGCCTGCGCGAGCGGATCGCGGCCCGCCTCGCCGATCTCGACGTCAATGACACCGATGCGCTCGGCCGCGCCGCCGACGAGGTGCGGGCTGCAGTCGAAGCCGAGCCGATCCCCGCCTGGCTGGCCGAGCGGATCCGCTCGGCCTACGACAAGCTGGCCGGCGACGAGCCGCGGACCCCAGTCGCGGTCCGCTCGTCGGCCACCGCCGAGGACGGCGAGTCCGCCTCCTTCGCCGGGATGAACGAGACGCTTCTGAACGTGCATGGCGGCGAGTCCCTGCTTGTCGCCGTGCGCGCCTGCTGGGCCTCGCTGTTCGGCGCGCGCACGATCTACTACCGCGCCAGGCGCGGGTTCGGCCAGGCCGAGATGGACATCGCCGTCGTCGTCCAGCGCCAGGTCCAGTCCGCCCGCTCCGGGGTGATGTTCACGATCGACCCGGCCAGCGGCGACCGCGAGCGTCTGGTGATCGAGGGCGCTTTCGGGCTCGGCGAGGCGGTCGTCTCCGGCTCGGTCTCGCCCGACCGCTACATCGTCCGCAAGGACGGGCTGAAGGTCGAGCTGCGCGAAGTGCGGCGCAAGGAGCTGGAGATCGTCTCGCTGCCCGACGGCGGCACCGAGACGCGCGACCTCGACGAGGCGGAGGGCTCGAAGCCGGTCCTGAGCGACGAGGAGGTGCGACGGGTGGCCGAGCTCGGGGTGCGGATCGAGCGCCACTACGGCTCGCCGCAGGACACCGAGTGGGCTTTTGACCCCGAGGGCGCGGTCTGGATGCTGCAGTCGCGACCGGTGACGACCGCCGGCGGCGAGTCGTTCGGCACCGCCGCCGGGGAGCGCGGCGAGGAGCTACTCCACGGGCTCGGTGCCGCCCCGGGTGAAGCGAGCGGCGCGGTCCGGGTCGTCTCCGAGCGCGAGCATGCGGTCGAGCTGCAGAAGGGCGAGATCCTCGTCACCCACATGACCGCGCCCGACTGGGTGCCGCTGATGCGCCGCGCGGCGGCGATCGTCACCGACTCCGGCGGCATGACCTGCCACGCCGCGATCGTCTCGCGTGAGCTCGGCATCCCTTGCGTCGTCGGCACCGGAAAGGCGACCAAGGCGCTGCAAGACGGCCAGGTCGTCACCGTCGACGCCGGCGCCGGCATCGTCTCCGAGGGCGCCACGGCCCGCCCCGAGCCCGCAACGAGTGCCGAAGCCACGACCGGCGTTCGTCCTTCGGACGGATATGCCGGCCCAAGGACGAACGCCGCTGGTGGGGGGCCGGTGACGGGGACGCGGGTCCTGGTCAACCTCTCCGAGCCTTCGCAGCTGGAGCGGGTCGCCTCGCTCGACGTCGACGGGGTCGGCCTGCTGCGGGCGGAGCTGATGGTGGTCGAGGCGCTCGACGGGGTCCACCCGCGGGTGCTGCTCGAGGCCGGCGAAGGCGAGCGCTTCGTCGAGCGGATGGCCGCCTCTCTCGAGAAGTTCGCCGCCGCGTTTGCGCCGCGGCCGATCACCTACCGGACGATCGACTTCCGCAGCAACGAGTTCCGCGGCCTCGAGGGCGGCGAGCGGTTCGAGCCCCAGGAGGCGAACCCGATGATCGGCTATCGCGGCGCCCTGCGCTACATGCACGAGCCCGATCTGCTGGAGCTGGAGCTGCGGGCGCTGACCCGGGTCTGGGACGGCGGCCACGAGAACCTGCACGCGATGCTGCCATTCGTCCGCACCCCGCACGAAGTCGAGGCCTGCCGCGAGATGTTCGAGCACGCCGGCCTCCTCGACCACCCGGGATTCGAGCTCTGGGTGATGGCGGAGGTCCCCTCGGTCCTCTTCCACCTGCCGCGCTACGCCGAGCTCGGCGTCGCCGGGATCTCGATCGGCTCCAACGACCTGACCCAGCTGCTGCTCGGCGCCGACCGCGACTCGGAGCTGGTCGCCGAGGTCTTCGACGAGCGCGACGCCGCCGTCACCGAGTACATCGCCCGCCTGCTCGACCGCGCCCACGAGCTCGGCCTGCGGACCTCGATCTGCGGCCAGGCGCCGTCGGTCTACCCCGAGTACGCCGAGCTTCTCGTCCGCAATGGGATCGAGTCGATCTCGGTCAACGTCGACGCGGTCGACCGCGCCCGCCGTCTGGTCGCCGCCGCTGAGAAGCGGCTGCTGCTGGAAAAAGCGCGAAACGAAGGAGAGCCGCGATGAAGGCCTATCAGCTGACCGAATGGGAACACCAGCCCGAAATGCGGGAGGTGGACGTCCCCGAACCCGGGCCGGGCCAGGTCCTGGTCAGGATCGGCGGCGCCGGCGCCTGTCACTCGGACCTTCACCTGATGGAGTGGCCGCCCGGGACGCTCGGCTTCGACATCCCGTTCACGCTCGGGCACGAGAACGCCGGCTGGGTCGAGGCGGTCGGTGCCGGGGTCGAGGGCGTCGACGTCGGCGAAGCGGTCCAGGTCTACGGACCGTGGGGCTGCGGGCGCTGCCGCGCCTGCCGCCTCTCGGCCGAGAACTACTGCGAGCACCAGGCGGAGATCGGCGCCTTCGGCGGCGGCCTCGGGCTCGACGGCGGCATGGCCGAATACATGCTCGTCCCGCACCCGCGCCTGCTGCTGCCGCTCGGCGACCTCGACCCGCGCGAGGCGGCACCGCTCTCCGACGCGGCGCTGACTCCCTACCACGCGATCAAGCGCTCGCTGCACCTGCTGGTGCCGGGATCGACCGCGGTCGTGATCGGCGTCGGCGGCCTCGGCCACATGGGCGTGCAGATCCTGCGGGCGCTGAGCCCGGCCCGGATCGTCGCGGTCGACCTCGTCGAGGAGCATTTGCAGCTGGCGCGCGAGGTCGGCGCCGACGAGGCCGTCAAGGCCGGCGACCTGGCCGCCGAGGCGATCCGCGAGATCACCAAGGGACGCGGCTGCGAGCTGGTCGTCGACATGGTCGGCTCCGACGACTCGATGGCACTGGCGGCGGCGGTCGCCAAATTCGAGAGCGACCTGACGATCGTCGGCCTGCACGGCGGCAAATTCGAGTTCGCCTTCGGCGCGGTGCCGTTCGAGGCCGAGCTCGGAATCCCCTACTGGGGGACGGCGGTCGAGCTGATGGAGTGCCTGGACCTCGCCCGCGAAGGCAAGATCAAAGCCCACGTCGAGCACTTCAGCCTGGACGAAGCGCCGCAGGCCTACGAGAAGATGCGGGCCGGCGAGCTCGACGGCCGGGCGGTGATCTCGCCCGCCGGCTAGGCGATCAGGGCGCCGAGCAGCTCGACGTATTCGCGCAGGCGGTGAACCGCGAGGTAGCGGTCGACCACCCGCTGCTGCGCGGCCTCGCCGATCGCCTCGGCGCGCTCGGGATCGGCGAAGAGACCTTCGATCGCTTTCGCGAAGCCGGTTAGGTCGTGCGGGTCGGCGACCAGGAGGCCGCTCTCGCCGTCGGCGATCTGGTCCTGGATGCCGCCGACGCAGCTGCCGACCACCGGCCGCCGCTTCCACATCGCCTCGGCGACGGTCAGCCCGAAGCCCTCGGCGATGCTCTTCTGGACGACGACGTCGGCGCGGCGCTGGATCGCGTTGACCATCGCCCCGTTTTCCTCGACGTCGTGCATCGGCAGGCTGACGAGGTGGACGCGGCGGCGGGTCTGGTCGCCGAGCGCCCGCCAGGCCTCGCAGGCTTCCTCGTAGACGGCAGCGCCCTCGGGATCGTCGCTGACGCCGCCGGTGTCGGGGCCGGCGAGGACGAGGTGGGCTTCGGGGTCGTCGAGGTGCCGAGCGAGCATCTCGATCAGCCCGAGCGGGTCCTTCAGCCGGTCCCAGCGGGAGACCTGGGTGACGATCCTGGCCCCGTCGGGGACCGTTTCCTCCTGCAGGATCGTCGCCTTGCGCTCGACTCGGCCGGGGGTGCCGTCGGCGCGTTCGAAGGTCGGCAGCGCCTCCAGCCCGTCGGGGACCAGCCCGATCGCCTTCAGGATCGCCTCGACAACGTTGGGCTTGAGCTCCTGGTTCTTCGAGGAGAAGGGGTCGATCACCGGCGGCATGAACCAGACCTTCTTTGGGTCGAGGCCCTCCCAGAGGTACTCGCGGCGGGAGAAGATGTAGGCCTCGGCCGGCTCGACGTAGGGGCGGAGGAAGTCCCAGGCGCCGCGGACGAGGTCGTTTGGTTGATCGACGCCGACGTGGCAGCGCCAGACGACGCGCAGCCCGCGTTCGCAGAGCGGCGCGACCATGCCGGCGGTCTGGGGGTCGTGCAGGTAGACGATGTCGCCGCTCTGGATCAGCGACTCGAGCGCCTCGATGTTCGCCGCCGAGACCCCCTCGTAGACGCGGCGGGCCTCGTCGTCGAGGGCGCCGCCGTCGCCGGCATTGCCGTGGAGGTGGTTGTGGAGGCGCTTGGTGACGGCGAAGAACTCCGGTCCCTCGCGCATCACGACCCAGCGCACGTCGACACCGGCGTCGCGGGCGTAGGGCAGCAGCGTGCGCAGCAGCTCGGCGACGCCGCCGCCGCGGGCGGTTGAGCTGAGGTGCCAGATCGCCCGGCCGGCAAACCCGGTCTTCGCCCAGGCGGCGACCTTTTCGATCTCCGAATAGTCCTCGCCCAGCAGCGGCCGGAAGCGCTCAAGCGGGTGGGTCCCGATCTCGACGAACTTCGGGTCGGCCATTGTCTAGAGGCTCCAGTAGTGGGAGACGTGGGAGGCGGCGCGCGAGGTGAGCAGCGGCTCCGGCGCGGCGGAGACTGCGTCGCCCTCGCCGCCGAGCGCCGCCATCGTCGCGACCACGCTGTCGGCCAGCGCCGCGAGGTCGTAGCCGCCCTCGAGCACGGCGCCGACGGGTGCGCCCCAGCCGGCGGCGGCGTCCCGGACCTGGCAGGCCATCTGGGCGAAGGAGGAGGTCTCCAGCCGGCACTCGGCCAGCGGGTCCTCGCGGTGGGCGTCGAAGCCGGCCGAGACGAGGACCAGTTGCGGCCGGAACTCCTCGGCGGCGGGGAGGACGACGTGCTCGAGCAGCGAGAGCCAGACGTCCTCTTCGCTGCCCGCCGGCACCGGCAGGTTGATCGTGAAGCCCTCGCCGGGGCCCGAGCCGGCGTCGCCGAGGTCGCCGCTGCCGGGGAAGATCCCACCCTGGTGGATGCTGGCGAAGAGGACGTCGGCGCGGCGGCGGAAGATCTCCGCGGTGCCGTTGCCGTGGTGGACGTCCCAGTCGAGGATGAAGACCCGCTCGAGCCCGAGCTCGGCCAGCGCCAGCGCAGCGGCGACGGCCACGTTGTCGAAGAGGCAGAAGCCCATCGCCCGCGCCGGTTCGGCATGGTGGCCGGGCGGGCGCCCCGCAGCGAAGCCGACCTTCGCCTCGCCGGCGAGCAGCGCCCGGGTCATCGCGCAGGCGGCACCGGCCGAGCGCAGCGCCGCCTCCCAGGAGGCTTCGGTGGCGAAGGTGTCCCCGTCGAGCGCACCGCCCCCGGCGGCACAGAGATCGCGGATCCGCTCGACGTGGCCGGGCTCGTGGACCAGCTCCAGCTCGGCGACGCTTGCCGCGGGCGCTTCGCGACGCTCCCAGCCGAGCCACTCGCGCTCGGTAAGAGCCGCTTCGATCGCCCGCAGCCGCCCCGGCTGCTCGGGATGGCCGTAAAGACCCTGACGCGGATCGTGCTCCAGACATGCCGGATGGCCGAAGTAGAGCATCGGCGCCCACTGTAACCCGAGCGGCGTTCGTCCTTTGTAGCCCTATACGCGACAAAGGACGAACGCCGATCTACGATCGGTGGGTGAGCAGCGGTTACCCCGCCCACCGCGAGGCCGACGTCGTCCTCCATGACGGCTCGACCGTTCACCTGCGGTCGGTGCGTCCCGACGACGAAGAGGGCCTGCGCGAGTTCCTCGCCGGCCTCGGCGCCGAGTCGCGCGCCTTCCGTTTCTTCTCCGGCGCGGTCGACCTCGGGCGGGCGGCGGCCGCTTTTGCCGACGTCGACTATGCCCGGCGCTACGGCCTGGTCGCGGTCCGCGGCGGGCGCGGAATCGTCGGCCACGGCCTCTACGTCGGCGGCCACGAAGGCCGAGCCGAGGTCGCCTTCGCCGTCGGCGAGGAGCTGCAGGGACGCGGGCTGGGGACGATTCTGCTCGCCCACCTGGCCGAGGTCGCCGCCGAAAACGGGTTCACCGACTTCGTCGCCGATGTCCTGCCGCAGAACCACCGGATGATCGAGATGTTCCGCCAGAGCGGGCTGCCGACGCAGACCCTCGCCGAACCGGGCGTCCTGCGGGTGGAGATGCCGACTTCGCTTGCGCCCGCGGCCTGCGAGCGCTTCGAGGACCGTGACCGGCTCGCCGCCCGGGCCGCGGTCGCCTCGGTCCTGCAGCCGCGCTCGGTGGCGCTGGTTGGGGCCTCGCGGCAGCCGGGGAGCGTGGGCGCCGAGGTCCTCCGCAACCTGGTCGAGGCCGGCTTCACCGGCGAGCTCTATCCCGTCAACCCGGCGGCGGAGACGCTGCGCGGCCTCCCCGCCTACCCGAGCCTGGAGGCGGTGCCGGGAGAGATCGAGCTGGCGGTAGTCGCGGTCCCGGCGGCGTCGGTCGCCGCGGTCGCCCGCGAAGCGGCGGCGAAGGGGGCGCGGGCGCTGGTCGTCCTCTCCGCCGGTTTCTCGGAGACCGGGGAGGAGGGGACCGCGCGCGAGCGCGAGCTGCTCGCCGTCTGCCGCGAGAACGGGATGCGGCTGGTCGGCCCTAACTGCCTCGGCGTCCTCGACACCGTGCCCGAGTCGCGCCTTGACGCGACTTTTATCCCGCACCCGCCCCCGGCCGGCAACGTCAGCTTCGTCAGTCAGAGCGGCGCCCTCGGGCTGGCGCTGGCCGAGTTCGCCGAGGAGCGGGGGCTCGGCGTCTCCTCCTTCGCCTCGGTCGGCAATCGCGCCGACCTCACCGGCAACGACTTCCTCGAGTACTGGGAGGAGGACGGCCGCACCGCGGTCGCGCTCCTCTACATCGAGTCCTTCAGCGACCCGCGCCGCTTCGCCCGGGTCTCGCGACGGGTGGGGAGAAAGCTGCCGGTGGTCGCGGTGAAGAGTGGCCGCTCGGCGGCGGGGGCGCGCGCCGCCAGCTCCCACACCGGCGCGCTGCTCGCAGCCTCCGACCGCACCGTCGACGCGCTCTTCGCCCAAGCGGGGGCGGTGCGGACCGAGACCCTGGAGGAGATGCTCGACGTCGCCGCGCTCTTCGCCGGACAGGCGCTGCCGGCCGGGCCGCGGGTCGCGATCGTCACCAACGCGGGCGGGCCGGGGATCATGTGCGCCGATGCCTGCGAGGCGGCCGGGCTGGAGGTGCCGGAGACGCCGCCCGAGGTGCGCGAGCGGCTGGCGAGCTTCGCCGCCGCCGAGGCCGGGCTGGGGAACCCGGTCGACCTGATCGCCAGCGCCGGGGCGGAGGAATACCGGCTGGCGATCGAGGCGCTGGCGGCGTGGGAGGGAATCGACGCGGTGGTCGCGATCTTCATCCGGCCGCTGGCGACGAGCTCGGAGGACGTTGCCGCGGCGATCAATGCGGCGGTCGCCGCACTGCCGCGGCCGATCCCGGTGCTGGCGGTCTTCCTCACCACCGGCGATCGCACCGCGCTGGCGAGCACCGCGGGCGTGCCCGTCTTCCGCCAGCCCGAGGACGCGGCGCGGGCGCTGGGGCGGGCGGTCGGCTACGCCGAGTGGCGCCGCCAGTCGGTCCCAGCGCCGGCGGAACCCGAGGACACCCACGGCGACGAGGCGGCGGCGACGATCGCCGAAGCGCTGGAGGCGGGGCGCGAGTGGCTGAGCGCGGCCGAGTGCGAACGGCTGCTGGCCAGCTACGGCGTCGCGACGCCCGCGGCGAGAATCGTCCCCGACTCGAAGGCAGCGGGTGAGGTCGCAGCGGAGCTGGGAGGGCGGGTGGCGCTGAAGGCCCACGGCGCCGGCATCCTTCACAAGACCGAGCTCGGCGCAGTCGCCGTCGGCCTCACGGGCGCCGAAGAGGTCGAGCGGGCGGCGACGGAAATGGAGGCCCGCCTCGCCAAGCGCGACCTGCACCCAGAGTCCTTCCTCGTCCAGCAGATGGTCGACGACGGCACCGAGCTATTGGTCGGCGTCGCCACCGACCCGGTCTTCGGCCCGGTAGTCGCCTGCGGCGCCGGCGGCACCGCCGTCGAGCTCCTCGGCGACGTGGCCCTTCGCGTCTGCCCCCTGACCGAGGCCGACGCCGCGGCAATGATCCGCTCCCTCGCCACCTTCCCGCTCCTAACGGGCTTCCGAGGCGCGGAGCCAGTCGACCTCGAATCCCTGGAAGACCTGATCCTCCGAGTAGGCGTCCTGGCCGACACCCACCACGAGATAGTCGAGCTGGACCTGAACCCAGTCCTCGCCACGCCCACCGGCGCCATAGCCGCCGACGCCAGAATCAGAATCGCGACACCGAGACCCCCCGAATCGTGGCCTCGGACGTGGGTGTAATTGTTCACGCGCATTTCTGCAAATAGGGATACATCCAAGTACGTCGAATGGCTCTCGTCGAGGAGAAATTCGCGAGGGGACTGGCCTGAGAACTGATCTCAGGCGACGGCCGGCCGCCCGACCCCGTTACCGCATCCCGCGCGCAGCTTTGTGAACGCAACTCCCTAGCGCTCCTTAGTTTGCAGGGAGAAATCAGGGACCAGGAAGAGCGGCCGCTTACTAACGCGCGGGTTCCCTTGACCAATCAATGGCTTCCCAGCTAGGGATAGCGGTGCAAGTTGGGGCCGGCGGCCCAGTCATGACCAGCCGACCCCATCCTAATCCCGGCGGATGTGGCCCAGCTGGCCTTCTCCGCCGGAACAGAGAAAGGCTAGTTCAAATGAACAAGAAGTTGATGATCCTCGTGGCTGGGGCTCTAACGGCGCTGGCTTTCATGGCGCTTGCGGGTGCCGCTTCGGCGAAAGAAACAAAGATCAAATGCGAGGGCGCGGGCAAATGTACGTTCACGGCCAGTGGCGGCGTGACGAATTTCTCGATCGCCAATGGCGACACAGTCAGGTGTGAAAGCGTGAGCGGCGGCGGTGAGGTAACTCCCCTTGACGCCGAACGTGAGGGCACGACAAGTAACGTCCAGCTCCTCTTCCATGGTTGCAAGGAGCAGGCGACCATTTTCCACTTCGCCTGCACCAATACGGCGACGAGTGGCACAATTACAACCAACGTGATGGTCGGGCACAGCATCGCCCTGCCTGCCGCTGCGAGCGGAGCGGGCGTCTTGCTGACAAACGCAGGGGTGACATTCACCTGCGCCGGCGGCTTCGCCTCGACCCAGGTCACAGGCAGCATCATCGGTGAATCTGAGACCAAATGCGGTGAAAACACAAGCACGATTCAGAAGCAGGTCTTCACCACTACGGGCGATGGAGCCCAAAAATTCACCACCTACACAGGGTCGACCTTCAAACTCGAAGGCAAGACAAACCACTCCAGCGGTGGCGTGTACGAAACCGCCGCTCAGGACGGTACAGGCACCCTGACCTTCAACCAGAACGTCATCCTTACATGCGCATAGGCGATCTGGTCTGAAGTAAGTTATCGAGCGACGGGGCCGCTGCGCGGTCCCGTCGCTTGTATTGTTAACTAGGGGACGATATGCGCGGGAAAGCTGGTGTGGTGGTTGTGTCACTGCTGGTCATGCTTTCGGGGATCGTCCGAGGGGCGCAGGCCTCTACGGCGCCGAGGCTGAGCTGCGGGGAGAGCGCCTGTCGCGTTGGGGTTGGTGGTGGGGGGTTCCAGCTGCGGTTGCGGGCCATCGAGCTTAGATGCCACTCGGTGACCGGCAGCGGCAAATTCCAATCGGAAGACTCGGGCATGATGCGGATCGCTTTCCACGGCTGCAGGGAGGAGATGACGCCCTTCGGGTTCAGTTGCTTCGGCGGCAAGGGCTCTGGCGGAGTCCTCAAGACGAACCTGATGGGGGTCACGACGATCAGCGAAGCCAGGACCCGGAGCATCCTGATGAGCGGCATCCAGCTGTTCTTTGCCTGCGGCGGGCTCAGGAGAGTGCACGTCGAAGGCTTTTTCACCAGCGCGATCGAGCCTCGCGCGTGCGGAACCACCAGCCGCCACTTCACGCTGCACACGAGGCTGATCGCCCATGGGCGCGAAGGTGAGGACCAGCCCAACTACGACGTTTACATCGACGGCTTCGGCGGCGAAGAGTATGACTTCGAGAAGCCTTGGCGGCTGAAGTTCGATGGCGACGCCAGGCTGAGATGCTGACGCTCTTCAGTGTTTGCCTAATTACGCGCGCGGGTCTCTGGTTTAGTGCGATATGCAGGGTGTTCACGCAGAATTGCGCGCGTGCAGCCGGGCTAGTGCCCGCCGAATACCACCTGGGCTTTTGACCTTTGGATGGAAATTGGATAAATACCGTTGTGTCGGTGCGCCGGGATGCGCTCCAACAAGGACAGGCTCGCTTTGACGGGCGTTCTCAGGGAATGGAGGGGATAGGGAGATGCCGGTAGCCCGATGGGGTATAGCCCGACTGGCCATGGCCGTCATGCTTGCAGCGGTCGCCCTAGCGGCGATTCCCGCTGCCGCCAGCGCCGACTTCACCATGTCGAAGGCCTTTGGCCCCAACGGGACCAACGCAACCAATTTCGTCGAAGTCAGCTCGGTCGCCGCCGATGTTGCAGCAGAAGTAATCTACGTGCTCGACGGCAACGGAAACGCGCTGTATAAGTTCGACTTGGAGGGCAATCCTGTCGCCTTCGGAGGAAGTGCCGCCAATCTGTCCGGCAACAAACTGTCAGGGTTGGTCACCGACGGAACGAACCCCGGTGAACGGCAGGTCGCGGTCAATCCCGTGACCCATGTCGTCTATCTCACGGGTGAACAGGTGGGAGGCGGCTCAACCGCGCTGCAAGCCTTCCAGGCGAACGGCGAACCCGCGTTGTTCAGCGCTACTGGGACGAACAAAGTCACTGGGTTTCTCGAACTGAAGGGTGTCTCCGCCGACGAAAACGGCAACATCTACACCAGCGATGGCGGTCTGGGTGCCAAAGCTGTCGAGATCTATGAACAAACGGGAGCCTTGCTTGTGTCTGGTGTTGGCGGGTTGGCCTTGACTAATCCCGCCGGCAGCGCAGTCGACAGCAAAGGCGCGCTGTATGCGTTGCATGAAGTGAGGAAACCGGGGAAGTACGTCCCCTCCGAATACCCAGTCACCTCCGCCACCACCTACTCCCTATCGCCTGACTTCGTCGATCCCAACTCGGCCCACGGCCTAGCTGTCGACCGGGAGACCGACAACGTGTATGTGTCGGAGTACTTGCCGAAACCGCGGATCGCGGTGTTCGATGACGAAGGAGGGCCCTTGGAAACCTTCGGTGGGCCAGGCGAATCAGGTGAACTGAAAGCACCGCAGGGTCTCGCGGCGCTGACTGCCGAAGGAGAAACGCGCGTCTACGTGGCCGACAGCTCGGCCGGCGAATCGAAGGTGAAGATCTTCGTGGAAGAAGTGCCCGTTTCCGCTCCGGCGATCGAATCCACCGCCGCGAGCGACGTCACCGGGGACTCGGCCACCCTGCGAGCGAAGGTCAACCCCTTCAACCAGCCGACGACCTACTGGTTCGAATACGGGCCAAACGACTGCGAAGTCGGGCCTTGCGAAAAAGTGCCGGCTCAGGGCGGATCGATCGCTCCCAGCAAGAAGAGCGTGCCCGTGCAGTTTGCCCTCACCGGCCTGCAGTCAGGGACGACTTATCACTTCAGGGCGGTGGCGGAGAACGAGACCGGGCTAGAAGCTGGTCCCGACAGGACGTTCACCACCCAGTCCTCGGGCCTCGGCGCCACGCTCTCCGATTCTCGAGCGTGGGAGATGGTCTCGCCCTCTGAGAAGCGCGGCGGGGTGGTCTTCGTCAACGACGGGACGGCGGTCCAGGCCTCGGGCGAGGGCGACGACCTCGCCTACGCCAGCAACGGGTCGCTCTTCGAGGATCCGACCAGCAACCGGGTGCCGGAACCGGCGAGCCTTCGGGCGGCGCGCAGCCCGAATGGCGAGTGGACGAGCAGGGAACTCACGCCCCCACATAATGAAACCAGCCTGTTCGTACACGGACAGACCGAATTCAAGCTCTTCACGCCTGATTTGACGCACGCGGTGATGGAACCGAGCGAGAATACGCCGCTCTCCCCCGAGGCCACCGAACGCACCCCGTACCTGTGGGACGACGGCGAGCCTCCCTCCTTCACCCCGCTGCTGACGCCCGGAAACGTGCCGCCGGCGACGACGATCAACCCCAACCCCGAAAAAACCGAACCCAATCGCGTGCGGATCGCCGCGGTATCCCCGGACCTTTCCGTGATTGCGCTCAAATCGAAACCACCGCTAGTCGTCGGAGCCTCCGAAGAAGCCGTCTACACGTGGTCGGAGGGAGTACTCGCAGCCGTGAGCGAGCTGCCAGTCGCCGAAGGCGGCGCCTTGGTCCAGGGGTCGGTCGGCACGAGCAAAGGATCGGTGCGGAACGCGATCTCCGAGGACGGATCGCGGGTCTTCTGGAGCTCTTTCGCCGACACCAGCTCGGCGGCGGGCCTCTACCTGCGCGACCGCAGCGCGGGAGAGTCCTGGCGCCTGGACGTCAAACAGGACGGAAGCGGATTGGGAGGAGTTGCCCCCGCCTTCAGCGGCGCCAGCGCCGACGGCAGCGTCGTCTACTTCACCGACTCCGAGCAGCTGACCGCTGATGCGAGCCCCAAAGGCCGCGATCTCTACCGCTGCGAGATCGGCGCGGTGGGAGGTGGGCTGGGCTGTGCCAACCTGACCGATTTGAGCGTCCCGCTGGAAGGCTCAGGGGAAAGCGCGGAAGTGATCGACCAGCTGCCGGCGATCAGCGACGACGGAACGAAGCTCTTCTTCGTCGCCCGCGGGGTGCTCGACGAAGAACAGGGCGAAGCGGGGGACGAAGCGGCCGCCGGCGAGCCCAACCTCTACTACTGGGAAGAAGGGCAGGCCCCCCGGATCGTGGCTGCCCTCTCAGAAGAAGATGGCCTCGTTTGGGGGAGTGCGCAAGCCGGTGAAGCCACCCGAGAGGTGAACATCAGCGCCGCGATCTCCCCCAGCGGCCGCTACTTCACCTTCACCTCCGAGAAAAGCCTGACCGGTTACGAAAACCGCAATTCGGCCGACCAGCCCAACACCGAGGTCTTCCTCTACGACACCGAGGCGCAAGGCGACCGGCTCAGCTGCATTTCCTGCAACCCCTCGGGGGCGATAGCGGTCGGCGAGCAGCTTCCTGTAGGGGAAAGGAACTTTCCGCCCGACCCCGGAGGCCACTGGGTGGGCCGCTGGGTGGCAGCGACCCTTCCGCAGGCCACCCAGACTGAATTTTCGGGCCCCTCCCTCTACCGTCCGCGCACCATCCTCGACAACGGCCGGGTCTTCTTCAACTCCGTCGACCCGCTGGTCGCCGCCGACTCAAACGGCGAATGGGACGTCTACCAGTACCAACCGGTGGGGGTCGGCAGCTGCGCCGAGAACACCAGCACCGCGACGGCGACGAGGTCGGGCAATGGCTGCGTCGGCCTGCTCTCCTCGGGCTCAGCTGAAGGCGATGCCGGCTTCCTCGATGCGAGCTCCAGCGGCAACAACGTCTTCTTTTTGACCAAGACCAAACTCTCGGTCCTCGACCAAGACGAAGAGCTCGACGTCTATGACGCCAGGGTCAACGGGATCCCCGCGGTCCTGCATCCGGTCTCCGAATGCGCTGGGGAAGCCTGCCAGCCCTCGCCCGCCCCGCCCAGCGACCCGACCCCGGCAAGCGAATCCTTCAACGGGGCCCAAACGCCCCTGGTCTGCCCGAAGGGGAAGAAGAAGGTCAAAAAGCAGGGCAGGGTCGTCTGCGTCGCCAAGCACAAGAACAAGAAGCACGCCAAACACAAGAAGATAAAGCCAGCGAACAAGAGCGGGAGGGCAGGCCGATGAGAACCCCGAAGCGGCTTGCCCTCATCTCCGCGGCCCTCCTCTGCTGCCTGCTCGCCTTCCCCCTCGCCGCCTCGGCGGCGTCGCCGTGGTGGCAGGTCATCACCAGTAGTCGGCCCGTGAACCTCTGGGAACCCCAGGACAGCGTTCAGGAGATAACGGTTGAGCCCGGTACCTTCGAAGGCAAACCCGCCACCGCCGCGAAGATCGTCGTCGACGGAAAAGCCGTCGGCTGCTTGGGCGCCGAAGACGCCGAAGAATTCAGCAAGAACATCTGTCTCTTCTACGGCTTTCCGCTCTCTGAAACCGCGGCCGAGCTCGAAGCGGCCCTCGAACCGGCCCTCGGCTCGGATATCGAGGTGACCAGTGGGCCGGCCACTGTCGAACCGTTTGAGGTCAGGATCCCCGGTCGGAGTGCGCCGAGGATTGGCTTCGTTCAAGAAAAATTCGATCCCGCGCCCAATTTCACCACGGCCGGGGACTTCAGCACGAAAGTGGTGAGCGATGGCGGCAGCGGCCGTCTCTCTGTCATCCTCGTCAACATCGGCGACGGCCCGATGGACGCCAGCAAAAAAGCGCTGACGATTACCGACGAGCTGCCCGAAGGCGTTGAAGCCACGGGCGCCGAAGCTGTCGCCGGAGGTGTCATCCCCGGCATTGGTCCGGTCGAATGCGAAGTCGAAGGTGGCGACCTCGTGTCTTGCTCTTTCGAAGGCGTGCTGCAGCCGTTCGACTCGATCGAAGTCGAAATACCTGGCAATCTTCTCGGCGAACCACCGGTGAAGGGGGCCCCGGGCTCGGTGACGGTTTCCGGCGGCAACGCGTCTGCGAAGTCGGTGGAGCAGGACATCGAAGTGAGCCCGGAGAAAACTCCGTTCGGGATCGAACACTTCTCGAGCCGGGCGGAAGAAGAGGGAGGCGAACTGGACACCCGCGCTGGCGGCCACCCGTTCCAGCTCACCACCTCGCTGCAGTTCAACTCGGGCCGGATGAAACCCTCGGTGGACCGCAACCTGCGAGCGGTCGAACAGCCTGCCCAGCCCCGCAACCTGCGCTTCCCGCTGCCCGCGGGATTCCTCGGCAACCTGACCACGGTGCCGACCTGCAGCTTCGCCGACTTCAGCAAGGAAGCCAAAGAAACCACCAACAGTTGTCCCGACGAAGCTGCTATCGGTGCCACCTCGGTCTCCTTCTTCCTCGCCGGGGCGATCGGCTTTGCGCGCCCGGCGGTGCCGGTCTTCAACCTGCCACCGGCGATCGGCGAGCCGGCCCGCTTCGGGTTCACGATCGCCAACGTCGCGGTGATCATCGACACCGAAGTCGACCCCGACAACGAATACCGGGTGATCGCCAGCGTCAACAACGCTAGTCAGGTTCCCCAGGTCCTTGGCGCGACCCTGACGATCTGGGGCACCCCCGGCGACCCCCGCCACGACAACGCCCGCGGCTGGGGCTGCGTCTACAACATCGGCACCCCCGGCCTCTGCCAGCGGCCTCCCGGCCTCGGCGAAGACGCCTTCCTGCGCCTGCCGGTCTCCTGCGCGACGCCGATGAACTTCGGCGCCGAAGCAGAACCGTGGAACGTGCCCCTCGGCAGCAGCATCTCCCTAGGCTCCTTCGAAGGTTCGAAAATGAGCGGCTGCAACCAGGTCTCCTTCGACCCTGAAATAACCGTCGCCCCGACCAGCAGGCTGGCGGGGAGCCCGAGCGGCCTCGACTTCGGCCTACAGATGCCCAACAACGGCCTGCTGCCAAAAGACGCGATCGCCGAAGGCCAGGCCAAGCGGGTCGAAGTCGCCCTGCCCAAGGGGATGACCGTCAACCCCTCTCAGGCCGAAGGCCTGGTCGGCTGCTCGAGTGCCGATTTGGCCCGCGAGAGATACGACTCCGCACCTGGCGAAGGCTGCCCGGAGGCCTCCAAGGTCGGCGAAGTGAAGATCCAAACGCCGCTGCTGAAAGAGGAAGCCCGCGGCTCCCTCTACGTCGCAACCCCCTTCGCCAACCCCTTCAACTCCCTGATCGCCCTCTACATGGTCGCCAAG